>WRMQ01000092.1 GCA_009777055.1 Oscillospiraceae bacterium
AGCGGCAAGGTGAAGGGGGCGGCTTTGGACGTCTTCCCCCTGGAGCCCCCAGCCTCCGACGATCCCCTCGTGCTGCTGCCCAACGTGCTTTCCACCCCGCATATCGCGGGCAACACCAGGCAGGTGGGTATTCACCAGGGCCTGATTATGGCGGAAAACATCAAAAAGCTGCTGGCGGGCGAGCTCAGCACAGACGTGATCAACCGCAAGGCCTTCCAGAGCTTCAGCTTCACCGGCGAAAAGAAGTTCGATACCGCGGCCCTGAAGCAGCTGGAGGGCAAGGTGGTGGGCGTCAACGATCTCGACACGGGCAAGAGCGCGGCGGCTTCCGTCCCTGAAGCAAAGGCCTCTATTCCGGCCCCTGTCCCGGCGGCGGCCTCCGCGCCCGCCGGCGGCGGATACATGGCGCTGATCCAGGGATTCCTGAATAACATGGCCGCCGACACGGATGTGAAGGCCAAGACGGCCAACAAGGACATCTCCTTCCAGATTACCTTCAAGGACACGGAAGAGAGCTGCTATATGATCTTCAAAAAGGGCGACATCACCGTGGGTCTGGGCGAATGCCCCGACGGCGCGGAGGTCAACCTGCGCATGCCCGTCGACTGCTTCGACGGCATGATGATGGGCACGAAGAAGGTCATGGACATCGTATCCAGCGGGGCGCTTTCTTTCACGGGCAACATCCGCAAGGCCATGACCATGCAGCCTATGCTCAAGATGATGATGGGCTCCTATCAGGCGGCGGTGGCCAAGACAGGCTTCCGGCTGGAGGATGCGGGAAGCCCGGCCGCTGTTTCCGCGCCCTCCGGCATTGGGTATTTGGGCCTGATCAATGAATTTCTCGGTATCATGGCCGCCGACACGGATGTGAAGGCCAAGACGGCCAACAAGGACATCTCCTTCCAGATCACCTTCAAGGATACGGAAGAAAGCTGCTATATGATCTTCAAAAAGGGCGACATCACCGTGGGTCTGGGCGAATGCCCCGACGGCGCGGAGGTCAACCTGCGCATGCCCATCGACTGCTTCGACGGCATGATGATGGGCACGATGAAGGTCATGGACATCGTGTCCTCGGGCGCGCTTTCTTTCACGGGCAACATCCGCAAGGCCATGAGCATGCAGCCCATGCTCAAGATGATGATGGGCTCCTATCAGGCGGCGGTGGCAAAAACCGGATTTCGCATGGCGGATTTGGGCGCTGTGGGAGCCGCTGACAAAGCCGCTCCCGCCGCCCCCGCGCAGGCCCCCGCACAGCCCCAGGCGCAGGCCGCTCCCGCTGCTGTGCCACAGCAAGAAGCGCCCGCGAAGCCCGGCTTCTTCGGAAAGCGAAAGCTTTTCGGCGGCAAGCAGCAGGCACAGCCTGTTGTGCAGCAGGTGATCATGGAGGCGGGCAAGCCGAAAACCGGCGACGTGCGGGACGAGATTCTGCAAATCACCACCGAGATGTACGCCAAGGGCCTGATCACGGGCATCGGCGGCAACATCAGCGCCCGCTGCGACGACAACCCCGACCACATCTGGATCACACCCAGCTCCATCTTCAAGGGCGACCTGCGGGCCGACCAGATGGTACGGCTGGATATGAATGGCAAGGCCGTAGGCGGCGCGGAGCTTTCCGCCAGCAGCGAGAAAAACGTCCACCTGGCGATCTACCAGCGCCGTCCGGAGATCTCGGCGGTCATTCACTCCCACGCCACGAAATCTACGCTGATGGGTCTGGCGGGGCTCAAATTCGCGCCGATTTCCTCCGACGCGGCCTTCTTCGGCGACGTGCCCGTGGTACCCTTCATCATCCCCGGCTCGCCGGAGCTGGGTGATCTGGTGGGCGAGGCCGTCGGCGAGGAGGGCGCGGCCGTCATCATGCAGAACCACGGCCTGGTGGTGGCGGGCACGAACCTGCGCCGCGCCTCCGACATGACAGACTGCATCGAGACCACGGCGACGAAGATTCTGGAGGCCAAAGCCATGGGCATTGAGCTTTCACAGATTCCGCCGGCGGATGTTGAGGAGCTCGCCGCGCTTGGAAAGATGCTGGTGTAACATTCCTGATAACCAAACCCCCGAAGCATTACGCCTCGGGGGTTGTGTTTTTTGATTCTTCCCTCTACTCTCTTGGCTTGATGTTCAGCCCCACCGCCAGCCGGCCCAGTACATCCAGGCAGCTGCGGCCGCACAGCAGGTCGATGATCAGCTCGCACTGCTCGGGGTCGGCGGTATTCATTTTGCCGTTGGCGTCCAGCTCCACGCCGTAGGTACCCAAAAAATCCATGCGGGCCTCAATGGAAAGCCCCGCGATATGCGTCAGAATCTCCCGGTCGAAATCCAGGAACTTGCGGGTGTTCTTCCCGGAAAGCGCGGCCATCTCCAGAGCCTCGAAGCAGCCCACCACGTCGCTTTCGGCGATCTGCTCCAGCCGCCGGGCGCACACGGCGTTGGGACGGCTTTCCAGATCGAAATCCTTCGCGATGCTCTCGGAGATAAAGCAGCACATGTCTTCTATCAAAAGAAAGTCCGTCTGCGGCGTGAATTTGAGCAGCGGCGCCTCGCTCTCGGCGATCCCGCCGTTTTGGCCTGTGCAAAGCAGCATCTTCGCGCCCGTGATAAAGGGATTCCCCCGGCGCATAAAAATGATCTCTCTGGGCTTTTGCTGGCCGTCGGCCTCCAGCTCCTCCGGCGTTACCGGACGAACGCCATAAAAAGCATAGCCTGCCGGCCTGGAGACCACGCCGTTGGCGAAATCCTCAGGGGCGAGCGTCTGCGCGCCGGTGATTCCCAGGAGCATGTCGCTCATTTGCCCGCGGATGAGCTCGCTGCCGCGCTCAAGCACGCCGATCTGCTCCTTGGGCAGCAGCGGCGAATACTCCGTCACACCGCGCTCAGTCAGGGATTTTTCCAGCAGCGTGCGGGCCAGAACCTCTGTCCAGCGGGGAATCTCCCGCATAGCGCAGGCGTTCCAGCTCAGCTGCAGGCCATCCCGGGATTTGTGCGCGCTATAGAGCGCGAAGGTCCAGGTATACTCCTTCGGCCGAAAATCCTGCAGAGCCGCGGTCAGGTTTTGGATGTCCATGTGTGTCCTCCTCGTTAATGCGTAAAAATCTTTTTCATTTGATGAAAACAAAGTATCATACCATATGCCGGCAAAAAATGCAAACGCTTTTTGCCGCGCTTTTTCTCAATGCTTTTTCTTGGTTCTTTTTCTTGGTTGCGCTTTATGCGCATATGTGATATACTGGACACATCAAGCGCAAACAGAAAAGAAAGGACTACGCTTCTATGATTTTATTCTTCCAGCGCATTGTATCGTTCTTTGTCTCGTTGGTCTTGCTTATCCCCGGCTTCTTTCCCATGGAGACCGCGATGCGGCCCAGCGAAGCCGCGCCGAAGGGAACCGCCGCCGAACGCGCCGCCGAGCTGGCCGATGACTACTACCGGCAGTATTACCGGCCCGGCCTGCACCTCCTGGACCGCTATGCCTACAGCATCGCCAAGCCCGCCAGCTGCTGGGAGGTGACGGGGCTGCTGTCGCTTTCCACCCGCATGGCGGCGCTGGACTCATGCAAATATGGCTGGCTGCTGCCCAGCGTCACGGGCTGCGTGCGGCATTTTCGCAGGTATGACGGCCTTTCCTTCAGCGGCCACGTAACAGAGTGGACGGTTTTCCGCGGCGCGGCGCAGCGGCATAGCGTGAGCTATGACGACATGATGTGGCTGGGCCGCGATTTCGTGAACATGTACCGCCTCACCGGCAACAGCCGCTATATCTCGCTTGCCCGCGAAATCGCCGACTACCTCATCGCCGACGCCTATGTCACGCTGCCGGACGAGATCTTCACCGACCAGGGCTGGCCCGCTCCCGACGGCCCCGTGGCGGGCTACTACTGGAACGAGGGCAAGGAGGCCGTGCATACCTGCTCCACCGGGCCCATGGCGCAGTTTCTGGCCATGTTCTACAATGAAACGGAGGAGGCATTCTATCTGGAGAAATCCAGGGAAGCCTACCGCATGCTGCAATATCTTGAAAACAGCGACGGCACCTTCCACGACCTGATGCGCTTCCATAAAGATGAGGACAATAACATTCTGGGCTTCAAGGAGCATGACCTGGCCGTGTATACCTACAACAGCGGCACACCGGTTTCCTCGGCGGTTGAGCTTTACATCGCGACGGGAGAAACGGCCTATCTGGACGACGCCAGGCACTGGGCCGCCGCCGCCGACCGCCGCTTCGCTCAATATAACAGCGAGAATGACATCTGGGTATATCCCCGGCAGAACACCTGGTTCCACCTGGTGCTGCTCAGCGGCTATATGGACCTGCTGCCCTTCGACGATGCGGCGGCGGATTATCTGGCGCGCTTCCGCACGGGCTTCGACTACGCCTACGAGAACTACCGCACGGCAGGGCACCATGGCGTTATGCGCAACTTCATGCCCCGGGATTTTCTGAACGGCTTCAACGCAAACGCCGACTACGCGCATATCGCCCAGGACGCCAGCTCGGCGGCCGAGATTTACGCGATCTACGCCTTGCTCGAACAGGAGAGCGCATGAAAAAAGAAAAAGCCCGAAAATATCTTCGCTTCCTGGGCTACGGCACCGGGGCCTTCGGCATGGATCTCAGTTATGGGCTGTTCTTTACCTTCCTGAACAAATACCAGACGGATATCCTGCTGCTGACACCGCGCTTTCTGGCCGTGATCGCCACCCTGTGCCGCATTTGGGACGGCGTGAACGACCCGATGATGGGCGCGGTTGTGGATAACACCGTATCCCGCTTCGGGAAATACCGGGGCTGGATCCTGCTGGGTGCGGTTCTCAACGCCGGCGCGCTGTCGCTGCTGTTCTGGAACCCCGGATTCCCTGTCACGCCGGGGGCAATGAGCGCCGGGCTTTGCATTTATGCGGCCCTCACCTGTGTGCTCTGGGATGTGACAAACACCCTCATGGATATCCCCTTCTGGTCAATGGTGCCCTCGCTCACCACAGACCCCAGGGAGCGCAATATCGCCGCGACGATTCCCCGGGCGTTTTCGGGCCTGGGCAACTTCGCCATTGTGCTGCTCACCGTGCCGATGATTGAGCGCCTGGGCGGGCAGGAGGGCCTCAACGCCACCGGCTTCCACCGCTGGGCCAGCCTGTGCGGGCTTGTGCTGGTGGGCATGGTGACCATCACCTTCTTTTCCACCCGAAAAATGAGCGCCATCGCGGTCACGCCCCCGCCCAAGGAGAGGTTCACCTTTCGCACGGTTGTGCGCACGATTCGCGGCAACGACCAGCTGCTGGTATTCATGCTGGTGGCGCTGCTCAACAACACCGGCTGGTACATGGTCAGCGGTCTGGCGGCCTATTACTTTGAAGACGTGCTGGGCAACCTGCGGCTGATGTCGCTGTTTGGCACCCTGGTGGGCGCGGGGCAGGCCCTTGGGCTGGGAATGCTGCCGCTGCTGACCCGGCGGCTGGAGCGCAACACCGTCATCAAGCTGGCCATGGGCATGACCGCCGCCGGCTATCTCGGCATGTATCTCTTCAGCGCGGTCATCAATGTGTTCCCGCTGTTTATGGCCTTCGGCTTTTTGGGCATGATGGGCGTGGGCTGCTGCTTCGTCTCACAGACCGTGATGCTTTCGGACGTGGTGGACTACGGCGAATACAAGCTGGGCTATCGCTCCGATTCCGTGGTGTTTTCGATGAAGGGCTTTTTGCAAAAGGGCGCGTACTCCCTGCAGGCCCTGATGATGTACATCGGCCTGGATCTCACCGGCTACGACGGCGCGCTGGCGCGGCAGTCCTCCGCCGCGAAAACGGGCATCACGGTGATGATGTTTCTCGTCCCTCCCCTGCTCACCCTCGCCGCGCTGGCGCTGTTTTCGTGGAAATACAAGCTGGACCGGGGAAAGATGGAGGAGGTCACCGCCGCGCAGTCGCTTCGCGCGTTGTGACCGGAAACGGAAAATAGAAAGCAAACGACACGGCAGAGGGTTTGAATCCTCTGCCGTTTGTGTTTTTATTTGTTTTACTGTCTTATTTATCTATAAAACTTCTGCATGATCCTCTGTAACCTGCCCATACTTTGGGTAATTCATTCAGGAGGGTAAGCATGCACTTCAATAAAGTCGAAATCTGCGGGGTGAATACGGCCAAGCTCAAGGTGCTCAAGGAAGCGGAAAAAAAAGTGCTGCTCGAGCGCGTGCGGGACGGCGACCTGCAGGCCAGGGAGGAGCTCATCAGTGGAAACCTGCGGCTGGTGCTCAGCGTGCTGCAGCGCTTCACCAGCCGCGACGAGAACATGGACGACCTTTTCCAGGTGGGCTGCATCGGGTTGATGAAGGCCATCGACAACTTCGATATCGGCCAAAACGTGCGGCTTTCCACCTACGCGGTGCCCATGATCATCGGCGAGATTCGCCGCTACCTGCGGGACAACAACGCCGTGCGGGTCAGCCGCTCCATGCGGGACACCGCCTACCACGCCATGCAGGCCCGGGAACGGCTGGCGGCGGAGCACCAGCGGGAGCCCACGGTGGAGGAGATCGCCGCCGCGCTCGGGCGCAAAAAAGAGGATGTGGTGCTGGCGCTGGAATCCATCGTTGACCCTGTTTCACTGTATGAGCCGGTGTATTCCGACGGCAGCGACACGATTTATGTGATGGACCAGATTGGCGACCGCCAAAACGAGGAAGGCTGGCTGGACGAAATGATGCTGCGCGCGGCGATGCAAGCCCTGAGCGCCCGGGAGAAAAAAATCCTGCACCTGCGCTTTATGATGGGCAAAACCCAAATGGAGGTAGCCAAAGAGATCGGGATATCCCAGGCGCAGGTTTCCCGGCTGGAAAAGGGCGCGATTGACCGGATCAAGCATCCGGATTAAAATTTATGAATGCATTGTTAATTTTTGCGAATACCTCTTGATTTTTCCAGCTCGTCAGGCTATAATAGAATTAGCACTCGCGCGGAATGAGTGCTAATTCTATGTTTATTATTATTTTGGGGAGGTACATGGAAATGACGATCAAACCACTTTCCGACCGCGTTGTGCTCAAGCTGATGGAGGCCGAGGAGACCACCAAAAGCGGCATCATCCTGGCCGGCCCGGCGCAGGAAAAGCCGCAGATCGCTGAAGTGATCGCGGTGGGCCCCGGCGGCCTGGTGGACGGCAAGGAGGTCGCGATGACGGTCAAGCCCGGCGACAAGGTCATCACCAGCCAGTATTCCGGCACGAAGGTGAAGCTCGACAGTGAGGAATTCACCGTGGTGCGCGTAGGCGACATCCTGGCAACCGTGGAGTAATCAAAAGAAAGAAACGGAGGAGATTTCATTATGGCAAAGCAAATCATCTATGGCGAGGAGGCCCGCCGCGCGCTGCAGGCCGGTATCGACAAGCTGACGAACACCGTGAAGATCACCCTGGGCCCCAAGGGCCGCAATGTGGTGCTCGACAAGAAATACGGCGCGCCGCTGATCACCAACGACGGCGTGACCATCGCCAAAGACATTGAGCTGGACGACGCGTTTGAAAACATGGGCGCGCAGCTGGTGAAGGAAGTCGCCACCAAGACCAACGACGTGGCCGGCGACGGCACCACCACCGCCACGCTGCTGGCGCAGGCCCTGGTGCGTGAGGGCCTCAAAAATGTGGCCGCCGGAGCGAACCCCATGGTGGTGAAGTTCGGCATTCAGCAGGCCGTTGACACAGCGGTGGAATCCCTGCGGGCGGACGCGAAGCAGGTCAGCTCCCCCGAGGACATCGCCCGCATCGCCACGGTTTCCTCCAGCGACGCCGCCATCGGCAAAATCGTCTCGGAGGCCATGGAAAAGGTCACCAAGGACGGCGTGATCACGGTGGAAGAATCCAAGACCGCCGAGACCTACTGCGACGTTGTTGAGGGCATGCAGTTTGACCGCGGCTACATCTCCCCCTATATGGTCACCGATACCGAGAAGATGGAAGCCGTCGTCGACGACGCTCTGGTGCTCATCACCGATAAAAAAATTGCCAATATCCAGGAGATCCTTCCCCTGCTGGAGCAGATTCTGCAATCCGGGAAAAAGCTTGTGATCATCGCCGAAGACATCGAGGGCGAGGCGCTTTCGACGATTCTGCTCAACCGGCTGCGCGGCACGTTCATCTGCGTGGGCGTGAAGGCGCCCGGCTTTGGCGACCGCCGCAAGGAGATGCTGCAGGATATCGCGGTGCTCACCGGCGGTGAGGTCATCACCTCCGACCTGGGGCTGGACCTCAAGGAGACCACCCTGGATCAGCTGGGCTTCGCGAAGACCGTGCGCGTTTCGAAGGAAAACACCATCATCGTCAATGGCGCTGGCAAGAAAGAGGATATCGCGGGCCGCGTAGCGCAGATCCGCTCCCAGATTGAGGTTTCCACCTCCGATTTTGACCGCGAAAAGCTGCATGAGCGCCTGGCGAAGCTCGCGGGCGGTGTCGCGGTGATCCGCGTTGGCGCCGCAACCGAGACGGAGATGAAGGAGAAAAAGCTCCGTATCGAGGACGCCCTGGCCGCGACCAAGGCCGCGGTGGAGGAGGGCTATGTGGCCGGCGGCGGCGTTTCTCTGCTTAACGCGCTGCCCAAGGTAAGGAATTTGCTTGACACCGTGGACGATGCTGACCGCAAGACGGGCATCAACATTGTGCTGCGCGGGCTGGAGGAGCCGATCCGTCAGATCGCCGCCAACGCGGGCGTGGAAGGCTCCGTGATCGTCAACGCCATTATCAGCAGCGGAAAAGCCAACTACGGCTACGATTTCGCGGCTGACCAATATGTCGACATTCTGGAAGCGGGCATCCTGGACCCCACCAAGGTGACCCGCTGCGCGCTGCAAAACGCGGCCTCCGTGGCGGCGATGGTGCTCACCACTGAAAGCCTCGTGGCCGACAAGCCGGATCCCGCGGCGGACGCGGCGGCCAGCGCGGCCATGGCCCAGGGCGGCGGCATGGGTGGCATGTATTAATTGCCCTCGTTCTCTCCCCTTTCATTAAAACAAAACAGACGGAGACCGCTATTCTCAGCGGCCTCCGTTTTTTTATATTCTAATTCTGAATATGCATTACATTAGCAGCAACAGTCGTCATCACGGCGACACTGGCAGCATTTGCAGCGTGGACCACAACCGCAGCCACTGCTTCCGCTTCCGCCGAAGATGCCATTGACGATAGAACAAATACCGCCGCCGATCCCATTCACGATGCCACAGAGTCCGGGGCTCTTGTTGCAGCCGCATGGACGCCGCTCCTCGCATGGCTCGCAGCAGCGCTTTTCGCAGACGCATGGCTTGCAGCAACAACAACAGCAACCACCGGAATTATCCCTCATCATGATTGCCCTCCTTCCCTCCCGGAGTAAATACCGGGTATACTGAACGAAATAACGGTTCATCGTTGAAGATTCGCTCTTCGCTACAGTATATGCGGAGGCGCGTCATCGGTGTCCATGTTGAAAAAAGAAAGACCCCCCGGTCAGCGTGTGCTGACCGGGGGCGCGTTTTTTGTTTTTAGGCCGGTTTATCGCCCTGCTAAGTCCTTACCCCGCCTGCTTCACGGCCTCAAAGCGATTTATGGCCACGGCGCCGAAGTAGATCGGATCGGTGCCATTGATA
>WRMQ01000093.1 GCA_009777055.1 Oscillospiraceae bacterium
TCGCTTTGCTATCCTAAAGCCCCCTTTGGAAGCAAAGGGGGAAAAGAATTGCCGCAGCAATTCTTGGGGGAATTTTATCGCGCGAGCGATTTCACGCCTGCCTGCCTGTACTTCTTTGCGGAAAATCACTGCAGTCGCCTAAAAGCGCCTTTTTTTACTTCTCTATCATTTTGTCAAACATTTCGAAGGCTTCCGCCGCGGTTTCGCAGCGCAGCGCGCGCTCCTCCATCGGGCACGTGCTGGTCCCTTCTCTGTTTAAAATGGCCGGAACCCTTGCGCCGTATGCGTAGACGATGTCCGTGCCGGCCAGGAAATCCAGCGCGGCGTCGCTGATGAGCTCCGCCCAGAGGGCCTTCGCGCCGCCATGGGCAAAGAGCATGGCCGCCGCCCGCCCCACAACCTTATCGGCCGCGACGGCTTCTTTCAGGGACTGGCTGTCCTCCCTGAGCCAGCGCAGAACTGGCCGGATGCCCGGCTCCTTCGACGTGCGCCACATGCCGCCGGCATCGCAGACCACGCAGGAATGCTCCCCCTGCAGCAGGACCTCCTGCGCGGTGAGCAGCAGAGAGCGGAGTATATTATCCATTGCTTTGAAAAATCCCTTTCTTCTCTGTCAATTTTACGATCAGCGGCAGAGCCGCCCACTGCAGCGCGATCCCCGGCAGGCCCGTAACGGCCGCCGTGAACACGAGGGTGTAGGGCAGCACCCTGCCCGGCGCGAGAAGGGCGCCCATCAGCAGCAGGAGCAGCAGCTCGGCAGCTCGGCCGCTGAGCTGCGCCAGAGGCAGAGCCGCCCACACCGGCAGGCGCAGCTTGCGATAAAACAGCCCGGAGCTCAGGCCGTAGAAGGCGAGCTCGGCGGTCATAAACCAAAGCAGCGGCGCGGGGGGCATGCCCATCAGGACAAAGCTCAGCAGCGGCGTGAGCAAGCCGATGGCGCAGCCATAGATTGGCCCCAGCAGAAAGCCCGCCGCGAACACGCCCAGATGCATGGGCAAAAACCATTGCCCCGCCTGTTGGCCGAACAGATGAAAGGCCTGCGGCAGCAGCAGCCCGAAGGCCAGCAGCAGCGCCGCCAATGAGATCTTGACGGTGGGGGGCGCTAATTTAATCTTGTTCAAGCCAACACCCTTTCTACTCGGGCGAGCTCTTTTCTGATCGCCAGCTTTTGCGGGCACTTGCTTTCGCAAAAGCCGCAGTCCGTGCAGTCGGCGGAGGTTTTTCCGCTCTTTTCCAGATATTTGCCGTGCTCTTTTTTGGCATGGTCTTTTAGCTCGTATACATTGTGGCAGGTGTAGTTGTAAAAAATTTTGGGAATATCAATCCCAGCAGGGCAGGGCTGGCAGTAGGCGCAGCCGGTGCAGTAGAGATCGCTGAAGCGCGCGAGCTTTTCCAGGGAATCATTGACCATGGACCATTCCTCCGGCGTCAGCGGCGCGGGGTCGTTGGCCACGGCCACGTTCTTCAAGAGCATATCCATGTCCTGCATCCCGGAAAGGGCACAGCTGACGTTGGGGTTCCCCATCACATATTTCAGCGCCAGCTCATAGGTGGGCATCGCGCTTTCGCTGCCGGTCAGGCGCTTGTGCAGCTGCGTCGGGGCCGAAAGCCGTCCGCCGCCCACCGGGCCCATAGCCGCCACGCCCAGGCCTTTTGACGCCGCGTAGGCGATCATCTCCTCGTTGGCCCGGTCGAGCAGGTTGTACTGCACGAGCATGGAGTCGAACACCTCGCCCCGGTCAATGATCTCCCTGATCCCCGCCGGGTCGTCGTGGAAGGAGAAGGAGATGTTCCGGATCAGGCCCTCCTCCTTTGCTTTCCGCGCCTCGTTCATCAATCCCGGGGCCAGCACCTCCTCCCGGAAGCTCTGAAGGCCCAGGGCCCAAAAATGGTAGTAGTCGATATAATCCGTGTCCAGCTCCCGCAGGCTGTTTTCCAGCCAGCCGCGGTAGTCGTGGCTTTCCCGGATCTCGCCCATGGGGAGCTTCGTGGAAATCATCACTTTGTCCCTGATGGGCTTTAAGGCTTCGCCCACGGCCCGCTCGCTGTTCTTGTTGCAATAGAAATAACCGGTATCGAAGTAGTTCACCCCCAGCTCCGCCGCGCGCAGGAGCATCTCGGTGGTCTTCTCCTGGTCCACATACCATTTGCCGTTTCGTTCGAACTCCGGAAGCCTCATACAGCCAAAGCCCAGAATGGAAATCTTGTCGCCGGAACGGGTGCCGTAGTCGCGGTAACGCATACAATATTCTCCTTAAGCTTCAATTGGTTTCTTTTTGCGGTGAATGACAAAGCGGTTCAGCGGATACGCCCACAGCCCGGGAATCAGCATGCCCACGAATTTGCTGACAATCTGAACGAGGGTATCGGGAAGGAAGGCCAGCTTGCTGGTCAGGCCCGAAAGCACGGGGCCGATGAGGCCGTTGAGGAAGATGGTCAGGATAACGAACAGCACATAAAAAAAGGTGGAAAGGGCTACGTTTTGATCGGCGTGAAAGGTGGCCTTGCGGTTGATGACAAAGGCGATGGCATAGCCGATGGCCGTGGAGATCATGTAGGCGTAAACCAGCGCCGCCGTGGTATAGTTGGGGTCCTGAATGCCGCGCTCGGCCAGAAAACGAAAGAAAAACAGATTCGGAACCGCCGTAACGCCCAGGCTCGTAAATATCCGCAGGCACAGCATATAGACGCCCAGCTCCGGCACATTGGCGATGAAGCCGGCAATGAGCCATTTTACGATTTTCCAGAGCTCCGGATGCTTCGCGCCCATCTTGTCGTCCCATCTGGAGAAGGCGCTCTCTTTTTTTACGCTTTCGCTTTTTGCCGCCTGTACCGCTTCGTTGCTCATGCAGTGTTTCCCTCTTTCGTAAAATAATAAAAATAAAATATAAAAAAACAAAATACAAAAAATAAAATATAAAAAAATATATAACTCAAAAATCAATAGCAAGAAAATGCAAGAAAAAAATGCAAGAAAATCTTAAAGCAAAAAAATCAAAGCGATGACCAATGCCGCGATCCCCAGTATGCCGAGCAGCAGCTTTACCAGCTTTGGCACCGCGTCCTCAACGCTGGTGGGGGTCATGTCCATCAGCCGCGCAGAGAGCGGCAGTTTTTTCTCCGGCAAAAGCGCCGGGATATGTAATATTCTCGTCTTATAATCCGCGGGGGCGTTTTCGTTCAGCTCAAACACCCGCAGGCCGCGCCCCAGGCCGTTGCCATAGCTCACCATGCCCAGCGAGGGCGTATAGCCCAGCGCAATGCCGCCGAGCTTCCCCTCGAAGGTATTTTTGTGGTCGTGGCCGAAATACATGCCCAGAATATCCCGTTGCTCCAGCGCCGCCGCGAAAAGGCCGGCGTCTGTATCCGGCACGCAGGGCGCTTCCAAAAACACCCCTCCCGGCCGGGAATTCTCCGGGTCAAGCTTATAGTAGGTATTCCGCCTCCCGCGAAAACCCCGGACGGCTGTTTTTGCTTTTTTCGTTTTCAGCAGGATGTCGTACACATTTGGCGGGGGGATATGCTGGAACAGCAGCGAGGGCACCGGCTGCCCGCCGTTTTCCGCCGCCAGGGCGTCCCGGGTGCGGCGGTACCAGCCGACCTGATCGGGCTCCAGCGGCGCGTAGCCGCTCACATGCGCGGCCCCGTGGGAATCCAGCAGATAGAGGTTGAAGGCTGTTCGGCTGCCATCCTCACTCCAGATGGGCAGGCTGTGGTTTCCGCAGCCCGAAACACCGGGGGTATCCTCCGCCAGGCAGCAGGGCGAGGCGGCGTATACCGCGAACTGCTCCCGCAGGGCCGTCCCGCTCATCATGTCGTGGTTGCCGAAGGTGAAGGTGAAGAAAATCTCCCGCGCCTCCAGAGGCGCCAGGAGCTGCCGGATGGTTTTCGCGACGTTTTCCGGCCCCTTTTTTCCGTTCATTGAGGGCATTTCCCCCGCGATCTGGTCGCCGGTGAAGACCACCAGATCCGGCTTTTCCAGGTCCAGCGCGGCCTCCAGGAGCTCCAGGGTGTGCCGCGAAACATTGCCGTAATCCTGGATATCCGTAATTTGCAGCAGCTTAAACCTCCCGCGATGGAACCGCGGCCTCTGATTCGCCATGGAAGAACCTCCCGATTTCCTAAGTATGCGCATATATGCGCATATCTGAACAGAGTCTTTTTTTCATAGATTTTTTCATAGGCTTTTTAGATGAATTTATTATACAGGCTGCGGCGGGATAAGTCAATTTATTTTTCAAAAAGCACTTGCATTTCGCGCCGGTTTCGGCTATAATAGGGAAGCCGTGCCGGTGTGATGGAATTGGCAGACGTGCCGGACTCAAAATCCGGTGGTGGCGACACCGTATCGGTTCGACCCCGATCACCGGCACCAAACGCACGAAATCCGAACCAGTACCCAATCGTGATGGTTGGTGAAGGGTTCGGATTTTGCTGCTCTGAAGCCTGCTTGTAGCGCACTCTTGACAACCGCCGATAAAATATGTTAGAATGAGGACGCGATTTATTCATCTGAAATATGGGAGGATCTGTTATGCGTAAAATGACAATTCGGATCGTTGCGGCACTGGCGGTGCTGACGATGCTGTTCGCGATTCTGGCGGGCTGCAGCGGCAGGAACGACGACGTGATTACCATCGGCGTGCTCGCCCCGCTTTCCGGTACGGAAACCTATTACGGCAAGGACATGCTCCAATCCTATCAGCTGGCTGTGGACGAGATCAACAAGGCCGGCGGCGTGCTGGGCAAGGAGCTGGTGCTCTATGAGGCGGACGACGGCGCTGACCCGAACATGGCCACGCAGGCCGCTTCCAAGATCATCTCCAGGGGCGTGGATTTCGTCGTGGGCGGTTATGCCTCCGGCGCGATCATTCCCACCATGCAGCTGTTTTATGACGAGAACCTTCTTCTGCTGATTTCCTGCGCCAATTCCACCGATATCACGAAGCAGGGCCTGGAGCAAAGCTTCATGATCAACAGCCCCGGCACCCATGCCGTAGTCACCCTTGCCGAGCTGTGCAGGGCCGTGGACGCCAAGAAGGTCGCTCTCATCCATCAGGGCGACGCCTACACCAAGAACCTGTCGGATCTCTGCGAGAGCGAGCTGCCCAGGAGCGGCTTTGAGATTGCCACTGTGGAGATTATGGAGAAGGGCGCCGCAGACGTTTCCGCCATCGTGACGAGAATCCGCAATTCCGGCGCGGATTTTGTCTACTGGTGCGGTTACCACGCGGACGGCTCCAACGTGATCAAGCAGCTGCGGCGCGGTGGTTACGCCGGCGAAATCGCCGTGGGCGACGGCTCGGCCTCCGTGGAGCTCATCAAGGCCTGCGGCGCGGACGGCGAGGGCGTGTATGTGACCTCCCCGCCCTTCGTTGAGTTCGCCGAGGGCGGCGACGCTTTTGTGGACGCCTACAAGCGCATGCACGGCATGGACCCCGGCACCTACGCCACGCTGAGCTACGATACGATCTATCTGCTCAAGGAGGCCATTGAGCGCGCCGGCGGCATTGAGACCGAGCGGGTGCGCGAAGAGGTGCAGGCTTCCGAATATCAGGGCCTTTCGGGTCTGATCAGCTTCACCCCGGACAGAGAGCCCGCGGTGTCGAACTTCATTATCCTGCAAATCAGGGGCGACAAGTTCCGGCTGGTTACGCTGGACTAAATTTCGACAGGTGGTGTTCTCGGCTTGTCAACATGGGAATTGATTTTGCAGCAGGGCGTCAACGGCCTGATCCTTGGTTCGTTTTACGCCCTGGTCGCGCTGGGCTACTCGATGGTCTACGGTATCATCAAGCTGCTTAACTTTGCCCACGGGGATATCTATATGACCGGCGCGTTTGTGTGCCTGTCCGTTTTCGGCGCGCTGTCACGCTTTCTGAGCGGCTGGCCTGCCGTCGCCTGCTCCATCGTGGCCGCGATGTTCCTGGCGGCGGCGCTGGGCTTTCTGGCGCAGCGCTTCGCCTACCGGCCGCTTCTGGGCGCGCCCCGGCTATCGCTGCTCATCACGGCGATCGGGGTATCCCTGGTCATCTATAACACAGTGATGGTGATCACCAACAGCCAGCCCCTGTTCTTTTCCAGCGGCCTGGACAGCAGCGCCGGAATCAAAATCGGCGGGCTCACCGTCACCTACATACAAATGGTCCTGCTGGCGGTTTCCGCCCTGGTGATGCTGGGGCTGAGCCTCTTTATCGGGCACACGAAGACCGGCAGGGCCATGCGCGCCATCGCGCTGGACCAGGACACCTGCCGCCTGATGGGCATCAACGTCAATAAAGTGATTGGGCTGACCTTTATGCTGGGGTCGGCCCTGGCGGCCATTGCCGGCGGCCTTGCCTGCGTTTACTACGGCAATGTGCAATATAACATGGGCTACACCATCGGCATCAAGGCCTTTACGGCGGCGGTCATCGGCGGCATCGGCTCCATTCCCGGGGCGATGCTGGGCGGGCTGCTGCTGGGGCTGCTGGAGGCCACGGGCACGCAGCTGCTGGATTCCTCCTGGAAGGACGTCTTCGCCTTTGGAATCCTGATTCTGATGCTGATCGTCCGTCCCAACGGCCTGTTGGGCAAAACGGAAATAGAGAGGATGTAACGGGCCTCATGATAAAAGCAAAAGAGATGATGAACAGCAAATGGCTGGGGCCCGGCATGCTGCTTGGCCTGCTGGCGGCGATGCTCGCGCTGCCGCTGTTTTCGAACGACTACGTCCTCATCGTGCTGTGGAACGGTATGTTTTACGCGCTGCTGGCCCTGGGCCTGAACATCATCGTGGGCTACTGCGGGCTGTGCGACCTGGGCTACGCCGCGAAATTCGCTATCGGAGCCTACACCACGGGCATCTTAATGAAGAGCTTCGGCTGGAATTTCTGGCTGACGCTGCCGATGGTGGTTCTTGTATCGCTGCTCGCGGCGATTTTGGTGGGCGCGCCGACGCTGAAGCTGCGCAGCGACTACCTTGCCATCGTAACCCTGGGCTTCGCCGAAATCGTGCGCATCACCGCGCGGAACCTGGATATTACCGGCTCCGCCAGCGGGCTCAACGCCATCGCGCGGCCGGAGCTGTTCGGCCTGCGCCTGACGAAGAGCATCCACTGGTACTATGTCTTTCTTGTTCTGGTGATTTTGTTTGTGTTTATATCCCACAGGGTGCGAAGCTCGCGGTTTGGGCGGGCTCTGGCCTACATCCGCGAGGACGAGGACGCCGCCCGGGCCATGGGCGTCAACACCACCCGGTATAAGCTCTACGCCTACATGATCGGGGCGGTGCTGGGCGGGGTCACCGGCAGCTTCTTCGCGGTGAGGATGACCGCCATCTCCCCCCAGTCCTTCGACTTTACCCAGAGCGCCAACATTCTGCTGGCGGTGATCCTGGGCGGTATGGGCAAGATTCCCGGCGTGATCGCGGGGGCCGTATTTTTCGCGGTTTTCCCCGAGATCTTCCGGGACGTGCCCTTTATCGGCGACGCGCGGATGCTCTTTTTCGGCATTTTGCTGGTGGTCGTGATGATTGTGCGGCCCCAGGGCTTCTGGCCGGAAAGAAAACGGGGTGCGCTGAAATGAGCTTAATGCGAATCGAAAACCTGACCATGCGCTTTTCCGGCATCGTCGCGGTGGAAAACCTGAGCTTCGATATCGAGGAGGGCTCTATCACATCCCTGATCGGGCCCAACGGCGCGGGCAAGACCTCGGCCTTCAACTGCATGACGGGCTTTTATAAAGCGACCTCGGGGGAGATTCTCTTTGACGGCAAATCCCTGATCGGCAGGAAGCCGCACAGGATCACACATATGGGCATCATACGTACTTTCCAAAACGTGCGGCTGTTCAAGAATTTGACCGTTCTGGAAAACGTGATGAGCGGGGCCCACAGCGTCTCGAAGCAGGGCGTTTTCGGCGCGCTGCTGCGGCACCCGGCCCAGCGCCGGGAGGAGCGGGAAATCCTCGAAAACGCGGAGCGTCTTCTGGACTATGTCGGCATCCTGGACAAAAAAGACGAGACCGCGAAAAATTTGTCCTATGGCGACCAGCGGCGCACGGAGTGGGCCAGGGCCCTGGCCGCGAAGCCCCGGCTGCTGCTGCTGGACGAGCCCGCCGCGGGACTCAACCGGGAGGAAAAGGACCGGCTGGTGGAGCTCATCCGCCGCTTTCGAAAAGATTTCGGCATCACGGTCTTTCTCATTGAGCACGACATGGAGCTGGTCATGAAGGTTTCCGAAAAAGTGATTGTCATCAACTTCGGCACGAAAATCGCGGAGGGCACGCCTGCCGAGGTGCAGTCGAATCCCCTGGTGATCGAAGCCTACCTGGGAATGGAGGAGGAAGCGTGAGCGGCAGCAACACCATGCTCAAGGTCGAAAATCTTGTGACATTCTATGGAAAAGTGGCTGCGCTGAAGGGCGTCAGCTTCGAGGTGGAGCAGGGGCGGATCGTCACGCTGCTGGGCAGCAACGGCGCGGGAAAAAGCACCACCCTGCGCACTGTCTCAGGCCTCATCAAGCCGGAAAGCGGAAAGGTGAGCTTTTGCGGCGAGGATATCACCGGCAAGCCGGCCCATGAGCTCGTGAGCCGGGGCCTGGTTCACCTGCCGGAGGGCAGGCATATTTTTAAAGATCTGACTGTGCTGGAAAATCTGGAGCTGGGGGCCTATACGCTAAAGGATAAGAGGGAGCGTAAGAGAAGACTGCGGGAGGTGTTTGAGCGCTTCCCTATTTTGGGCAGGCGGGCCAAGCAGATGGGCGGCACGCTGTCCGGCGGCGAGCAGCAAATGCTGGCCATCGGGCGCGGGCTCATGGCCGCGCCGAAGCTGCTGCTGATGGATGAGCCCTCCATGGGCATCGCCCCGCTGATTGTGCGGGACATCACAAGCATCATCCGGCAGCTCAACGAGGAGGGCACGACCATTCTGCTCGTGGAGCAAAACGCCAAAATGGCCCTGGGCCTCGCGGATTACGGCTATGTGCTGGACACCGGCAGCATCGTGCTTGAGGGCAGGGGCGCCGAGCTGCGCAGCGACGAGAAGGTCGTGAAGGCGTATTTGGGCGGATGAGATAGAACTAAGAGCAGAGTAAGATAATAGATGAGATATAGACAAGAGCAGAATGGAGGTCTATCAGCATGAAAAACATAGCGCTGCTGCCTTTGCCAAACGGCAGAACGCATTTTTTTGGGGAGGTCTGGCCGCTTCCGGAGAATCTGACCTGTGCCCGCGGGGCGTTCGGCCGCGACGCGTTTGAGCTTCTCGCGGAACGGATCGGCGTGCCGGTCAGCCAGGGCGAAAAGGCGAACCTGCGGGCTGTGC
>WRMQ01000094.1 GCA_009777055.1 Oscillospiraceae bacterium
GGCCCGCAGGGGAGACCGGAGCAGCGGCGGCAGACGCCGTTTCGGAGTGCGCCGGGGAGGCGGTTAGGAGATCAGGCATGAAGAATTTAGACGAACTGAAGGCCCTGAGAGACCAGCTGAAGGGCACCATCGGCATACGCCGGGACGAACCGGATGCGCACACAGACGGCACAGCCTCAGACGCCCGCCGGGACGCGTCCGCGCACCGCTCACACATCCTGATCTGTGCCGGGACGAACTGTCATTCGGGCAAAAGCGGCCGGCTGATCGAATATTTCGAGAGAATGCTGTCGGAGCACAGGCTTGACGGAGAGATCAAGACCGTGAAGACCGGCTGCTTCGGACTTTGCGCCTTCGGACCGGTCGTGATCGTCTATCCGGAGGGCGCGTTCTATCAGATGGTGGACGAGGCGGGTGCCCAGCGAATCTTCGAAGAGCACTTGCTTCAGGGCCGCGTGGTCACCGAGCTTATCTACGAGGACTCCAAGCGCGGCGATGAGATCATTGCCCTGGGAGACACCGGCTTCTTCCGAAAGCAGGTGCGCGTTGCTCTGCGCAATTGCGGCGTCATCGATCCGGAGGACATCGGCGAGTACATAGCCTTGGACGGCTATCAGGCCCTGGGCCGCGTGCTGACGGAGATGAGTCCCGCACAGGTCGTCGAGCTTGTGAAAGCCTCCGGCCTTCGCGGGCGGGGCGGCGCCGGATTTCCGACCGGACTCAAGTGGTCCTTCGTCGCGCGTGAGCCTGAGGGCAAAAAATACGTGGCCTGCAACGCCGACGAGGGCGACCCCGGCGCGTTCATGGACCGCTCCGTGCTGGAGGGCGACCCCCACGCGCTGGTGGAGGCCATGATCATCTGCGGCTACGCCACCGGGGCGACGGAGGGCTATGTCTATGTCCGCGCGGAATACCCCATCGCGGTCAAGCACCTGGAAAAAGCCATCGCGGACGCCCGTGCCATGGGCCTGCTGGGCAAGAACATACTGGGCTCCGGCTTCGACTTCGATCTCTTTATCCGCCTGGGCGCCGGCGCCTTTGTCTGCGGCGAGGAGACCGCCCTCATGGCCTCTATCGAGGGCAAGCGCGGCGAGCCCCGCCCCCGTCCGCCCTACCCGGCGGTGAAGGGCCTTTTCGGCAAGCCCACCACTGAAAACAACGTGGAAACCTTCGCCAACGTGCCCCAGATCATTCTCAACGGCGCGGAATCCTTCGCGGCCCTGGGCACCGAAAAATCCAAGGGCACGAAGGTCTTTGCCCTGGGCGGCAAGATCACCAACACCGGCCTGGTCGAAATCCCCATGGGCACCACGCTCCGGGAGATCATCGACGAAATCGGCGGCGGCGTGCCGGACGGAAAGCGCTTCAAGGCCGCGCAGACCGGCGGGCCCTCCGGCGGCTGTATCCCCGTCGCGCTCATCGACACCCCCGTGGACTACGACAACCTCATGGCCATCGGCTCCATGATGGGCTCCGGCGGCCTTATCGTGATGGATGAGGACAACTGCATGGTGGATATGGCCCGCTTCTTCCTGGATTTCACCGTGGACGAAAGCTGCGGCAAGTGCAACCCCTGCCGCATCGGCACCAAGCGCATGATGGAGCTCCTGGATAAGATCACCGAGGGCAGGGCCAGCATGTCCGATCTGGATAAGCTGGAGGAATTGGCATATCATATCAAAGAAAACTCCCTGTGCGGCCTGGGGCAGACGGCCCCGAACCCCGTGCTGGCCAACATGAGGCATTTCCGCGACGAGTTCATTGCCCACGTGGTGGATAAAAAATGCCCCGCGGGTGTATGCAAGGCCCTGCTCAGCTACCTGATCACGGATAAGTGCAAGGGCTGCACGGCCTGCAAGCGCGTGTGCCCCACCAACGCCATTTCCGGAAATGTGAAGGAACTTCATGTGATTGACCAGGAAAAGTGCATCAAGTGCGGCGCGTGCCAGACCACCTGCAAGTTCAACGCCATCGACTTCGTGTCTCTCGCGAACACCGATAAGAATTAAGAAAGGAGCGTGTTGACCTATGGCGAACAGCAAGAACGTAAGCCTCAAAATCAACGGGATTGACCTCAGCGTACCGGCCGGGAGCACGATCCTGGAAGCCGCGCGCAGCATCGGCATTGAGATTCCGACCCTGTGCTACCTCAAGGAGATCAACGAAATCGGCGCCTGCCGCATCTGCATGGTGGAGGTCAAGGGGGCGCGCAGCCTCGTGACCGCCTGCGTGTTCCCCGTGGCGGAGGGCATGGAGGTCAAGACCAACACCGAGAAAGTTCGCAGCTCCCGCAAGCGCACCCTGGAGCTGATTCTCAGCACCCACGACAAAAACTGCCTCAGCTGCGTGCGCAGCGGAACCTGCGAGCTGCAAAAGCTCTGCAAGGAGTTCGGCGTGGACGACCCCGACTATTACGCCGGCGAAAACATCTTCTACGAGTTCGACGACTCCGCCGCCCACATGGTGCGCGACAACAACAAGTGTATTCTGTGCCGCCGCTGCGTGGCCGCCTGCGACAGCCAGTGCATCTCGGTCATCGGCGCCAACGCCAGGGGCTTCGATACCCATATCAGCTCGCCCTTCGACAAAGACCTCGCGGAGGTCAGCTGCATCTCCTGCGGCCAGTGCATCGTCAACTGCCCCACCGGCGCGATTGTGGAAAAGGACGAGACCGCCGCCGTGCTCGCGGCCATCAACGACCCCGAAAAGTTCGTGGTGGTGCACACGGCCCCCTCCATCCGCGTGACCCTGGGCGAGGCCTTTGGCATGAAGATCGGCTCCAACGTGCAGGGCAAAATGGTGGCGGCGCTGCGCCGCCTGGGCTTCGACAAGGTTTTCGACACCGATTTCGGCGCGGACCTCACCATCATGGAGGAGTCCCACGAATTTCTTGACCGCGTGAAGAACGGCGGCAAGCTGCCCCTCATCAGCTCCTGCTCCCCCGGCTGGGTGAAATACTGCGAGCACTACTACCCCGATCTGCTGGACCACCTGAGCAGCTGCAAATCCCCCCAGCAGATGCAGGGCGCGATCATCAAGAGCTGGTATGCCCAAAAGGAAGGCCTTGACCCAAGCAAAATCTTTGTCGTGGGCATCATGCCCTGCACGGCGAAGAAATTCGAGAACAAGCGCGATCACCAGAGCTCCGTGAACGGCCTGCCGGATGTGGATGTCTCCCTCACCACGCGGGAGCTGGCGCGCATGATCGAAAGCGCGGGCATTTATTTCAAGGACCTGCCGGACGAGGCCTATGACAATCCTCTGGGTGACGCCACGGGCGCGGCGGTGATCTTCGGCGCCACAGGCGGCGTCATGGAGGCGGCGCTGCGCACGGCGGTGGAAACCCTCACGGGCGAAACCCTCGAGGCACTTGACTTCCATGAGATACGGGGCACCCAGGGCATCAAGGAGGCCACCTACCATGTCGCGGGCCTGGATGTGAAGGTCGCCGTGGCCAGCGGCACGCAGAACGCGAAGCTCATCATGGATAAAATCCGCAGCGGCGAGGCCGACTGGCACTTCGTGGAGATCATGGGCTGCCCGGGCGGCTGCGTCAACGGCGGCGGACAGCCGATTCAACACGCCGTGGTGCGCAACTTCCATGACCTGCGCTCGCTGCGCGCCGCCACGCTTTACGAAACGGACGCGAGTCTGCCCCTGCGCAAGAGCCATGAGAGCCCGGCGATCAAGATGATCTACGAAGAATTCCTGGGCGAGCCCGGCGGGCACAAGTCCCACGAGCTGCTGCACACCAGCTACACGCCCCGGGCGAAATATCAATGAGGCGCAGGATTTTAGCGGTTATCGGGGCAGCGGTCATTTTGACCGCTGCCCTGCTTGCGGCGCTGCTGACGCCAAGGCCGCGCACAAGCACCGGCTTCGCCATGGGCAGCGTGCTGACCCAGACGCACTGGGGAAAAGACAGCTCCGCCCCCGAGGAGATTCTGAGGTCTATCCAGCAGCTGGAGCGGGAGCTGAACGAAGCGCTTGAGGCGCCTTATGAGGCGCTTGCGATCCAGGAGGACAGCAATGGCGCGTTCGACCCCTTTCTGGGCGCGCTCACGGCGCTGTGGAACATCGACAGCAGGGATGGCTCGCCGCCTTATCTGCCTGACCAGGAGGAAATTGAGCATGCCCTGCGGCAGCGCCGGCTTGATTTGGGCGCTTACGGCAAGGGCGCCGGCTGCGGCGCGGCCCTGGGCGTGCTGGCGGACCGGAATACCCGTGCCGCCGTGATCAACCTGGGAGGCAATATTCTTGTCTGCGGCCGCAAGCCCTGGTTCCGTCCCTTCAAGATCGCGCTGCGGGACCCCAAGGGCGGCCAAAACGACAGCCTGGGCGTCTTCACGCTCAGGGGCACATATTTTATCTCCACCTCAGGCTCCTACGAAAAATTTTTCGAAAAAGACGGCAGGCGCTACCATCACATTTTTGACCCGCAAACGGGATATCCCGCGGAACGGGAGCCGGGGCTCATCAGCGTAACGGTGCTCGGTATCAACGGCGCGGTGAGCGATATGCTCTCCACCGCCTGCTTTGTGCGGGGCTACGAAACGGGCCTGCTGGAGGAACATAATTTCACCGCGCTGTTCGTCTATGAGGACGGCACCGTGCGCGGCACGGGGGATATTCAAAAGTATTTCCGCATTACAAACAAAAATTACCATTGGAGCGAGCTATGAAACGCGGCGACATCGCGGTGATCCTCTGCCTGCTGATTCTGGCGGGCGGCTTGCTGCTTCCGCCGCGCCTGCTCCCGCCGGGACCGCTCACAGTGTATGTCAACGGCGAAATCGCAATGAAGTCCATGCATGTCAACGGGGCGGAGGTCGAAATCGACGGCGGCCGCGCCAGAATCGCGAGCTCTCCCTGCCCGGACCAGCTCTGCGTACATGCCGGCTGGCTGGACAAGCCGGGTCAAAGCGCCGTCTGCCTGCCCCGGCGGGTGATTGTGGAGCTGCGCGGCGCGCGAAACGAGGTGGACGGCGTTGCGGGATAAACCACTCAAGCGGAACGCCGCGCGTCTCGCCGCCCGCCTGGGCGTGCTGTCAGCCGCCGCGCTGGCGCTTTCCTGGCTGGAGGCTGTCGCGGCTCCCTTTCTGCGGCTGCCTCTGGGGGCGAAGCCGGGGCTTTCGAATATCGCCGTGATGCTGGCGGCGGCGAAGCTCGGCTGGCCTTACGGCCTGGGGATCGCCCTGGTCAAGGCCGTGTTCGCGGGCATCACCAGAGGCCCGACCGCCATGCTCCTCAGCGGCGCGGGCGGGCTCTTAAGCGCGCTGATCGCGGGAACTCTTTTGCAGCGCGGGGAACGGCAGGCCGCGCCCCGGGCGCTGAGCGAGGTCGGCGTCAGCGTGATCGGCGGCGTGGCGCACAATCTGGCGCAGCTGGCCTGCGCGGCGCTGATAATGCAAACGCCGGGGGTGCTTTGGAGCGCGCCGGCGCTGATTGTGTTCGGAGTGATATCGGGCGCCGTGACAGGAATGCTTGTCCGGCGTGTCGGGAAGCGTATATGAAAGCGTATATGAAAGAAGCTTGTTTCGCGCCAAAAGAACTGGGCTGCTATGTTCACATCCCCTTCTGCAATGGCAAATGCCCCTACTGCGACTTCTATTCCCTCCCCCGCGCGATGGAGCTGCGGGAGGCCTATGCCGTGCTGTGCGCGGAACGCCTCCTGGAAGCGGCTTCCCGGGGCATGCGCTGGCGCACGCTCTATCTCGGCGGGGGAACGCCCTCCGTGCTGGAGCCGCGTCAGCTGGACCGAATTCTCGCGGCGGCGGGCAAGGCGCTGCTTCCGGAGGCGGAGCTCACCGTGGAGTGCAATCCCTCCAGCGTGACGCCCGCGCTGTGCGAGGTTCTGCGGGCCCGGGGCGTAAACCGGGTATCCCTGGGGCTGCAGTCCGTGGTGGAGCGGGAGCGGCAAATACTCGGGCGGCAAAGCGGCGGCAAAGAAGTGGCGCGCGCGGTCACGCTGATCAAGCAGGCCGGCATTCAAAATCTGTCGCTGGACGTTATGCTGGGCATCCCGTTCCAAACGGAGCGCAGCCTCGCGGGAACCCTCGCCTTTTGCCGGGATACCGGCGCGGCGCATATCAGCGCGTATCTGCTTCACATTGAGGCGGGCACGGCGTTCGCGCGCGAAACGCCCCCCGGGCTTCCCGATGAGGAAAGCCAGCGCTCGCTGTATCTATACGCCTGCGAATGGCTGGAGCGGGCGGGCTATGCGCAATACGAGATCTCGAACTTCGCCAGGCCGGGCTATGAAAGCAGGCACAACCTGCTCTACTGGAGCTGCGGGGCGTATTTCGCCGTCGGCCCCGGCGCGCACGGGTACACGGATGGCGTCCGCTGGCACTGCGCGCCTGACCTTGCCGCTTTTTTAGCCGGCGCGCCGCCTGTGGTTGACGGGCCCGGCGGGGATTGGGCGGAGCGCGCCATGCTGCGCCTGCGCCTGTGCGAGGGCCTGCGGGAAGCGGACGGCATCCCGCAGGCCACACGCCTGGCCGCTGAGATGCTGGAGCCCCACGGCCTTGTGCGCAGCGACGAGCGGGGCATTCGTTTGACGAGGGAGGGCTTTCTGCTTTCGAATATGGTGATTGGGCGGCTGCTGCGGGATATATAAAAACGACCGGCTCGGGAGAACCGGTCGTTTTACGTTTTTGGGCTTGATATTACTTGCATGGAACGCTTTCCAAATACAGCGTATCAGGACAATAATCAATGTCGTTGGGCCAGAGAATGGAACCATGCGCCACTTGAACCATGTTGAAGAATTGTTTGTTTTTCAGGGGCTCGAATATTTTCAATGAAAGAAGAGGCTTCGCGTTAAAAACACGCCGCTCCCCATTGTCGAACGCAAGCTGGAGCTTGTAATTCATATCAGGTGAAACTGAGACGACACGGGGCGGCAACGGTTCTCCATGAATGATATGCGCGGACATACTACCCTACTTCCCTTTCTGCCCCGCGGGCTTCTTTCGCCCCGGTGCTTTGGGCCGCTTCGGCGGCCCCGCTTGTTTCTGAGGCTTTGGCTCCTCCGGCGGCAGAGGCTTCCAGAAGCGTATGACGCCCTCGTCGTTGAGCACCTTCAGCAGCGTCAGCAGCAGCGGCATCAGCAGCATGCCGATAAAGCCGAACAGCTGCAGGCCCACATACAGCCCGATCACCGTCATCACGGGGGGCAGCCCAAGATTCGTGGCAAGGAGCTTCGGCTCCAGCACCTGGCGCACCACCGCGATGATCGCCAGCACGACGATCAGCCCGACGGCAAAGCCGTAATTTCCCATGATCAAATGATACAGCGCCCAGGGCGCCAGCACAAGCCCCGTGCCCAGCACCGGCAGAATATCCGCCAAGGCGGTGAAAAGCGCGATGCTCATCAGGTATTTCCCGCTGTAAAGCCCCAGCAGCTGGAGCAGGCCAAGACCCAGCATCAGCTCCACAAAGGTGACGATGATGATAATCACGTAGGAGCGCCCGATTTTTTTCAGGGATTCCAGAATGATGCGCTTCGCCGAGGTGAGGGCCTCCTGGTGGCCGGGCGAAAGCTGGCGCATGATAAAGCTGGCGATGCTGCCGTAGCCCAGGGTCATGAAAAAGCTCGACACGACGGTGATCGCCGCCGCGACCAGGATCGCCGGAATTTTGCTGGCGGTGTTGAGCACCCCGCTCATCGGCGTTTTGAGCCATTCGAAGTTAAAATGCGTAAACAGGTTCCGGAGCATATCCGCGCTGTTGCCGCTGTGCCCGCTTGTCTGGCCCAGGCCCTGGGTGAAGCTGAGCATACGCTCGTTGAGCCGCAGCTCCAAATCGTCGGGCAGCCAGCCGAGCATGCCGGAAATGCGCTCCCGCATGCCGTCCGCCAGCTGGGGAACATTCTCCAGCTGCGCCATCAGGTAATCCATAAAGCTTTTGGCGCCGGCCACCAGGCGTACCCCGAGAAGGCCGATGAGAAGCAGCACGATCAGGTAAAACAGCAGCACCAGCGAAATGGCTGTGAAGCTTTTTTTCAGCCGGAATTTTTGATGGGCGTAATCCATGGGCTTTTGCAGGAGCATCGCCACAAAAAACGAGAACAGAAACGGAAACACCAGCCAGAACCCGTAGCGCATAAAAAAATAAAACGCCAGCAGCATCATCAGAACATAGACGATCTGAATGATTCTGGAAAGCTGCTTTTCCGTGCGGCTGTTCAGCTGCATAAAGCTTCACTCCCTCCAAACCGAAACCAACAGGCGACATCCCAAATATAATTATATTATATACTTTTTTTGTGGGAAATGCAACATATAATTTTCAGGCCCCGCAAAAATAGCGGCCCGGGCAGGATTCTCATGCCCGGGCCACTTCATTTTTTACGTCCTTGACATTCACATTCCTTGATTCTCAACATCCTGCTCGTTTCCGTCCGCGGCGTTTCACAGGAATTTCTGAATGGAACGCAAGTACACCTTATCACAAGATTCGCGCATAGTCAATGCTTTTTCCCCATGTTTCTCTCCTTTTGAGCGCCCATATTTCGCAATTCCCGTTTTATGCCGCGATTATTTTGGGGCGCTGGCAAGTTCGGTGAATGATATGGAAATCTATTCCAGCCGCATATATCTTGCGCTAAAGCGTTATACTATAGCTATTAAGATCTGGATATATTAAAAGCTGGGTATATGACCGGATATAAACTGGAAAGGAGCATGCGACATGCGCAAAATCGCCTGGAGGAACCCCTTTCATAAGCGCGGCAAAAAGAGCCCGCACCTCAACCGCCGGGAATGGTGGGAAACCGCCGCTGAATTCTCCACGGGGGACGAAGGCTTCGATATCCTCGGCAGCTACACCGGCACACCCTATGACGACGATCTTATGCCGGAGCAGGACGCGGATGATCTTTAGATTTTGATCTCTAAATTTCAGAAAAAAGTCTTGACAAATTTTTATCATACGTTATAATTGAATCACGATCTTCAGGGGTGGGTGAAATTCCACACCGGCGGTGAAAGCCCGCGAGCCATTACGGTGGCTGATCCGGTGAGATTCCGGGGCCGACGGTATAGTCCGGATGAAAGAAGAACGGGCGCGCAGCCTCTGTTTTGCCGCGTCTCATGCCTCATGAACGGATCATGGGGCTTTTTTATGCCCCGATACAGAAAGGGGAAACTGGTTGAAAGAATCTCACCTCGTGCATCACCTCAAGAAGGCGCAAAAAGCCAAGCCGCCTTAAAGGCAGCCAGGAAATGGAAGCAAGAGATTATGCTACGTCCGGCAAAATCACTTGAGCGCCAAG
>WRMQ01000095.1 GCA_009777055.1 Oscillospiraceae bacterium
AAAGTCTGTCCCTTCTATCCAAGCGCGACGAGCGCCTGGTTTATGAGATCTTTGATTTGGAGGTTGGTCAGGGCATCAGTCGCGAGGCGCTCGCCGTGATAAGTCAGCTCCCCGGCGAAGTCACCGAGTTCCTCCAGCACGGTCATGTTGCCGTGGTTGTGCATGGCGGCCAGCAGCTGTGTGATCGCGTTGGGCTGGCCGTCGAGTTCGGGCAAGTGGTCGAGGGAATCCGCGAGGGATTTCCCGAACACGATTTTCTCGGAGATTTCCGTGCGGGAAATGAAGTCCTTTCCTTCGAAATCCCCGAAGCACTCCAGCTGTACCCGCAGCACCCAGCACTGCGTGAGCTGCTGCCAAAGCACAATGTGTGCCTTGCCGTCGCGGATAAAGCAGTCGCCGCCGTCCCCCGGAAGGATCAGCGGCGAAAGGGCCAGTTCATTGTCGCAGGAGAACAGCGCCACGCAGGAGTTGATTTCCCGCAGGCGCTCGCGCGGCAGGGGGATCACCAGGCGCACCATGCGGTGCTCCCCGCGCTGGCCGCCGTACTGCTCCCGGTTGGGACTGTCACGCATCTTCAGTTCGATGCTTCGCATTTTCTTCATTCGGCGGCCTCCTCCTTTTTCTCCGGCTCCAGCAGCTGTTGCAGGGCCTGTTCCGCGCCGAGGATGGCGTTGAGCTGGGCCAGGGCCTGCTCCTTTTGCTGGCCGAGTTCTTTTAGCTTGGCTTGAATGCGATCTTCCACAAGGTTACCTCCTCTCCAGCGCGGTCACCCGCGCTAATAATTCTTGCAGCCCCCGCCAGCAGACGGAGGACATGGCATATAGGTTGACACCGCGCCCATCCTCAGCGAGCACGCATTCCGGGGGCGGTTCATAGCCCTCGCCAATCACGAAGCCCAGCACCTGCGGTGCGGCGCGTGTCGCTTCGCTTTTTTCTATCAAAGGCTGTGCGATGGGCAGGGCTTCTTCCCCGGCTTGCGCAGCGATAACGCTTTCCACAGGCGGCACGGTATAGCGGTATTTGTACAGCGTCGCGTCCCGGACGATGGCGAGGGCGCTACCCGCGTCCTGTATATCGACTTTCAGTTCGGAGAGGGAGTTGTTCGCCACGCCGCTTGTCGTGACATAAGCGCGCTCGGTGTCGCCGATGCGGAAACTGACGCGGCTTGCCCCGTGGACAGCAGAATCATAAATGGAGCGCAGCCCGTAATTGAAGCGTGATAAACTGCTTACGATATTGACCATCGAATAGCTGTTGATGGCGTAGCCTGGGCTGTCCGCATAGGCATAAAAGCTGTTTCCATAGACCGTGCCGGAAAAGCTGGGGCTGCTGGGCAGGGTCACGGAGGTCGGCCACGGCGGGTTGGTCACAGTCAGGTTGGCGCACTCTATCCTGCCATGAACAATAAAGCCGCCGCTGTGAAAGTAGCCTCGCTCGGTGGAGCCGGTTTGCAGGGATACATACGTTGAACCACGCAAATACAGATGGCTGCTGGAGCCGGAGGAAATCAGGTTATACGCGGTTAGGTTTTGGCACGTGATTGTATTGTAGGCTTCCAAGTTGTTGCACGTTGCCCCGTTGGTGATTGACAGGCTGTTGCCGGAGATGGACCCGGTTACAGATAGGCTGTTCCCGGAAACGGCCCCGGTCGCCGCGAGGGAGCCTAATACCTGAAACCCGCTGCTGTGGAAATACCCGCGCTCGGTTCCCCCGGTGCGCAGGGAGATGTACGACTGCCCATTCAGCATCAGATGGCTGTTGCCGCCGGAGGTAATCAGGTTATTGAAAGTGGCATCGGCATTCATCGTCAGGGGGCAATGCACCCACAGCCGGTTGCTGTTGCTTTCAAATTCCAGCGCTATTTTCAGGCTGTCTACCGTGGCGACAAAGGTCGTGATACTACCCAGCGCGTCCGTGACGGTGAAGCGCACATGGTAGGCGGTCAGCGAGGAAAAAGAGCCGCCGAAGATCACGGCGATGGATTGCGCGATGTTCGTTTCAGCGGAGTAGGTGCTGCTGCTGGTTGGCTTATGGGCAAATCTCGCGGTCGCGCTGTTCTTGCCGCCCACGGAAGCGAACGCAAAGGTGAGGCTCGCCTTCATGTATGTGCCGAGATTATCCACCACCCCGGCAGCGGTCGTCCGATCAACCTTGTGCGTCGATACCCCAGGCACACTATACGGCTCCACTGTATACGCGACGCCGGAGGAGGTTGCGGTCCTTCCCCTGCTGTCAACGGCAACGACGGTCACCGTTCTCGAACCGGCAGAGAAAGGCCCCAAGCCGGAAATGGAAGTGCCCGTAGCCGTGTAATATGAATTCGTGTCGGTATAAATGCGGTACTGGCTGATTGTCGCGCCGCCCGTGCCGGAGGACGCCGCCCACGATACGTTCATCTTGCTTTTGTTCTGCACGTAAACGCCCCAGGCCGGGGGCACCCCGTTGTCTACGCGGGTGAGCGTAACGCCGGTCGGCGCGGTAGGCATATAGCTCGCCGGGACGGTAACAGAGCAGTAGGTGCTGATTTCACCGACCAAACTCGTATTATTACTGTTCGCCGGGGTGCCCGTGATCGTAACCGTCGCCGAACTCAAAGACTGCATAGAATTGAGCAGGGCCAGCGGCGGTGTCCACGTAAATGAAGTGCTCGTAACCGTCCCGATGCTGTAGGTCTGCCCGGCGACGGTCACTTTCGTGTTGATCAGGCGGCTGGCGGTGATGGAATAGGCAATGCTAACCGCGAACGAATTTGTGCCGTTGATCTCCCGCGTCGAAGGCGAAACGGAAATAGATGTATACAAAGCCATATCATGCACTCCCCACCCATGCTAAAATGAGATTGTCGTTGGACTGCGAAGTCCACATCCATTTGCCGATGCGCAGCTGGTTCAGAATCTGCGCGTCAGTGATCCAGAGCTTCTGATTGCTCACGTAGGCAATGGGGTTGCCGTTTTCGAGGAAGGCCAGCCGCCCGTTGTCAAGCTGGGCCGTGAAGGCATTCCCAACCCTGCCGAGTTCGATTAGCGCCCCTTGGAAGCGGATGTACTCCTCCAGCAGGCTCTGGTTGCCGGTCAGTTCGCCGGTGAGCGCGTCGATCTCCTGCTTCGTGGAAAAAAAGCGAAAATCCACGCTGTCGCTGAGTTGTTGGATGAACGTGGCGAGGTAGTCCCCGGAGGCGTATTGCGACGCGACGGCCATCATAATGGCGTTGGCTGTCTGCTCAATCGCCGTGGTGGTTTCCACCCCCAGCACCCGGATTTCCTCTTTGATCGCCGCGAGAGTGCTGCCCATTTTGCTTCTGGCCGAACCGACCGTGATCGTTTTGTATTTTTCCTTGAGCGTATCATAAACAGTCTTGATCACCTTGGCTGAAACATCCACGCCCAAATCCACGTGCCGGACGGTGATCGTGTCGCAGAGGGCCACGCGCTCCAGGTCGGCAAACTCGGCATACTCCGGCGATTGCCAAAGATGCACGAAATCCACCTCCAGGGAGATGTCGGGGGTGCCGATGCTGTTGGCATTGAGCCAAGTCTGCGCTACATTGCGCAGCGCGGGGATCGTGATATCCTGCCGCTCCAATTCCTGAGAGAAATCCTTGAGGAAAATCCGCTCCTGCATCCCAGCCGGGTGGGGCACTTGCAGCACCTTCTCCGGGAGGGTTATATTCAGCCCCTCCTCCAGCACGACGAAGGGATACAGCCCGGTGTAGGTGCCCTCGGTACTGATTGAGGCTTTGAGCGCCCGGAGATTTTTCGAGTATTCAATCCTGACACCACGATCCATACCGCGCTGCTTATGGAAACGGACCACCTTGTTGTCGAACTCATACTCGCCGCCGTAGACATCCAAAATGCTCCCACGCACCCCGCCGAAGGCCGCGCGCGCGGAAACCACACTGACCGCGAAATTGACCACAGAGGTATTGTCCGTCCATGCTGTAAATCCATGGGCCGTATTCAGGGCATCGTTTGCCGCCGCGAGAACCGCGTTCATCGCTTGTAGACAGGAAAGGCCCAGCTGCTGCACGGACTGCACCGGGTAGGCCGCCAGCTGATAGGATATATGCTCGGCCTGCACGATGGCCCGGCCCGTCATGGATTTCTCCACGCTGTACACCCGGAAAAGCTGGTCGTTGCCGTTCTCGCTGGGCTTCGCTTTGATCCAGCAGTCGTTTTCGATCAGCGGGTACTGCTCCGAAGCCGTGGGAATTTCCATGTATAGCTCATAGGCTCCGTTGCGCTCCTCGGTGATTTCGCACACGGTGGCGTCGGCCAGCCATGTCAGCAGTGTCGTACCGTTTGCGGCATATAATTTAGGTATCATTCTGCACCTCCCAAAAAGTGCTTGACAATTTTGAAATGTTATGATAAGATGAAATTAGGCTCCGAATCTGGAGTCATTCATAGGCTTCGAATCTGAAGCCAGTTGCATATACTGGAATTGTGGTATTATCAAATACTAACGCCTCAGTATGGCCAAACAAAAAATCTCAAGGCAAATTTTGTAGGAGGTGACTTTCTCACAGAGGGCTGAAGCCCGCATTGGTATGAGTGAATCAGAGGCGTTGTTCACTTAGACCAACAGATACTGCATGTGCTATATCGCATGTGTAGTTTGCGGAGCTTGTTGCACCCCCGTGAGCAGTTATCTTCAAATTCTAGATAAGAAGATAATTCCCTTTGGTGCGAACATAGTTCTGCCAAGGGGTTTTTGTTATGCAAAAAACAATGTTCGACAAATAGCGCATACACTAGTTTGGGTAGGGTACAATAATACATAGATACCCACATACCTTCCAAAGGAGATAACACATGGATACGTATATCGTTTTAACCCTCGTTGCCCTCATATTGTTTTTACTCTGTGCGCTCTTGAAAAAGTTCAAGAAATCTAACGGAGAATTCATCTTCAACTTTTCAGGGAAGCTAACTGTTGGAGATAAGGAAAAGAAGAGCAAAAAGTAACACGTATTATTTAGACGCGCTGCTATATGCTCCACCACCTCGGCCAGATTTTGATGTTCGTAACGCTGCCCGACACGGATACCGTGTGCAACAGCTGCCAGAACTGCGGCCACTGCGCGATGTCGATGACTTCGCGGGTGCCGTTGGACAGATACCGGCAGGCGATCATGGCCTCGCTGTCGATCACCGCCGAGGGCCACTGGTATTGGCCCCCGGACATCGGCGGGATCACCAGCCCGGTGAGGGTTATGATCTGGCCCTCCAGATTGAGGGTGATCGTGCCGCTGCCGACGATTTCGATCCGGGGCGCGGCGGCGGTGGCTCCGTAGGGCCGCTCAACGGCAAGCGCACCCGCGCCGCTGCGTTGAACCACGGCGGCGCGGTTGTAATATTTCTGCGGCTTGCAGTCAAAGCTCACTTTGAAACGCAGCAGCCGCTTGGCGATGATCTCCTCCATGGGAATCTGCATGGAACAGACCGCCAGCCGCTCATGTTCGGCCCAGCCGTCCCGGAGTAGTTGGTAGCCCTTCCAGGGGGTGAAGCCAGCGGTGTTTTGTTGGCCCACCGTGAGCAAGCGGCCCAGGTCCCGCAGGGCGTTGTATTTCGTGACGGCGCATTCGTAGGACACGATCCCATTTTTGTATGAACCGTAGTCCACCAGCACATCGCCGTTCCTGCCGGGCACATGGATTTTCTCAATGTCCCGCTCAGGCAGTCCATAGATATCCTTGCGCTCAATCAGCAGGCCAGAGATATTGGCGGTGCTCATACCCGCGAACTCGAAATAGCTCATGTCAGTAATTCCTTTCTGCGGATTTCCCCGGCCATAATCGTGGACAGTTCATCGGCCAGCTGCCGGAGGTCTTGCGCGGTATTGTTGATGAAGTTCCCGATGTTCAGCACCAGCGTGAAGCCGCCGCCGCCACCGCCGAGACTGCCGTTCATGGCTCCCTTGACATTCGTGTCGATGTCGAAGTCAGTGGGGACCGCGTCCTGCATATCGCGGGTAACATCCTTCATGGCCTCCTCGAAACCCTCACCCAAACCGAACGCGAGATTCGCGCCGATCTGGTCGCGGAACAGTTTGGAGGGCGACGCGATGCCGAAGAAGCTCTTGATGGAATCCGTTATGCCGCGCGCGAATCCGAAGATTTTGTCCTTGATCCACTGCGTCATATCGCTGATACCGTTCCACAGGCCCCGCACAAGGTTGCCGCCGATGTCGGCGAACAGGGTGGAGGGGCTGCGGATGCCGAAGAACTCCAGCACGGAATTCCACAGGGCTTTGCAGACCTCCCACACGCCTTTCAGCAATTCGGGCACAGCTTTGAAGATGCCCTCCAGCAGGCCCATAAGCAACTGCCACCCGGCTTCAATCAGCTGGGGCAGCGCACCGAGCAGGCCGCCCAAAATACCCGAAATAATTTCGGGCAGGGCCTCGACGATTGTGATGATGATCTCCGGCAGCGCCCCAATCAGAGCGGTGAGCAGCGAGATACCCGCCTCAATGATGAGCGGTATATTTTCGAGCAGCGCCGTGATAATGCTGTCGATAATTTCCGGCAAGGCCACGACAATCGCCTGTATGATATCGGGCAGGGCCTCCACCAGGGAAGTCAGCAGCGCGATCCCGGCCTCGATAATTTGCGGGATGGCCTCCAGCACAAACGTGATAATGCTGTCGATGATAGCGGGCAGGGCCGCGATCAAATCCGGCAGTGCCGCCAGCAAGCCCTCGGCCAGGCCGAGGATCAGCTGCAAGGCCGCGTCGAGGATGAGGGGCAGATTGTCGAGCAGTCCTTGAACAATGGTGACAATGGCATTGACGGCGGCGGGGATCAAATCCGGCAGGGCCTTCGCGATGCCCTGCACCAGCGCGACGACCACTTGCACGGCGGCGGTGATGAGCAGGGGTAGATTTTCGATCAGCGCGCCCACGATGGTCATGACCGCGTCCACCGCCACGGGGATCAATTCCGGCAGCAGGATCAGCAGCATCTGCAGCACTTGCCCGAATAGCTCCGTTACGGTTGAAACGATCAGCGGCAGGACCTCTTTGAGCGCCGGAACAACGGACATCACGACATCGGGCAGCACGGCCATCGCGGTCGTGAGAATCGGCCCGACCTGTTTTACCAGCCCGGACACCGCGTCCGTCAGGAATTTGCCGAGGTCCTTCACTTTTTCCTGTACTTTATCCGTGGAACCCGACGCGATGTCGTCAACGATGCCGGTGACGATACCGATGGCGGGGGTGAGCGCGGTGGTAAACGGACCGATGAAATCCGCGCCCATTCTGGCAAATGAGGTTTTGAAGTTCGCGACAGCGCCCTGGAATGTCTCGCCGACTTTCAGCGCCGCGCCGCCCATGCCCTTTTCAATGGCGTCCTGGAATTCCGGCAGGCCGACTTTCCCCTCGGACACCAGCTCGCGGACTTTTTCAGCGGATACCCCCATCGTGTCAGCAAGCAGCTGCTGAATGGGGATGCCCGCCTTCATCATCTGGTTCATTTCGTTCGCGGACATTTTGCCGGACGCGGCGATCTTATTGAAGATCATGCCCATCTCATCCATGCTGCGGCCCGAAATGGCCGACGCGTCCGCGACGAGTTTCAGGGACCGCTCAAGGCTGTCCCCCGCGTCGACACCGGCGGCCACCAGCCCGGCTGCCACTGAGGTCGCGTCACTCAGGCTGTAGGCGGTGCCCTTGACGGAAGCGCCCGCGCGCTTCATGATCGCGTCCACGGCATCCGTGTCGTGCCCAAGCCCCTGCAGCTTGAACCGCGCCTGTTCGATGTTCATGGCGCGGTCGAAGCCGCCCTGCAGCACAAGGTCGCCGATGGCCGAGCCTATCTTTTTGATGCCGTCAACGATAAAATCAATGCCCGCCTTGATCGCGTCGGCGGCGAGGCTGGCCTTGAGCACATCGCCGAAGATGGAGGTCTTTTTCCCGGTGTCGTCCATCTCCTTGCCAGCGTCCTCCACGCTGCCGCCGAGATCATCCATAGAATCGGCAGCGTCGTCGGCCTCGCCTGCCGTGCGGTTCAGCCGGGCCTCCATCTTCTCGCGCAGGGTGTCGCCGAAGGCTTTTATTGTGTTTTCGCCGGACAGCGTATCTTTGGCAAACTGGACGATGCTGCCGCCCATTTCGCCCGCGCTGGTCACTACCTTCGAGGCCGTACCCACAAGGGTTTCTTTCACATCGGTGAAGGACTTTTTTACATTATCCTTCAGCAGGCCGCCCAGCCCCTCGTATGCATCGGACACCTTGCGCGCGCCGGTGGTCGAATCGTCCAGCGCGCCCTTGTAGCTGCCCTTGAGCAGAGCGCCCAGGTCCTTGAAGCTCGCGTTGGTCTGCTTGATGCCGTCGCTCATGCTGCCGGAGGCCCGGCCAGCTGCCTCCTGTTCTTTGGCGTAACCGGCAAGCAGGCCATTGTTTGATTTCAGCTCGCGCTCCATGCCGATCAGCTCGGCCTGGGCCTTGTTCAGCTGTATCTGCCAATTTTGGGTGCGCCGGTCGTTCTCGCCAAAAGAATCGGCAGCGTTTTTCAACGCTGCCTCAGCCTGTCAAAGAACCCCGCCGCGAGCCAGAAAAAGCTGGCGTAAGGCGGGGTTTTATGGTATAATCATGTAGGGTGATGAGATGCTGGAACCGAAAGAAAACAGGCGCGGCGAAGTCAGGATCGTATGCCTGGAAGACCTGGTGCCAAA
>WRMQ01000096.1 GCA_009777055.1 Oscillospiraceae bacterium
GCAGCAGCCCACGCTTAAGTCCACCGTGAACTTCTACGACTTCGACGCAAGCGGTGCTTACCAGCTGAACAGCCCGGCGCAGACCAACCTGGAGATCGGCAGCGCCGTTACCACGCCTCTCTCCCCGTCATATGGCGGCGTTGGCTACGAAGCCAACACGGTGCCCTGGGCCTATGGCCAGAACGCGGTGACGGATCCCGCCACGCTTACAGGCTTCCTGACCGCGGCGATGATCGACAAGGCCACGGCTGTCGACAATGTGCTGACGATCAACATCTACGCCCAGCGTACGGCAACCACCTATACCCTGGAGTTCTACGACTTCAGCGGCGCGGGCGAAACCTACGCGGTCGTTGCCGCCTCGACAGCGACGCTGACGCTTGAAACAGCGGCGCCCGCGTTCACGGTTCCCACTGCCCCGGTTTACGGTATCGGCTATGGACCGAACGCTACGGTGCCATGGGCCTACGCGCCGAACGACACGACCAACGCGGCCGCGCTCGGCACAGGCAAGCTGACCACGGACATGATCGCCAAGGCGGACACCGGCGTGATCAAGGTCTATGCGCAGAGAGCGCTGATTGATTACAAGATCGTATTCGTCGATATGGACGAGAATGCCATCCCGGGCTTCGATAACATCACGAAGAACCACAATGGTGTTATCACGGCAGCCGAGGTTCCCACGGACGCCCAACTGCTCACGGCTGATATCATGAATGCCGGTTACACGGCATACTGGGTTGAAGTCGACGCGGCTGGCTGGTTCGCGGCCCAGGCGGTGCCGGGCGCCGTAAGCTTCCCGCTCACGGTGAACGCGGTCACCAACCCCAACGGCTACGTGTTCAAGCTGGTTCCCGAGCTGATCCCCTACGAGGCCACCTTCCTCGACGCTGACGATCTTCCCATCGGCACCCCGGTGGAGTTCAACGCGGAGAGCAATGTCCTCAGTGCGGCCGACATCCCGGCGGATACGGCGGCGGCGGGCACCCAGACCTTTGAGGACGGCGAGGATAAGATCCTTTGGGAAGTGGTTCTTGTCACCGACGAAGAGGGCACAGCAATCACGGATCACATGCTGCTTGGCAAGAAGTACAGCAGCGAGGCCCTGGCCGCGCTGGAGCTTCCCACGGCCAACGTAACCTTCCAGGCTGTGATCGTGCTTGCCGAAGACCTCATCAACATCACCTTCACCTATCCGGATGACATTGATGAAGATGACCAGGAAATCGTCATCGCCCCCGGCGAGGAAGTGACGCTTCCCGAGCTTCCGAAGAGGCCCGGCAAGATTCTGAAGTGGAAGGTTGTCGGCTCCGAAGACCCGGATCACATCTTCGAGCCCAACCAAACCATCACCTGGCCCGACGATCTCCCCGACGGCACGGAATTAGAAGTCATCGAAGAGGACGACCCGCAGGATATCCCGGTTGTTCCGCCCGAGGATGTTGACGACGACGAATGGGATGAAGCCCTCGAAAACGTCATCCTGGGCAAGAACCTCCTGGAAGAGCTTGAGCTGCTTGAGGAAGCCATGAAGGCGCTTCTCGCGCTGGCCGGCAAGGAGCTTGTGGGCTGGGAGATCAAGGTCCCCGCCGAAAATGAGGATGGCTTCGAGTGGATCCCGCTCACGGAAGACACCGTGCTCCTGGCTGAATGGTTCGAAGGCGACGAGGATGAGGGCTACACCCTGGCTGCCATCATCAGAGCGGTTGCCCAGGATATCGTGGCGGTCATACCCGGCAGCATCACCTTTGACCTCAACGAGGGCAGATGGCCCCTGTTCAACAGCCAGAATCCCATTCCGATCACCGACACGAACAAGACCAAGACCCTTGCCGTAATCCTTGAGGAGAACAATGTTCCCACGCCCACCAGGCTTGGCTACAACTTCAAGGGCTGGTCCATCGGCGGCGATATCGTTGACCTTGAAACCTACGTGCTCAGCGCCAACCAAATCGTGGAAGGCGTCGTTCTGAAGGCCGAGTGGGAGAAGAAGGACAACACGATCAGCGGCATCATTCCCATCCCGATCATCGTTCCGATTCCGCTGCCCATCCCGATCCCGATCATTCTGCCGGTTGGCCTGCTGAGCAAGATTGTTGGCGGCCTGCTGTGCAAGACCTGCGGCCAAAAGGATTGTGTCTGCCAGAAGGGTTCGGATGTCAACGATCCCGACATTGATGATCCCGACCTGAACGATCCGGATTACGACGACGGCTACAAGAAGGTAGATACCGGCGACAGCATCGGCATCGCGCTGTTTGCCGCGCTGGGTCTGAGCATCGCCGCCGCCGGCGTGATGATCCTCCGCAAAAAGAGGGAAGACGAGGAATAAGCCGCGAGGCTGACCCTCACAGCTGACAAACAAGGCAATGCCCCGGATACGGTTTCGATCGTATCCGGGGCGTTTATTTTACTTACTTGCGGGTCTGGACTAGTCTGACTGCATGACTTGATATGCCGCGCGGATGCCGTCCACAGCCGCCGAAACGATCCCTCCGGCATAGCCCGCGCCCTCGCCGCAGGGATACAAGCCACGCACGTTGGACTGATAATCAGCGCCGCGCGGTATGCGGACAGGGGAGGAGCTGCGGGTTTCCGGCGCGGTGAGCACAGCGTCGGGATGAGCGAAGCCATGCAGCTTGCGCTCCAGCAGGGGAAGCGCCTCCGCGATGGTTCGCGCCACGGCCCCGGGGAGCAGTGTCCGCAGATCCGCGGGGGCGGCGCCGGTGGCGCAGCTGGGGCTTACCGCGCCGAAGCCGGAGCTTGCGCGGCCCCGCAAAAAATCGCCGACGCGCTGCGCGGGAGCGGTATAATCCCCTCCGCCCAGCTGGAAGGCCGCCTGCTCGACGCGCCGCTGCAGCGCGAAACCGGCCAGCGCATGGGGACCCTCCGTCGAGGGATCCACGGCGACCAGAAGCGCGGCATTGGAATTTTCGCCGTTCCGCGCGGTAACACTCATGCCGTTGGTAACCAGGCCATCCTTCTCGGAGGCGGCGCAGACCACCGTGCCCCCGGGGCACATGCAAAAGGTATAACAGCCGCGCCCGCCGGGCAAATGGCAGGCCAGCTTATAATCCGCGGCGCCCAGGGCGGGGTGTCCCGCAAAGCCGCCATACTGGCTTTGGTCGATCCATTCCCGCCGGTGCTCGACGCGCGCGCCGATGGCGAAGGGCTTCTGTGTCATCGCGACGCCCTGCGCGTGCAGCCGCTCCACGGTGTCCCGTGCGGAGTGGCCAACGCACAGTAGCAGCGCGTCTGTCTCCATCTCGAAGGATTGCCCGCCGCTGATCCAGCGAAGGCCACGCAGGGCGTTTTGCCCGATGAAAATCTCCGTCAGCCTGCAGCCGAAGCGCGGTTCGCCGCCAAGCCGCTCGATTTCCTGCCGGATGGAGCGGATGACCGCGCCCAGGCAATCGGTGCCGATGTGGGGCTTCGCGCTGGTCAGGATGTCCCGGGGCGCGCCATGCGCCGCGAGGCATTCGATCACCTCGCGGCACAGGGGGTCTTTGATGCCCGTATTCAGCTTGCCGTCAGAGAAGGTGCCGGCGCCGCCCTCGCCGAACTGCACATTGCTTTCGGGATCCAGACAGCGGCCGCGGTGAAAGCGCTCCACATCGGCCAGACGCTCCTCCACGGGCTTGCCCCGCTCCAGCACGAGAGGCCGCAGCCCGGCGCGCGCCAGGGTCAGCGCCGCGAAGATGCCCGCCGGGCCAAAGCCAACCACCACCGGGCGGAGCGGGCTTGCCCGGCGCAGGGGCGGCGGCGCGGGATGCATCTCCTGAAAAAGCGAGACCTGGGCGATTCCCTGCCGGAGCAGGCGCCGCTCCTCCGCCTCGTTACCGGCCCGCAGGGCGACATGGTATACAAAATGCACGTTGCTTTTTTTGCGGCTGTCGACGGCCTGCCGGGTTACGCGCAGGTCCCGCAGCGCATCCGGGGAGCAGCGCAGCTTTTTTGCCGCGGCCTGATATAATTGATGCACCTGATCCCCATCAAGGGGGATAGCGAGTTCATGAACGGCGAGCATGGATAGCCTTTCTGCAAATAAAAATCAATGCAAAGCCCTAAAAAGCCTAGGACTGCTTAATCTCTGTCCACAAGCCGCTCATCAGATCCAGGATGCGCTGGGGCAGGTGTTCGAAGACCTGGGTTTTCGGGAGCTCCGCGGGATAGAGGAATTCGTTGCCCCGCAGGCTGTAATCCGGGTTTTCCCGCACGGCGGAATGCGGCACGGCGTAGCGCACATACTCCGCGTTGGCCAGCGCGACCTCAGGCTCCAGCATAAAGTTGATGAACAGCTCGGCGGCAGCCACGTTTTGCGCGCCGGAGAGCAGGCAGATGCTGTCATAGAAGAAATTGGTGCCCTCGCTGGGATAGACAAAGCCCAGGTCTTCGTTGTTTTCCAGCATCGTGAGGTAATCGCCGGCGTAGTAGGGCGCGACGGCGGCGTTGCCGCCCTCCATGATGTCGTAGATCTCGTCGGCCACATTGCGCTGCAGCAGGGGGAACTGCCGCTTCAGCGCGTCGCCGGCGGCGCGCCAGTCGGCCTCGTCGTGGCTGTTGATATCAAGGCCCAGCCAAATCTGCGCGGTGCCGAAGGCGTCCCGGGGGCTTTCGAATTGCAGGATCATGTCCGCGTAGCTTTCATCCCACAGCGCGCCCCAGCTGCTGGGCGGGGGCTGCATCAGGGTTTTGTTATAGATCAGCCCCACCATCCCATAGGTGTAGGGCACGGTATATTCCTGCTGTGGGTCGTAGTATATTTTTTTGTACTCTTCCATGATATACTTGTAATTGGGAATGTTGTCGTAGTTGATCTTTTGCAGATAGCCCTCGGCGATCAGGCGCTGGATCATATAATCGGAGGGCACGACGATATCGTAGCCCGCGCCGCCCCCGGCGATTTTCGCGTAGAGCTGCTCGTTGGTGTCGAAGTAGCCGTAGTCCACGTCGATGCCGGTGAGGGCCTCAAAGGCCTTGATCGTGTCCAGAGAGCCATCCTCGCCCTCCGAGATATACTCGCCCCAGTTGCATACACTCAGCCTGGTGCCGGCGAGGTCGCGGGTATAGGTGCCCTCCAGGCTCAGCCTGCTCAGGCCGCCGTCGCCTCCGCAGGCGGACAGGCAAAGCAGCAGCGCCGCCGCGGCGGCAAGGGCAAGGAATGTGCGAAAAGATGTGTGTTTCATATGATATCTCCTCCTTTGATATAATGCGCAATTCGCAATGATTGCGCGTGCATTTAATTGCGGGCGCCGCGCATTTTTTTCTCCGATCGTGCCTGCACCAAATTGCTCAGCAGCAGCAGCAGGAACACCGCAATGAAGATCAGCGTGGAAAGGGCGTACATGTCCGGCGTCACGCGCTTTTTCGTCATGGAGTAGATGTAGATGGGCAGGGTCTGGAAGCCCGTGCCGCTGACGAAATAGCTGATGACGAAGTCGTCCAGGGAGAGCGTGAAGGCCATAAGGAAGGCCGACACCACGCCCGAGGCAATGGAGGGCAGCTCCACCCGGAAGAAGGCCTGCGCCTGGGAGCAGCCCAGGTCCATGGCGGCCTCGGCCAGGTGCGGATCGATCTGCCGCAGCTTGGGCAGCACGGACAAAATGACATAGGGCAGGCAAAAGGTCACGTGGGCGATGAGCAGGGTGGGAAAGCCCAGCATCGTGCGCGCGCCGATGAGCCGCGCCGCGAACACAAACAGCAGCATCATGGAAATGCCGGTGACGATATCGGGGTTCATCAGCGGCAGGTTCGTCACGGAAAGAATGGAGCTTTTCAGCCATTTGCGCCGGGTGCGGTCGATTCCCACAGCGGAAAGCGTGCCCACCACCACCGAGACCGCCGCGGCGGAAAGGGCCAGAAGCAGCGTATTTTTCAGCGCGTTCTGGGCGGCGGAGTTCCGGAAAAGCTCCGCATACCAGTGCAGGCTGAAGCCCGTGAACTGCGCCGTGGAGCGGGATTCATTGAAAGAAAAAAAGAGCATCACCGCCATGGGCGCGTAGAGAAAAAGCAGGATCAGCGCGGTGTAGCCAACGCGGAAGGCCTTGGAGCGTCTGCTTGCTTTCATGCGATAAACGCTCCTTCCTCGCCATCCGAAAAGCGCTTCATTACCATCATGCTCAGCAGGATGATCAGCATGAGGATCAGCGACATCGCGGCGCCCGTGTTGATGCGGTTGAAGGTGAGGAACTGCAGCTCAATGGCGTCGCCGATGAGCTGCGTCTTGCTCCCGCCCAGCTTCTGGCTGATGTAAAAAGTGCTCACCGAGGGCACGAACACCATGGTGATGCCCGAGGCTACGCCGGGCAGGCTCAGGGGCAGCGTCACCTTGCGCAGCACGCTCCAGCCGGTGGCGCCGAGATCCTGCGCGGCCTCCCGCAGCGAGGGGCTGAGCTTCGCGATCACGGTATAGATGGGCAGGATCATATAGGGCAGGTAGTTATATACCATGCCCAGAACCACCGCGCCGGGGGTGTTCAGCAGCTTCAGCGCGGGCAGGCCCAACAGGCCGAGAAAGCTGTTGATCACGCCGTTGTTGGATAAAATCGTGATCCAGGAGTAGGTGCAGATCAAAAAATTCATCCACATGGGCACCATGAGGAGCATCATGAGGCTGCGCTGAGCACGTATGCCGGAGCGCGCCATGATGTACGACAGGGGATAGCCCAGCAGCAGGCAGATGACCGTGGCCGCCAGGGCATATAGCATGGAGTTGCCGAAGACCTTCGCCAAAGAAATCCGTGCCGGCCGTGTGCCCAGCAGCTCGCGGAAAACCGACAGCGACCAATGGCCGCCGGCGTCGGTAAAGGCGTAGTAGGCCACCATGGCCAGGGGAATCAGGATAAAGATCACGCACCACGCCAGATAGGGCGCGTTGAGCACGGGCGCGTATTTATGCCGCAGGGCGTTTTTTTGATGAAATATTTTTTTCAAGCCTCTTCCTCCTCCGCGTCCGGGTTGGAGAGCTCCTCGAAGGCCTCGGAATAGCAGGAGTAGTCCCCGATGAGGTCGGAATACGCGCTCTTTTTCATGATGTGAATCTCGTCCGGCGCGATGGAAAGACCGATCACGTCATTCACCGAATGCACCTTTGTGGATTGCACCATCCATTTGAAGCCCTGCACGTCCACGATAAACTCGTAGTGCACGCCCTTGAAGGTGGCGCAGGTCACCGTGCCCTGCAAAATTCCCGCGCCGGGCTTGACGATATTCACGTCCTCCGGGCGGATTACCACGTCCACACGTTCATTTTTGGCGAAGCCCCGGTCCACGCAGGCGAAGCGCATGCCGGCGAAGCGCACCAGGCAGTCCTCCAGCATCACGCCGTCCACAATGTTGCTTTCGCCGATGAAGTCGGCCACAAAGGCGTTCTTCGGCTCGTCATAGATGTCCTTGGGCGTGCCGATCTGGTGGATCTCCCCGGCGTCCATCACCACGATGGTGTCGCTCATGGAAAGCGCCTCCTCCTGGTCGTGGGTGACGTAGAGGAAGGTGATGCCCAGCTGCTGCTGGATATTCTTAAGCTCCGCCTGCATGTCTTTTCGCAGCTTGAGATCCAGCGCGCCCAGGGGCTCGTCCAGGAGCAGCACCCGGGGCTTTACGGCCAGAGCCCGGGCAATGGCGACCCGCTGCTGCTGCCCGCCGGAAAGGGAGGCCACCGAGCGCTTTTCGAAGCCCGTGAGGTTCACCGTGCGCAGCATCTCCTCCACCCGGCGCTCCACCTCGACCTGAGACAGCTTCAAAAGCTTCAGCCCGAACGCCACATTCTTGTAGACGTTCAGGTGGGGAAACAGCGCGTAACGCTGAAAGATGGTATTCACCTGCCGCTTGTGGGGCGGCACGCCCAGGCAGCTCACGCCGTCAAAGACCACGTCGCCTTCGTCGGGCTCCAGAAAGCCCGCGATGATGCGCAGCATCGTGGTTTTGCCGCAGCCGGAGGGCCCCAGCAGGGTGACAAATTCCCGGTTGCGGATATATAGATTGATATCCTTTAAAATCGGCTGCCCATCAAAGCTGACCGATATATTTCGCAAATCTATCACGAGGTCTTTTTTCAATTATCCGTCCCCTTTCACAAGATGCTTATCTGCTATACTATACTTGATATAGCAAGAAAAGTCAAGCCTAAGTACGCAAACAACAAAAAAATCCCCTTGCTTTTTGGCAAAAGATGTGATATTATTTCTATGGCGCCGGCGCGGCGGCGGACAATCTGAACCCCCGGAAGGGGGTGTCGCTCATGGAGTACATCGTCCTTTTGATCATTGTTTTGATTCTTTTGGATCGTCTCTTGAACCGATAAAATCAGATGACCGCCCCTCCTCACAAGATGTGGCGGTCATCTGATTGCAACTCTAGGGGGAGGTCCGCACAAAGCGCTGTGCCCCCTGACAACCCCATTATACGCGAAAGCGCCGGGGCTGTCAAGGGGGGCTCAACAAA
>WRMQ01000097.1 GCA_009777055.1 Oscillospiraceae bacterium
GCGGTCTGTGCGACCTGTCCAAAAGCGATTGCCACGTCCCATCGTAACGCTTTCGCCACCGCTTTACATTGCTAAGCGGCTCCCCAAACACGTACGCAGCGAAGCTGTTGCCCTTCTTTTGCGCCTTTTTGACCACGTGCTCGCGCCTGCGCGCTTTTTGTGCCGGTCTTTTCGCTTGACTTTTGCTCTCTTTTCGTGCTATCCTCTTCATCGGAAGCCCCCCTGATCTGGTGAATGTCTTTGTGGTGATTTCATTCTACCATATCTGGCAAGGGCTTCCTACCCTTTGGGCCATATCATTGTAACATATACATTTCGAGTTTTTATCGGAAAGGCTGGCATTCAATTAAAAAAGCAGAAAAAACTGCTACTCCAAGCCTATAGGCCCGAAGCAACAGTTTTATTTTTGGCAAGCCTTCCCTCATACCCGCAAACACCCAATTGACATCGGGTTGCAAGAAATTCTTTTGCGCCCAACCATTTGCTTCCCCACAAAATCCAGTTGCAATAAGATTGCCATCGATTTTAACCGAAACGAAATGAGGCTGCCTTTTCGCCTTACTCTCCCAACAACCAGTCCAGCACATTCACCTGCTTAATCCCATTGTGTGATGTCAGCGGCGTAAAATCCATCGTGAGCAAATACTTGGGGTTATGGTCTTTAATCGCGTTCAAGGGCGCAAGCTCTCGCTCCAGGATTTTACCTTCGGCATCAATGACGGTGTAGGCCACCTGATAATATTCCTCCCCTTCGGGTGTGATAGCGATAAAGTCTACCTCAGTATTCCCAACCTTGCCGACATAGACTTCCTTGCCGCGCCGCAGCAGCTCCAAGAAAACAACATTTTCGAGGATATGGCCGTCATCCGCTTTTTTTGTTCCCAACAACGCATAGCGCAGACCAATGTCGGCAGCGTAGTATTTATCCCCGGTTTTCAGGTATTGCTTGCCCTTCACATCGTAGCGCCCGATCTTATATAGCACAAAGCTGTCCGTCAGCGCGGAGAGATAATTCTCCACGGTGTGGACGGTTATTTTTCTGCCCGCGGAGGTCATGGTATCAGCGATGCTCTTGGTAGAGCAGAGGTTGCCCACGTTATCGAACATGAAGCGTACCACGCTCTGCAGCATGGCGAGGTCGGGGAATTTCTTACGGGCTACGATGTCCTTCAGAACGATCGTGTCGAATATGCCCTGCAGGTAGAGCCGCCTGTCCCTGGGGTTAGGGATTTCCAAGGCATAGGGGAACGCGCTGTTCTGCTTGTAATTCGCGTAATGACGCTCAATGCTCGTGTCTTTTGGATGCGCCGAAACGTATTCCCTGAACGAAAGAGGCAGCATCTTGATCTCCACATAACGCCCGGATAGCAACGTGGCCAGCTCGCCGCTGAGCAGATGCGCGTTGGAGCCTGTGATATATACATCGCAGTTCTTCTTCACATAGAGCCCATCCACGGCCTTCTGAAACTCCTCCACGCGCTGCACTTCATCCAGGAAGATGTACATCTGCTTTCCGGGCAGCAGCAGGGGTTTCACATAATCATAGAGCTGCTTATAGGTTTGAATGGCATCGTAGTCGCCGTCCTCCAGGTTGATGGCGATGATTTGCTCCTCCGCGACGCCGTCCGCCTTGAGGTAGTCCCGGAACAGTTCAAACAGCGTGGATTTGCCGCAGCGGCGTATGCCAGTGACGACTTTAATAAGCTGCTTGTCGCGCAAGCGGATAAGGGTATCCAGATATTCTTGGCGCTGTATCATGGGCGCACCTCCTCTTTGCAGACATTGTACCACAAGCTTGAGCTGTTGTCAAGTGTTTGCAGAGGTTGTGCAATAATTTTTTGAAATCGACAAGTTTATGCACATCCGCTCACTCCCTCAAGCACCCAACCGGCACCACCAGCACCCCGTCCTCCCGGCGATAAGCCAACTCCGTGCCCGTAAGCACCATCAGAAAAGACGGCTCCAGCATTTTGTTCGTATTGATTTTATTCCGCAGCTTCAGCAGATTGGCGGCGGCGACATCAATCTCGCCCGCGCCCATTTTTACTTCCACGGCCCCCCAGCGGCCATCCTTCAAATGAACCACGGCATCCGCTTCCAAGCCCGATTTATCTTGATAATAAAACACTTCGCCATCGTTGGCCTGGGCATATACCCGCAAGTCACGCACACACAGGGATTCAAACAGAAAGCCGAAGGTGTTGAAGTCCCCCAACAGGCGCTCAGGGCTTGCCCGCAGTACGGCGGCGGCGATGGAGGGGTCAACAAAATGGCGCTTCGGGCTTTGCCGCAGGGCAGTTTTCGAGCGCAGGGCGGGACTCCATGCAGGCAAATCCTCCACCACGAAAATGCGCCGCAGGGCGTTCAGATATTGGCTGATGGTTTTCTCCGAAATGCTGGCCTCGTCACCGGCGATGTCGCTGCGGATCGTGCCCAGCGTGGCCAAGGTCGCCACATTCCTCGCGAGGGAGCGCATGAGCGCCCGCACCCGCGCGGGATTTTTTTCGATGTCATCCACGCGCGACACATCGACATTGATGACCGCGTCCACATAGTCATAGACCTGCCGCAGGGCCACGGTTTCCCGCGCACCGATTGCGGCAGGCCAGCCGCCCCGCGCCAGCACAAAGGCTAGCTTTTCGATGGTCAGTTCGCTGAACCCCTCCACTTCTGCCGTGCCGTCAAACAGCGCCCGTAGCGAGATTTCCCCGTTGGATTCCCGCGACTCAAACAGGCTCATGGGCCGCATGAGCAGCCGCGAAATGCGTCCCGTGCCCGTGTGCCGCGTGGCATTGTCGGTGGGAACAGCCGAGCCGGTGAGGATGAACTGCCCCGCCTCGCCGCGCTCGTCCACGGCAAAGCGCACCGCGTCCCACAGCACCGGGGCTATTTGCCACTCGTCGAGCAGGCGCGGCACAGCCCCCCGCAGCAGCAGCGAGGGCTTCGTCGCCGCCGCTTTCAGGTAGGCCGTTGACTGGTCGGGTTCTTGCATGTACAGTGTGCTGGCGGCTTTCTCGTGGGCTGTGCGGGTTTTTCCGCACCATTTGGGCCCTTCAATCAGCACCGCCCCCGAGGCTTCAAGGGCCATATCGAGGGCTTTGTCTGTTATTCTGGGAAGATAGTTTTGTCTCAAGTCATCAGCCTCCAAGTGCTTTGTCTGAGATTATTATACCCTGCACTTCCGCAAATGTCAAGCTTTTACTTCCGTGAAAAGCGAGGAATTGCTTCTGCAAAAAGTCAATACAAAATGTAAGATGTTGAGGTACAATAGATAAGTAAAAAAGGAAGAGAAGCCAAACGTGGGCAGACTGGTTCCATATTATTTTCAATATGCGATAACGCCGTATCATTCGGATGTCGAGACGGGCCTTGCAGGTAAAAAGCAGACGGTTATCCCGGCGTTTCTGAAGCTCGCTGAAATCATCGGGCCAAAGCGCATAATTTGGCGGTATGACCCGATTATCATAACGCCGCGATATAGCTATGATTATCACATTCGCGCGTTTGCGAAGCTGTGCGGGCTGCTTGCCGGAAGTACCGAAAAATGTGTGATTAGCTTTGTGATTGCGTATCCATCTATCGCGAAAAATCTATCGTGCGTTAATGCTTCGCTTTTCGGAGTAGATGTTGTTACCTTACGCAAAAAACGAGTCCAAAGCGAGGGAAGAAGAAGCCGCCCCGTTGCATGAACGGGCGGCCTATACGCTATATCACAAGATATACGCAATACTCGCAGAAATAAGCTTGTCCAGCCTAGATGTTGTGGTATTGGCGGGCCTTGTGAAGGTCTGTAATTTTGTACCAAGTATTCTTAATCACATGCACCACAAGCCTCAAATTATGTTCTATCAACCGGTCTCTGGCCTGCATGTCCCCCTCGGCGCAGGCCAGCAGGCAGCTGTATTCCTCCTCCGAGTTCAGGGGCGGGGGAAAAGACCCCGTGTTGCTTAAATGCAGGGCGAACAGCAGAAAACGGGACGAGATCGCGTGAATCAAAAGCTGCAGCATATCATCAAGCCTCTTTCATTTGGTCTGCTGCAATATATGCGCGGGACATTTTTTTCTTGACTTTTTTCTTCCATTCCGGTATGCTATTTTTCAGGAAGGGGGCTTTTATGATGACGCGGGAAAAGCGCAGGGAGATTGTCCGCTACCTCATTTTCGGCCTGCTGACAACGGTTGTCGCGCTGACGAGCTATCAGCTGATGGAGTGGCTGCTGATGCCGGGCCTGGGGGAAAAGAGTTATCTGCTGAGCAACCTGATCTCCTGGGTGGCGGCGGTGAGCTTCGCCTATGTGACAAACAAGCTCTTCGTGTTCGGGCACAAAAGCTGGGCGCCCCGTGTCGTGGCCCGGGAGGCCTCCTCCTTCGCGGCGGCGCGGCTGGCGACCCTGGGGCTCGACCAGGGGCTGTGCTTTTTGTTCTTCGCCCCGCTGCGGCCCTTGTTCTCGGCCCCCATGGCGCGGCTGACGGAATGGCTTGCCACGCGGGCCGGAGCGCTCGGACTGCCCTTTCCGGCGCTGACGCCGTCGCTCCCCGAAAGCCTCTACCGCGTGCTGGTCAAATATATTCTCATACAAATTTTGATTATCGTGGCAAACTATGCGCTGAGCAGGATGCTCGTTTTTCGTGAAAATAAGAAGCCCCGCGCGGCGTCGGAGCCCTAAATATGGAAATCATTTGAGATTTTACGCATTAAAGTGCCACATATTGTGTTTTCCGCGTATTTTTTTTCTGCTTTTCTTCTGAAACTGTAGACAAGGCCGGAAAAATGAGATATAATATTTGAGTGGCTATAAGGAGGAGATCGGCTGTGTCAACAGAGATTGCGGTCAGCGTGATCGTTCCCGTCTATAATGCCGCGCGGGATCTGCGGCGCTGCCTGGATTCCCTGCTGGCGCAAACGCTTCTGCGGGAGCGGCCCATGGAGATTCTGGTCATTGACGACGGCTCCACAGACCGCAGCCATGCCATCGCGCTGGATGTTCAGCGGCGGGAGCCGGACATCATACGGGTGATCCGCAAGGAGAACGGCGGGCTTTCCTCGGCGCGCAATGCCGGAATGTCGGCGGCGCGGGGGAAATACATCGGCTTTATTGATTCCGACGACTGGATTGAGCGGGAAATGTACGGCGAACTATATCGCGCCTGCGAATCATCGAATGCCGATATGGCTGTTTGCCGTTTTGTGTTTGACGGGGTAAGGCGCGCGCCTTCCGAGGATATGGGTGCGCAGCCCCGTGTTTATGAAGCGGATGAAATTCGCGGCGTTTTGCTGCCTCATATGATGGACGGGCATTCGAATTACATTATCGTCGTAAACAAGCTTTATCGCCGCGCGTTTTTGGAGGAACAGGGGATACGGTTTCCTGAAACGATCCGCTATGCCGAGGATGTCCATTTCTCGCCTCTCTGTCTGGGTCGCTGCGCCAGGCTGGTCACCGTGCCGAAGGCCTTTTATCACTATGTCTCGCGGCCGGGCAGCCTCTCGCATACCTACCACAAGGACTTGCGCGCGCAGTATCTGTACATCTATGAGCGGATAAGCGAATTTCGGCGGGAATTTCAATTCGATACCCAGGAGAACCGCCGGATTCACGCGCAGTGGTGGACGTCTCTGCTGCGCATGCTCACCCTGCGGGAGTACATGAAAGCCGCAAACAGCGGGGACTTCCGGCGGCGCATGATTTCCCTGGCGGAGGAGCCCATTCTGCGGGAGGTGCTGGAGCTTACGCGCAAATCCCACACACGGGACCGCCGGAATGTTCCGCGGTATATGCTGCACCTGTTTTCCGCCCGGGATTGGGCCGGCATGAAGAGCCTGATGCGCCGGGAGCTGTGGCGCGTGCGTGCCCAGGGAGCTGTCCGCTGGCTGGTGTACCACGCAAGGCTTATCTTTTTTCGCGGAAAAACGTATTAACAGGAGCTTCGCCAAAGGGGCGAAGCCATTAAAAGGAGGGACCCTTTTTGGAACAGGAGTATCCATTCCGCCCCCGGGGCAGGCACGGCTTTGACCGTGACGACGTGATAAACTATATCTCCCAGGCCCAACTGCGCTGCAACGAGCATCTGGCGCGCATGGAGGAGCTGGAGACCGCCAAGCAGGCCTGGTACACCCAGGCCAAAAGCATGGAACGGGAAAAGAACGCCCTTGTGGCCCGTAACCGCGAGCTGGAGGAGCAGCTGAGCCATGACGGCGTTTCCGCCGTGACCGCGCCGGCGCCCGACTGGATGCCCTTCACCGCGCCCGACGACCAGGAGCTGGCCGCGCTGAAGGCCCGCTGCCTGGAGCTGGAGGAGCAGCTTGTCGCCGAGCGGGCGAGGGCCGGCGCACAGGCGGCCGCCCCCTTCGAGGGGCAGGATCCCGCCGCGCAGGGCTGGCTGGCCCGCATCTCGGAGCTGGAGGGGGAGAACAGTGCCCTCACCAATCAGCTGCGCGCCATGAGCGAAACCCTCACCGATCCCGTCCAGACGGCGGAGGAGGCCAACGCCCTTCTCGCCCGCATCGACGCCCTGGAGGCCGAGCTCCGCCAGCAGCGCGAGCTGGCCGCGAGCCTGCACGAGCAGACACTCCAGCTGGAGCGGGAGAAGGAGCAGCAGGCCCAGGCCGCTTTCGATTTGAAGGCGGACAAGTCCGCCCTGGAGACCGCCCAGCGGGAAACCGCCTCCGCCCTGGAAACCAGCGCCGAGGCCCTGGACGCCAGCGCCGCGGCTCTGGAGGACAAGACCCGCGCCCTGGAGGAGGCCAGAACGGCCTGGGAGAGCGACCGCGCCCTGCTGGAGGATCAGCTGCGGGCCATGCAGGCGCGCCTTGATACCGCCGCGGAGGAAAAGGCCGCTTTTGAGCGGCAGCTGCCCAGCCTGGAGGCCCAGCTGGCTCAGCTGAGCGCCGCCGTGGAGACCACGCAGAGCGAATCCGGCGAGCAGCTGGCGAAGCTGCTGGAGGAGAAGGAAGCGCTCGTGCTCCAGCTGGCGGAGCTGACACAGGAAAAAGAACAGCTCAGCCTGCGGCAGGCGGAGCTTACCGTAGAAAAAGAGCGCCTCGCCTTTCAGCTGGCGGAGCTTTCGCCGGAAAAGGAAAAGCTCGCGCAGCAAACGGCCTCCCTCGACCAGGAGAAGACCCTGCTGTATCAGCGCCTGCTGGGCGCGGAGCAGGCGGAGGCCGCCGCGCGTCAGGCGCAAAACACCCTTTCCGCCGAAGCCGGCGAGCTGCGGGACAGGGTGAAGGAGCTGGAGCGCGCCGCCAGCGAGCAGAATGCCGACGTGCTGCGCTCCATGGTGCTGGCCTCCTTCAACTACTCCAACCTCTATGTGGAGAACAATCTCAAAACCGCCCAGGTGATCTCGGACGCCACCAGCCGCAACATCGGCCGGGTGAGCGATTCCGCCTCCTCCCTGGTGGAGCAGCTGGATACCGTTACCCGTGGCTTCAACGAGACCACCGACCAGATCCGCCGCAACCTCAGCTCGTTCCAGCGGGAGCTTGGGCTGATCCAGAGCGGCATGAACAAGCGCCTTTCCCAGGACCGCTTCTCCCCGCTGCTGGCGGAAAACGAGAAGCTGCGCGCGAAGCTCGAAACCGAGATTCTCGCCGAGCTTTCGGCGGAGGACGAGGCGCCCTACAGCGGTGCTCCGCATCATGACCCCGTGCCGCAGCCGCTGCCCTTCGCGGAGGACCTGCCGGCGACCTACAGCGACTATCTGGATTGACGCGCGAATTCATGAATTTTTTGAAAATTTTCCAAACCCGGAAAGGAACCCGCCGATGAACGTAATGAACAAGAAATCCATTGAGGATATTGACGTCAGGGGCAGGCGCGTGCTCGTGCGCTGCGACTTTAACGTGCCCCTGGAAAACGGCGCGATCACCAGCGACAAGCGCATCGTGGCCTCGCTGCCCACCATCGAATACCTGTTGGCGCAGGAGGCGAAGGTGATTCTGTGCTCGCATTTGGGGCGGCCCAAGGGCGAGGTGGTGCCGGCATTTTCCCTGAAGCCCGTGGCCGCGCGCCTGAGCGGGCTGCTGGGCCGCGAGGTCAAAATGGCCGATGACGTCGTCGGCGAAAGCGCCCGGCGGCTGGCCGGCTCCCTGGAGCGGGGCGAGCTGCTGCTGTTGGAAAATGTACGCTTCGAAAAGGGCGAAACCAAGAACGATCCCGCGCTTTCGAAGCGCTTCGCGGCGCTGGCGGATGTCTTCGTGAACGACGCCTTCGGCTCCGCCCACCGGGCCCACGCCTCCACCACCGGCGTGGCGGATTACCTCCCCGCCGTGTGCGGTTATCTCATCCGCAGGGAGATCGAATTCATGGGCGGCGCGCTGGAGCGGCCCAAGCGCCCGCTGGCGGCGATTCTCGGCGGCGCGAAGGTCTCGGACAAAATCGGCGTGATCAGCAACCTGCTTGACTCGGTGGACCTTCTCATCGTGGGCGGCGGCATGGCCT
>WRMQ01000098.1 GCA_009777055.1 Oscillospiraceae bacterium
TGGGAGAGTGATTGATATAAGGCGGGGGAAAAATTAATAGTAGGGGCGACCTGTGGTCGCCCACCGGCAAAAAGAAAATCCCCCAGCGCAGAATTTTGTTCTCAAGCCCAATTGATTTTGGTTCCCAGCGGGCGCACACAGTGCGTCCCTACGATGATCCTTCGTGATGGACTGATATCAAACTGGGGCAGAATTCATAGTAGGGGCGACCTGTGGTCGCCCACCGGCAAAAAGCACCCATTTTGCAAGAAGCCTATTAGACATCAGAAGCGGGGGAGGTGAAATCCGTTGCAGATTCCGGACAGCTACCTGCAAGAGCTCAGCGCCCGGGCGGAGATTGAGCCGCTGATTTCGCCCTATGTCAACCTCAAGCGCAGCGGGCGGCTTCTCATGGGCCTGTGCCCCTTCCACAACGAAAAGACGCCTTCCTTCGCGGTGTATCCCGACAATAATTCATTCTACTGCTTCGGCTGCGGCGCGGCGGGCAGCGCCGTCAACTTCGTTATGCGCATTGAGAACCTGGATTTCATCGAGGCCGTAAAAGCCCTGAGCCAGCGGGTGGGCATGCGCCTGCCGGAGGAGCAGTACGACGACAGCCTTTCCAAAAGGCGTCTGCGGGTGCTTTCGGCCAACCGGGAGGCCGCGCGCTTTTTCCACGCCCAACTCAGCGAGCCGGAAGGCCGCGCCGCCCTGGAATACTGGCTGGAAAAGCGAAGGCTGTCTCCGCGAATCGTCAAGAGCTTCGGATTGGGCTACGCGCCCAACCGCTGGAACGCCTTGTTGAAGCACATGCGCGCGAAAGGCTTTTCGCCGGAGGAGCTGGTGGACGCCAATCTTGTGACCCACAGCGACAAGGGCTATTTCTTTGACCGCTTCCAGCACCGCGTGATGGTGCCTATCATCGACCTGCGGGGGAACGTCGTGGCTTTTGGCGGGCGCGTGCTGGACGACAGCAAGCCCAAGTACATCAACACCTCGGATACGATCGCGTACAAAAAAGGCCGGGATATCTACGCCCTGAACTTCGCCAAGAACCACGCGAAGGAGGGCCAGCTGATTTTGGCCGAGGGCTACATGGACGCTATCGCCCTGCACCAGGCGGGCTTCGCCAACGCCGTGGCCTGCCTGGGTACGGCGCTCACAAAAGAGCAGGCGCAGCTGCTGTCTCGCTACGCCCAGGAGGTCGTGCTGGCCTACGATGCCGACGAGGCCGGGCAGGAGGCCGTGCGCAGGGCATTGAAAATCCTGAGCCAGACCCCGCTGAAATTGCGCGTGATCCAGCTGACAGGGGGCAAGGACCCCGACGATATCATTCGTACATATGGCGCGGAGCGCATGAAAAGCCTCATCGACGGCGCGGCGAACGACATCGAATACCGGCTGCTGGCCGCCAGGGGAAATCTGGATTTGCATTCCCCCGCCGGAAAACTGGAATACTTAAAGAAAGCGGCGCAGGCTCTGGCCTCCTTTGGCGGGCAAATAGAGCAGGATATTTACGCCTCCCGGTTAGCCGAAGAGCTCAGCGTAAGCAAGGACGCCATTCTTTCTCTGATAAAACAGGCAAAAGACAGGGAATCCCGGCAACAGGGGCGCGGCGAACAACGCGAGCTGCTGAAGCTGCTGAAGGGGCGTGACCTGAAGATCGACCCGCAGCGCGCCGCGCATATGGCCTCGGCCAAGGCGGAGGAGCGCCTGCTGGGCCTGCTGATGAACCATCCGGAGCTCTATCCCAGGCTAAAAAGCGCCTGCTCCGCCGGAGACTTCGTGACGCAATTTAACCGCAGGCTGGCCGAGGTTCTCTTTGAACGCCTGGAGGAGGGCCGGGGCATTGAGCCAGAGCTGCTTTCCAGCTGTCTGAATATACAGGAAATAGACGAAATCATGCGCATGCGCCAGCTGGCGGCGCATATCGCCTCCCCGCTTCAGGAGATGGAGGACTGCGCGAAAAAAATTCTGGCCGAGCCGGATAACGCGCCCAAAGATGTTTCCGGGCTTGACGAAAATCGTTTTTTGGGTTTGTTTGAACAACAGAAATCACGGATGAGAGGTGCATGAATTATGGAAGAGAAAAAAAACGGTTCCATCAAGGCGTTGGTGGACAAGGGCGCCGCGGCGGGCAAGCTGACCGCGCAGGAGATCGACGCCGTGTTTGTGGAGCAGGGCGTTGATATCGAGGAGCTGGACAAGCTCTATGAGACCCTGGAAAAGCAGGGCGTGGAAATCATCGACGACTTCACCGACCTTTCGCTGGACTTTGACCTGGAGCCGCCCAAGGAAACCGAGATGGGCCTGCCCCTGGACGACCGCAACCAGCTGCTGGATGACCCGGTGAAGGTCTACCTCAAGGAGATCGGCCGCGTACCCCTGCTCACCCCGGAGGAGGAGATCGAGCTGGCCATCCGCATATCCGACGACGACAGCTACGCGAAAAAACGCCTCGCGGAAGCCAACCTGCGCCTGGTGGTCAGCATCGCCAAGCGCTACGTGGGCCGCGGCATGCAGTTCCTCGATCTCATCCAGGAGGGCAACCTGGGCCTCATCAAGGCCGTGGACAAATTCGACTACACCAAGGGTTTTAAATTCAGTACCTACGCCACCTGGTGGATCAGGCAGGCCATCACCCGGGCCATCGCCGATCAGGCCCGCACCATCCGCATCCCCGTCCACATGGTGGAGACCATCAATAAAGTCAAGAAGGCCAACACCCAGCTCCTGCACGAAAACGGCCGCGACCCCACCGTGGAGGAGATCGCCGAGCGCCTGGAGATGGAGGTCCAGCGTGTGCGCGAGATCATGCGCGTGGCCCAGGAGCCCGTCTCGCTGGAGACCCCAATCGGCGAGGAGGAGGACAGCCTGCTGGGCGACTTCATCCCCGACGAGGACGCCCCCGCCCCCGCCGACAAGGCCTCCATGCTCCTGCTCAAGGAGCAGCTGGGCGACGTGCTCAAGACCCTCACCACCCGGGAGGAAAAAGTGCTCGCCATGCGCTTCGGCCTGGAGGACGGCCATCCACACACCCTGGAGGAGGTAGGCAAGGAGTTCAACGTCACCCGCGAGCGCATCCGCCAGATCGAGGCCAAGGCCCTGCGGAAGCTGCGGCACCCCAGCCGGAGCAAGCGGCTGAAGGATTTTTTGGATTAGAACCCAGATCGCTTTTCTTTTGCTCGTTGTTGCTTTTCTTTGCTCTTTGTATACACTATGGATGGAGGTGTCATTATGACGGTAAACACAAAAAATCTTGTTTCGATCACCGAAGCAAACCAGAATTTCTCCCGCGTCGCCCGGCTGGTGGACGAAAACGGCTCCGCCATCATCATAAAAAATAATGCTCCCCGATATCTAATCATTGAGTTTAGTCAGTTTGAGCAGGAGCAAAGCATGCTTGATGATGATGTTTTGGCCATATCGCGGCGCATTATGGCCAAAAACAGAGAAGCCTATGAGGTTCTTGCCGGATGAATAAACTGACGAGCGAGCAAGTCTTTTGAGGAATTGCTGGCATGGGTTCTAAACCATCAGGTATGATCCATTCACACAAAATTCACGTCCCGCGCCCCTTGACATCCTGTCCAAATTAAGGTATACTACGAATGTAAATTTTAACCGAAAGCGAGGATTCCCTATGAAGTGCAGCCTGAAAAAAATCATGAAGGTGATCGGCATCATTTTGGCCATCGCGGCGGCGGCGGCGGCGGTGTATCTTGTCGTCAAAAAGCTCCAGGAGAAAAAGCAGCTGGCGGCGGAAGGCATTGACGATCTTGAGTCCTTCGTCTCCTGCTCCTGCCTGGACGACGAGCCCATCGTGGTTGACGACCAGCCCGCGGCGTAATTTTCCGAAAAAGAAACGCAAGAAAAAATAAGCGCGCCGGTCATGCTCCATGCCCGGCGCAGTTGTTGTTTCTGTCGGCGCTATTTCTCATGCGGTTTCGCCGCGAAGGAGGAAATGAGCCCGCACAGCACGGCAGCGCCCAGGCCTGCCGAGGCGGCTGTAAACGGCCCGGTGAGAATCCCCAGCCAGCCCTGCTTTTCGATGCCCTCCTTCACCCCGCGGATCATCGCGCTGCCAAAGCCGGTCAGGGGCACCGTGGCCCCCGCGCCCGCCCATTCGGCGAAGGGCTCATATAAACCGAAGGCCGCCAGCACCGCGCCGATGATCACGAACATCACCAGAATGCGCGCCATGGTCAGCTTCGTGTAGTCCAGCAGCAGCTGCCCGGCAAAGCAGATCGCCCCGCCCACAAGAAAGGCCTTCAGCAAAGACAGAAAGATATCCATAGTAAAAAAACTCCAGTCAAATAAAAACTCTGATCTTATTCTTTGACTTGATACCGGAGCTTATTCTATATCGACTTATTAAATTGAGAAGGAAATTTTTGCTATGCCGTTTACCGTCGGAATTGTCGGCCTGGGCCTCATGGGGGCCTCCATGGCCTTTGCCCTGCGTGGGTTTCGCGGAGCCACGCTGCTGGGCGCGGACAGCGACGAGCTCGTCTGCCGCCGGGCCGAAAACGCGGGCGCGGTGCATTCCGCCACCACAGACACCGCCGAGGTCATGTCCCGGGCGGACCTGCTGCTGCTGTGCGTATACGCCCACAACATCCCGCCCCTGCTGGAGGCGCAGGGCGCGCGGCTGAAGCGCGGCTGCGTGGTCAGCGATATCTGCGGCGTGAAGACGCGCCTGTATGAGCAGCTCGCCGGCCTTATACCGGGGCATGTGGATTACGTGGGCGTGCACCCCATGGCGGGAAAAGAGCGCGACGGCTTCGAAAACGCCGACGCGCTGCTTTACCGCGGCTGCGGATTTATCATCACGCCGTTGCCAGGCACAAGGCCGGAAAGCGTTGCCCTCATGAGGGAGTTGGCCGGGCACATCGGCGCGGCCCGTCTGGCCGTTGCGGAGCCGGAGGAGCACGACCGGCTCATCGCCTACACCAGCGACCTGATGCACGTCGCATCGGCGGGGCTGTGCCTGCACCCGCACCCGGGGATGAACGCCGCCTTTACCGCGGGCGCCTTCCGGGACTGCACGCGGGTGGCGGATATCAACGCCGCCGCCTGGAAGGAGCTGCTGCTGGACAACCGCGCCAACACCTCCGCCTGCCTGGAGCGCTACATCGCCGATCTGGGCGCGATCAAGGAGGCCCTGGACAGGAATGACGCCCGGCAGCTGGAGGCGCTGCTGCTGGAGGCGGGCAAAAACAAACGGGATATGCTGCGGAAGTAGCGGCGTCAGCCGCCGGGAAAATATGCCGCCATGAACTTTTGATGGAAGGCCGCATAGCCCTCGCCGTCCGCTTCGGCCCGCTCAAACGCCGGCTCAAGCAGCCGGTATACCCCGCCGCCCGCCAAAAATCCAGGCTGGAGCTCATAGGCCATGAAGGCGTCCATGTCCTCGCCGCCGGGAAGCGTCAGGCCGAATTCCCTGGCGCGGTGAAAGCCCAGCTTGGGGTAATAGTCCGGCACGCCGACGATGAGCACCGCGCCGAAGCCCATCTCTTTTGCCGCGCTCATGCTATGGCGCACCAGGGCGGCGCCGATTCCCTGTCTATGATATTTCGGCAAAACCGACAGCGGGCCGAAGGTAATCACCTCTGTTTTGGAGCCGTCGGGCCGGTCAATTTGATTGCGGGTGTAGAGAATGTGCCCCACGATTTCACCCTCCCGCTCCGCCGCGAGGCAGAGCTCGGGAATGATGTACGGCGAGCCCCGCAGCAGGAAATACAGGAAATGCTCGTCCACGCGGCTGCGGCCCGGATAGTCCAGGGTCAGAAAGGCCTCATAGGTCAAGCGCAGAATTTCTTCATAGTCCCCGGGAAGCTCCCGGCGGATGGCCAGTTCTGTTTTTTGCTCTGTGTTTTGCTCTGTGTTTTGTATTGATTTTTGCATCAGCTCATTCTTCCCGTTCAGTCTTTTCTCCAGTCTGTCCAGCATCAGCGTCATGCTGTGCTCATGCCCGGGGTTTTGCAGGGACGGCGCAAGCTCCCTGGCCCGGGAAGACAACGCTCTGGCCCTGGCCTCGTCGCCATCCAGAAACGCGGCCTTCGCCGCCTGATAGGGCATAAAGCCCGGATGCTTCATTCGCAGCAGCTTTTGGAGCATTTTATCCTTGCTCTTCCCGTCTATCCGCTCCCGGGCAAGGCTGACAGACGCCTCGTCCCCAAAATGCACCAGCTCATGGAACATCAGCTCCAACAGGACCAGCACGCCAAAATAACGCGGCAGCCCGGACACATCCGCGCGCAGCAGCGCCGCGTAGCTTTCCCCAAAGCGGCCGCTGTTTTCTAACTGCCCGGCACGCAGAAACACAATATTCACAACACAATAATTGCTGAAATCGGCATTTTCATGAAACGCAAACGCGTCCTCCGGATAATCCTCAATCTGTTTTCCGGCAGCCTTTTCGGCATTTGTTTTAAGCATCAGATACAGGCCGCGCGCCGCCTCGGCGGATTTTTTCGCCTCCTTGAGATTCGCGCCGTCGTTGGGCAGCAGCTTTCTGCGCGGAATGAGATTTGCCGTGCCCAGGTACAGGCTGACAAGCCCCAGGCACAGCACAAATAAACGCGCAAAATCATTTCGGATAAAAAAAGCCGACACAAGCATAGGCGCGCCTGTCAGAATATTCAGGAGCCCGCCGCCCAGATGATACAGCGCAAAGCGGAAATCCGCCTCATCCTCACAGGGGGTCATCAGACACTGGCCAAGCACACCGCCCGGAACGGGGCTCTTCGTCAGCCGCAGCCTGCCGCGCGCGTCCTTTGTCCAGAGCCATTTCAGCAGGCGGAAGGATACAAAGCGATAGCCGGTAAGCCGCCCGGACACGAGATGCCCCAGCTCGTGCAAAACGACGGCCAGGCACAGGCCCGCCGCAAGGCCGGCCAAGTAAACCGCCACAAGGGCAATGCTATACAAATTCAAATGATACTCTCCTTTATCTCAGCTAGGTGAGGCATCCATAAAACAGGTTTTTGATAAGCTATACATCTCTAAAACTTTTCAGATAAAGCATATTCAAAATTGCGCCGTTTCCTTTCCACCAATTCTTGCTGATTGCCCATTCTTCGGGATAAGCCGCCCAACCCCATGGAATGTTCCATGAACCGTCCTCAAGCTGTGATTTTACGATGAACTCGCATTCGTAATCGGCGATGTCTTTGTTGTCAGCATAGAAAAAGCTGTCATTCGTTTTGAAAAAGAATGACGGTGTGCATATATAATCGGTTTCCCACGATGCGGTGTCTTTGGTAATGCTGTGTTGAACCTGTTTCCGTAGTCGTTCTTTCAACTTCGCAAGCTCAAAGATGTCTGCTACACCCGCTTCTTCGCAATACTGCCACAATCTGATGTAGCATCCCGCTGTGTGGTTATCGCCGAGAAGCTCCTGCCCAAAATAAGAATCAAAGGCTTCTTTGGCGATTTTGCGGCCGAGCTGATAAAAGTCAGAGTTTTTTTCCGCAAAGCGAATGATAAAACCGACAAGACAGGCGGTGGGGTTATAACCGTAGTTACCGTCATCGCCAGCTTCCGAATATCCCCACCACGGCGCGTGAGGATAATCTTCATTACTCTTTATGGCAAAAGGCCAAAACTTACCGTTAAAATGTTCCCCGCCAGCAAGATAGCGCAATATGCCTTGAATAATGGGATGTGCGGCATCGGTAAAATCAATCTCCCGTAATATCTCTGTCGCCGTCCAAGTTTGAATAGGTGCAGAGTTCGGATTCCAACAATCCGGCTCCAATGCGTGACCAAAACCGCCGTCCTCGTTCTGATAAGCGGCGAGAGCAGTCAGCACAGCATCTTTACTGCCATCCTCAAAGTGATACTGCCAACGTGCAATGTCCAGCGGGCGTGCATTGCGATAGATAAAAGTACGCGCTTTTTCAAATGTTGAACTCATATCTCGTTCCCCCCATGTAATACAGTCTAGCATATTTTTCAGTTTTTGTTTCATCACCTGTCCAGTCGCCCGACCTGCCGGGTGGGCAGAGTAAAATAGCTAAATCCTTACGCATTCGACCGGACGCGAAAACCCGATTCGGCAGCGGGGTTGGAAAACCTGTTTTATGGAATCTCAACCTATGCTGCAATGATACCATAAGTCACGGCAAAAAGCAATCATGAGAAAATTTATTTAGAATGAATTATTAAAATGAATTATTTAAAATGAAGTGCCCCCTTGACTTACCCGCGTTAGTAGTGTATACTAAGGGTGCAAGGGGGCGCTTTGCGGCGTTGCCTGAGAGGGCAGTCCCTTTAAAGAGTATTTGCGAAGAAACTAACCGCTCACCGTTTGCAGTTGGGAGAGCGGTTAGTCTCTTTTCTTGGCAACGCTAAGGAGCATCATGGCACATATGAACACGAAGCCCATCGCCAAAAATGTTGTTTCCATCGCTGGCCTCACCTCCTTGGTCAGAATGACG
>WRMQ01000099.1 GCA_009777055.1 Oscillospiraceae bacterium
AGTTGGCAGGGCTCAAAATTTTGAGCCCCTACATTTTTGAGCCCCTACACATTTTTGAGCCTCACATCATTGAGCCTCACATCTTTGAGCCCCTACACATCATTGAGCCCCTACTAGCTTTTCCGCCCGGGAAGAAAAGATGCGGGCAACGCGCTAATCCTCGTCCGAGACCAGAGCGGTCGCGGCCTTGATCAGTCGCTGGCGCTTTTCGCCGTCGCCGGAACGGAAAAGGATAACCAGATATTGCTCCTCGCGGCTCAGCTGCGAAAAGCGCGCCACAGAGTCGTTGATGAGCACCGCGGTGCGATTGCTCTCCATGTCGTCGCTGAGCGCCGCGGGCGCCGCCGCCCGGTCGCCCACCAGGGCCGCCAGGCCCACGCGGTAAAAATCCGCCAGCCGCATCAACATATCAATGTTGATCTTTGTGCGGCCACTCTCATAATAGGCGTAGGTCGAACGGTCAAGATGCAGGTATTCGGCTACCTGCGCCTGGGTCAGGCCATTGGCCTTGCGCAATTCGCGCAGCAATTCCACGTAATGCATTGATGAGTCACTCCTTTGCGTATTCTGTGTATCTTGGTGCTTTCCTGCTTCATAAAGAAGAGAGGGGAGCGCTATTCGCCGAACATGCGCCCGCCTAAATCAAACACAAGGTAAAACAGGGCGTAGAGCGCGGGCAGGTGCAGCAGGTAAACGGCCAGCGCGTGCCGTCCGATCCAGCTGATCACGATAAAGCGCCTGCGATAAACGAAATCGGGCAGCTTTCCTTCTTTGGAATCCTTGTCGAGGGTGAGCGCGCCCAGATAAACGCCGAACATGTATAGAAAAAACCAGGGGAGCAGGGGAAAATAATCCCAGGACAAAAAGTCCGGCTTGTGAAAGCCCAGAAAAAACAGGGCATTGGTCTCATACAGCGCCGCGGGAAGATTGACGGGCCACAGCCCGAACAGCCCGAATTTGCCCTGCGCCGTCATCGCCGTGAAGCAAAACAGGAACAGCATCAGCGGCGCGCCGAGAAGCGAGGGGATTTTATCGAAAAATCTCTGCCCCAGGGCAAAGATCAGCATTGATACGCTGAGCAGGTGCAAAATGCCGAAGGCGATGTTCATTCCCGTAAAGCCCATGCCGGGCAGCACCACGATGGTGACCAGCGAAAGCCCCAGGGCCAGCGCCAGAATAAAGCCCGCGCGCTTGACCGGGTCGCGGGAATACCGCGCGGCCATGCCCGCGATGAGGATAAACAGGCCCGCGAAGGCCGGCTGTATTTTCAGCATCGCCGCGTAGGCGCCGCCGGCCCCCAGCCCAAAAAAGCTGTTGAGCAGATAAACGCTGTGGAAGACCAGCATGAAGATCACGGCGAGGCCCCGGAACTCGTCCAGCATTTCCAGGCGTTTGGCGCCGCCCATCCCCCCGTTTCCCTCCGCGATAATACCGTCCACCTCTTCCGGCGTGTTGGCGTTCGCAAGGCGGGTCCAATATGTTTTTTCTTTTGCCATGCTTTATTCCCCCCTTTTGCTCCGCCGGTTCACACAGGCCTCAAGTGACACAAATGAATACACATCCTCCTCAAACAAAGGGCAGATTTCACGATATTCCGCAAGCGGCAGGGTTTCGAGGATTTTTTCCTCCTTCAGGCAGCGCGCGACCAGCGCGCCCACGGCCCGGTAGGCGTCCCGGAATGCCAGGCCCTTCCCCACCAGATAGTCGGCGCAGTCCGTGGCGTTGATGAACCCGCCGGCGGCCGCTTTTCGCATATTCTCCGGCAGCGCCCGCATGGTCGACAGCATTGGTATAGCCGCCGAAAGGCACATGCCCACAGTGTCAAAAGCGTCGAAGATGGCCTCCTTGTCCTCCTGCATGTCCTTGTTATAAGCCAGGGGCAGGCCCTTCATCACCGTGAGCAGCGCCATGAGATCCCCGAACACCCGGCCCGATTTTCCGCGGATGAGCTCCGCCAGATCCGGATTCTTCTTTTGGGGCATGATGCTTGAGCCCGTGGAAAACGCGTCGTCCAGCTCAATAAACCGGAATTCCCAGCTGCACCAGAGGATCAGCTCCTCGCTCAGCCGCGAAAGATGCACCATTAAAATCGACAGCGCGGCGGCCAGCTCCAGGCAAAAGTCCCGGTCGGATACGCCGTCCAGGGTGCTGGCGCTGTATCCGTCAAAGCCCAGCTCCCCGGCCGTGAAGGCCCGGTCAATGGGATAGCCCGTGCCCGCCAGCGCGCCGGAGCCCAGGGGTGAAACGTTCATCCGGCGGGCGGCGTCGTCCAGACGGCCGATGTCCCGCCGCAGCATCTCCTGGTAGGCCAGCAGATGCTCCGCGAAGAGAATCGGCTGCGCCCGCTGCAAATGCGTATAGCCAGGCATAACCGCGCCGGGGTATTCCTCCCGCTTGGCCTCCAGCGCGGTGATGAGCGCCTCGATTTGCCCCCGCAGGCCGGCACAGCGCCCGCGCAGGTAAAGCCGGATATCCGTGGCCACCTGGTCGTTGCGGCTGCGTCCGGTGTGCAGCCGCTTGCCGGCCTCGCCCACCCGCCGGGTCAGCTCGGCCTCGACAAAGCTGTGAATGTCCTCCGCGTCGGGGTCAACGCGCAGTGCGCCGCCCTCCATGTCCGACAGAATGCCGCCCAGGCCATCCAGAATGGCCGTGCAGTCCTCCGGGGAGATGATCCCCTGCCGGCCCAGCATGGCCGCGTGGGCCACAGAGCCCCGGATATCCTCCCGGAACATGCGGCTGTCCACAGCGATGGAGGAGTTGAAGTCGTTGGTGGTCTTATCCGCCTCTTTAGCGAAGCGCCCGGCCCATAGTTTCATGTGTAAACACCTCACGTGAAGATCCAAACATATCATAACACGCCGTCGAGAAAATTGCAAGAAAATTATGTATTTGCGCCGCGGGATTCTAATATGCGGGGCGGCTTGACAAGAATGGCCCGTTTATGATATAAATATACAGGCAGGGCGAAATACTTGCGGGGCAAAATACTTAAAGAAAAAAAGCTGGCAAAAAGCTACCCATTTCGCAAGAAATCTATGTAAACAAGAAGTCTATATAGAAGTCTATATAAAAGAAAAAACACCCGGCTTACTGATGGCTCAGTAAAATCAGGCGTTCTCTTTCGTCAGCGGCGCGGGGCGGCTAAATTGCCGCCAGCTTCGCGAACAGGTAGTCCAGCGAGGTGTCATAAAAGACGAAATCGTCGGCGGCCTTGCTTTGCACGGCACTGATTGCCGTTTTGCGCCCCGCCTCGGGCACAAGCAGCAGCAGCTGGCAGTTGCCCGTCTGGCGCAGCGTCCGGCAAAAGGCCTCGGTTTCATTGGGCGCCGCGTCCGCCATATCGACGACCGCGGCATCCAGCCGCAGAACCTCCGCGTCCAGCGCCGCCTGGCGGGGGTTCAGCAGCAAATAGGGCTCAATCCCCCAATCGGGACGGCCCTTTATGGCCGCCGCGAGGCTTTGGGCGAACACCTTGTTTGTTGTGACAAGACCAATTTTTTTCATACGCATATCACTTCTTTGAATAAATATATATGTCTCTTTTTTCGCGTCTGTTTCGTGTCTCGCGCTATTTCACGTCTATTGTATCACATGGCCCTGCGGCGCGCCCTATCCGCGGCGGTTAGTTTTATTTATCTGAAAACCTATCCGCCGCGGCTAGGGTCAAAAAATTTTATTTGTGCTATACTTTTGGCAGTGCCGGAGTGTGACAAGGATTGTTAGCCTCGGCTCGGCACTGCCTCGCCCTACTCGGGACCGGCCAATGGCCGCGCCTGCGAAGCCTCCTTTGCGGCATTTTTTGAATATCATAGTCGCGTTTGAATCGGCCATCGGCCGGTCCCGAGTAGGGCGAGGCAGTGCCGAGCCGAGGCTAAATATCACTTGCGAAATTGCCATCAAAAGTCTATTGTTATCTATCGTCATCTATCGTCATCAATCGAAAGGAGCTTATCTATGGGACTTATCAAAGCAGGTGTTGGCGCGCTGGGGGGCGTGTTGGCTGATCAGTGGAAGGAATATTTCTATTGCGAGGCCATCGGCAAGGATACCCTCGCCGTCAAAGGACAAAAGCGTACCTCAGGGCGCAGCTCCAACACCAGGGGCAGCGACAACATCATCTCCAGCGGCTCGGTCATCGCCGTGGCGGATGGACAGTGCATGATCATTGTGGAGCAGGGCAAGGTGGCCGAGCTGTGCGCCGAGCCCGGCGAATTTGTCTACGACGCCTCCACCGAGCCCAGCATCTTCAACGGAAGCCTGGGCCAAAGCCTCAAGGCGACCTTTGCCAACATCGGCAAGCGCTTCACCTTCGGCGGCGAGGCGCCGAAGGACCAGCGGGTGTATTACTTCAACACCAAGGAGCTCGTGGACAACCGCTTTGGCACCACGAATCCCGTGCCCTTCCGGGTGGTGGATAAAAACATCGGCCTGGATATCGACATCGGCATCCGCTGCAACGGCATGTATTCCTACAGAATCATCGACCCGATGCTGTTTTATACCAACGTGTGCGGCAACGTGGAGGCGGCCTACCGCCGGGAGGAGATCGACGGACAGCTGAAGGCGGAGTTTCTGACGGCTCTGCAGCCCGCCTTCGCGAAGATCTCCGACATGGGCCTGCGCTACAGCGCCCTGCCCGGCCACACCATTGAGCTGGCCGACGCCATGAACGAGGCCCTCACCGCGAAATGGTCGCAGCTGCGGGGCCTTTCCATCGTGTCCGTGGGAGTGAACACCGTTTCCGCCTCCAAGGAGGACGAGGACATGATCAAGCAGCTGCAGCGCAGCGCGGTCATGCGCGACCCCACCATGGCGGCGGCCACCCTCGTGGGCGCGCAGGCCTCCGCCATGCAGGCGGCGGCCTCCAACGAGGGCGGAGCGATGATGGGCTTTATGGGCCTGGGCATGGCGCAGCAGGCGGGCGGCATGAACGCCGGGAACCTGTTTGCCATGGGGCAGCAGCAGCAGCAACAGCAACAGCAATACCAGCAACAGCAGCAGCAATATCAACCGCCCGCGCCCGCCGCCCAGGGCTGGCAGTGCGCCTGTGGCGGGATGAACCAGGGCAAGTTCTGCCAGGGCTGCGGCCAGCCCCAGCCCCAGCCGGCGGCCCAGAATGGCTGGTCCTGCGCCTGCGGCGGGATGAATCAGGGCAAGTTCTGCCAGGGCTGCGGAAAGCCCAGGCCGGCGGGCGCGCCGCTGTATCAATGCGACAAATGCGGCTGGCAGCCTCCGGATCCCGCCAACCCGCCCAGGTTCTGCCCGGAATGCGGGGATGTATTTGACGCCAACGACCTGAAGTAACTCATTTTCTGATCGGAGGACAATTCCATGTCAACATTATTGGAATACAAGTGCCCCAACTGCGCCGGCGCGATCCAGTTCGACAGCGCCAGCCAGCAGATGGAGTGCCCCTTCTGCGGCGCGGGCTTCACCATGGAGTCTCTGCAGGCCATGGACGAGGGCTTGGGCCAGGAGCAGCGGGAGCTCGCCTGGAACGCCCCGGAGGCCGCGTGGACCGAGGGGGAAACCGAAGGCATGGCGGTATATCTCTGCCAGTCCTGCGCCGGCGAGATCGTGGCCGACGCCACCACCGCCGCGACCAAATGCCCCTACTGCGACAATCCCGTGGTCATGAAGGGGCAATTTTCCGGCGCGCTGCGGCCCGACGCGGTGATTCCGTTTAAGCTGGACAAAAAGGCCGCTGTGGCCGCGCTGCAAAAGCACCTGATGGGCAAGCGGCTGCTGCCGAAGGTGTTCCGCGACCAGAACCACCTCGACGAGGTCAAGGGCATATACGTGCCTTTTTGGCTATACGACGCCGACATGGAGGCCCAATTGCGCTACCGGACCACCCAGCTGCGCAGGTGGAGCGCCGGGAACTATAATTACACCGAAACCAGCACCTTCTATGTCTACCGGGGCGGCAGACTTTCCTTCGACCGGGTGCCGGTGGACGGCTCCTCCAAAATGCCCGACGACCTGATGGAATCCATTGAGCCCTTCGACTGGCGCGACGCCGTGGACTTCCAGACGGCGTACCTGGCGGGCTATCTGGCGGATAAATACGACGTGGACAGGGACGAAAGCACGCACCGCGCCAATGAGCGCATCCGCCGCAGCACGGAAAACGCCTTCGCCAAAACCGTGACGGGCTACGCCAGCGTAACGCCGGAGGGCGGCAGCGTGAACCTGCTCGGCGGCACGGTGCGCTACGCGCTCTATCCCGTTTGGCTGTTGAACACCACCTGGCGGGGCAAGAAATTCACCTTCGCCATGAATGGCCAGACCGGCAAATTCGTGGGCGATCTGCCCATGGACAAGGGCGCTTATTTCCGCTGGCTCGCGGGGGCCGCGGCGGTCGCGGGGGCGGTGCTCACCGGGCTGCTGCTGCTGTTGATGTAAGGGAAGGAGCAATGATGATGAAAAAGATAATTTGCGCGCTGCTCGCGCTTGCCCTGACGGCCCTGCTTGCCCTGCCCGCCCTTGCCGCGCCGCCGCTGCTCGTTGACGAGGCCGGCCTGCTCAGCGAAAGCGAAGCCGCCGCCCTGGAGGAAAAGCTCGCGGCGCTTTCGGCGCAGTGGAAAAACGACATCGTGATCGTTACGGTGGATTCCACCGGCGGCGCCAGCCCCGAGGCCTTCGCGGACGACTGGTTCGACTACGGCGGCTACGGCCAGGGCGAGAGCTATGACGGCCTGCTGCTGCTGCTCGACATGGATACGCGGGACTGGCACATTTCCACCTGCGGCGGCGCGATTGACGCTTTCACCGACGCGGGCATCGAATTCCTGGGCAAGCGCTTGATTGCGGATGGCCTGAGCGACGGCGAATACGCGGCCGCGTTTAACGGCTTCGCCGACTGGTGCGGCCAGTTTCTTGCCCGGGCGGAAACCGGCAGGCCCTATGACAGGGGCAGCCTGCCGAGGACCGCCGGGGACTACGCCAAAATACTGCTGCTGGGCCTTGGCGGCGGGCTTCTCATCGCCTTTCTCTTTACGGGAAGCATGAAGAAGAAGCTCCGGACCGTGCGGAGGAAGCAGCAGGCGGCGGACTACCTGCGCCCCGGCAGCTTGCAGCTGGCCTACGCCAATGAGCAGCTTCTGTTCCGCAACGTGACGCGCACGCTGCGAAATAGCGATACGCCGTCCTCCGGCGGCGGGGGCTCGACCACGCACAAAAGCTCCTCCGGGCGCAGCCACGGCGGAGGAGGGGGAAAGTTTTAAATTCACTAAAACTCAACAATAGACCTCTTGCGAAATAGGTGGCTTTTTGCAGCGGGCGCACTGTGTGCGCCCGCTGGCGAGCAATATCAATTTGGTGCTTATGTTTGATTTTTTGATTCTTGCATTTAATTATTTGTATAGTTTCAACTTTGAGGCTAGCCCTAGAGTCAGGGCTAAGGCTAACATTAACGCTAAGTCGCAATGCCCTGCTAGACCTCTCGCGAAATGGGTTGCTCTTTGCCAGCGCAAAGAGTAACCCATTTCGCAAGAGGTCCAATATAAAATTCAACAATATAAAATTCTAGTAATGTGAAAATCGCCGCGAAGCGCTTGACATATTTTGCGGGAGGGTCTATAATTAGGTAACCCAAACAAGCCGAGAAAGGACGATTGTCTCATGGAAAAAAGCAAAAAAATATTGGCCGTTCTGCTGGCGGCGATGCTGCTTTGCGCTGCGCTGCCATTGGGCGCTTCGGCGGCTAGCGGCGCTCCGGCGGCCAAGCTGTTCACAATGCCCCGTACCGCCGACCTGATTTCAGGGGAGGACCCGGGGGAGGAGCCGGGAGACGGATTGGACGAGCTTGAATTCACGGAGGAGCAGGCCATTCAGTTCGCGATTCAAATGCGGCCCATCTATCTGTGCATTAAATTCAGCAATCAAACGCGGATTACCCTCTTGAAGCTCAAGCTGGGCAAATCCGTGGATGACTTCGACACGGAATGGGCTGTGGCGTTCAGCGCTTTTATCGCCGCTTTCGACGAGGAACATGGCTACGCGGATATCCCGCCCGAGGACGTAACCCTTGGCACGCTGTTCCTTGACGGCAACCTGGGGACCTACGCGGATGGCTTTATGGAGGCCTACCGGGAGGTCATGGGAAGCGTGTTCAACTTCCGGGTCACCTGGCGCTTCGCCATTCAGCACTGGTTCTATATGCGGTTTTTGTCGGAAGAGCTTTCGGCGGCCATCCTGATGACCCTCGCCGGCGAGGCGATCGGCGTATAACTCAGCCCGCGCCGCAACGCTCGTACCGGCAGTACCGGAACCGGATCCCCTTTTCCTCAAGCCAGCCGGACCGCACCGCGCAGCGCCAGCCGGGCCGGGCGTCGAGGTCGGGAAAAAAAGCATCGGCGCCCTCCGCGAGGGCGTCGATTTTTGTTACGAGGG
>WRMQ01000100.1 GCA_009777055.1 Oscillospiraceae bacterium
ATAAACCTTTTTACGCTGCCCGTGAACTCATTCGGCTTCTGGCCCTTCAAAATCTTCGCGGCGGCGACCCTCTCGTCCTTTAACGCGGAGAGGCAGCGGGAATACACGGCCTCCCCCATAAGGGTAGTGGGTACGCCCATATCCACGGAGCTGATAACCGTCCATTTGCCCGTGCCTTTCTGTCCCGCGGTATCGAGGATTTTATCAACAAGCGGTTTTTTATCCGTGTCCTTAACGGCGAGGATGTCGCGGGTAATTTCTATAAGGTAGCTGTCCAGTTCCCCCTTCATCCACTCGGCAAAAACCTTGTGCATGGCAGGGGCCTTCATCTTCAGGAAGCGGCCCATCATGTCGTAGGCTTCGCAGATAAGCTGCATATCGCCGTACTCTATGCCGTTGTGGATCATCTTCACGTAGTGGCCCGCCCCGTCTTCGCCTATCCAGTCGCAGCAGGGTTCTCCGTCGGGGGTTTTTGCGCAGATGGCCTGGAATATATCCTTTACCAAGGGCCATGCCTTTGAATTGCCGCCGGGCATCATTGCCGGGCCGGTGCGCGCGCCCTCCTCGCCGCCGGAAACGCCCGTCCCAATATAGAGCAGGCCTTTGGATTCCACATATTTCGTGCGCCGGATCGTATCGGGAAAATGGGAGTTCCCGCCGTCGATGAGAATATCGCCCTTTTCAAGAAAGGGGAGCAGCAGCTCGATGAAGTCATCCACGGGCTTGCCCGCCTTGACCATGATCATGATCCTGCGGGGCTTTTTCAGGCTGTCGGCCAGCTCCTGAATGGAATAAGCGCCCAGAATATTTTTGCTTTTGGCACGGCCTTCCATAAAATCAATAACTCTCTGCGCCGTCCGGTTATAAACGCACACGCGAAATCCCTTGCTCTCCATGTTCATGACCAGATTTTCGCCCATGACGGCAAGGCCGATCAGGCCGATATCCGCTTTTTGCATGTTGAATTCCTCCGCAAATTATAGATTGAGGTTTTGGCCTCAAATATCATCTCAAATATCATTTTAAATATTATCTCAAACATATCATTTCAAATATATCATCTCAAATAATCTTCATTTCCATCATCGCTTTACCCTGGCGTTGCCCTCATAAATACTCCAGACCATGTCCTCGTCCGCGGGGGTGGCGTAGTCCTCCAGCACAGTCGTCGCCAGTACGCCGCAGGCCCAGCCGAAGCCGGTGCAGCGTTCGGGCTCCCAGCCCTTGAGGATGCCGTAGAGCAGCCCGCTGACAAAGCCGTCGCCGCCGCCGATGCGGTCGAGCACCTGGATCGGGCGCGGCTCAATGACGGTCCATTCTTCGCCGAAGGAGGTGACCGCGCCCCAGAGATGCTCGTTGGCCGAGAGCACCTGCCGCAGCGTTGTGGCGTAGACCGCGGCGCCGGGAAAGGCCAGCTTCACCCGGCCGATCATCTCCTGAAAAGCGCCGAGCTTCGCCGCGAGCTCCTCGCCGCCGGCCTTCGGGCCCTCCAGGCCAAGGCAGAGCTGGAAATCCTCCTCATTGCCCACCAGGATATCCGCCATGGAGGCGATTTCGCTGAAAATAGCGCGCAGCTCCGCCTCCCTGCCCTTCCAGAAGGACGCGCGGTAGTTCAAATCGAAGGAGATGCGGGTACCGTTTTTTTTCGCGGCGCGGGCCGCCTCCAGGCAGAAGCGTCCGGTATCCTCCGAAAGCGCGCCCACCAGGCCCGACATATGCAGGATCTGTACGCCCCGGCCACCGAAGATTTCGTCAAAATCGAAATCCCCGGCGCTGAGGACGCGGCCCACCTCGCCCGCGCGGTCATTGTGTACCCGGGGGCCCCTCGCGCCGCAGCCGCTGTCCGCGATGTTGAACTGGTGCCGATATCCCCACGGGCCGCCCTGGGGGATGTCAGGGCCGGCATAGTCGATATTGCGCCTGCGCAGCTCGCTCTTGATGAAGAGCGAGATAGGGCTTCCTTCCACGAAGTTCGTCAGCGCGAGGCCCTTCAGGCCCAGAGACGCGGGCACGTTGAGGACGTTTGTCTCCGCGCTGGTGGCCTGCATGAAAAAAGAATTGCTGGTGTGCACGGGCGCGCCGCCCGCCGGCGTGATGCGAACGCCCATGCTGGTCGGCGCGGCCACGCCGTAACGGCAATTTTCGCGTAGCTTCATATCAAGTTCCTTTCGAAAGCTCTTTTTTAGAAAGCTCTTTAAAATTATACGCTCACAAGAAATACTTCTCAATCACAGCAGCCACGCCGTCTTCGTCGTTCGACAGCGTGGTGTGTTGGCAGACGCGCTTCACCGCCTCGGGCGCGTTGCCCATGGCGACGCCCAGCCCGGCGTATTCCAGCATCGAGATATCGTTGTGGCCGTCGCCCACGGCGATCATCTCACCGGCCTCAATGCCGTAAGCCGCCCCGATTTCCGCCAGGGCGCGGCCCTTCGAGGCCTCGGCGGCGACGACCTCCAGCATATAGGGCCGCGAGGTGTGCCAGTTGAGCCGTTCCCTATAGCGGGCGCGCATCTCCTCCTGGTACCGCAGCGCCTCCTCCGGCGTGAGGAGCCAGAGCATCTTCGTTACGCTATGATCAAGCGCGCCAATCACATGGAGCTGCGCGCCGGTGATGGTCCGGTATTCCCGCGTCGCCTCGCAGTCGCGATTGGTGAACAGCCGGTCCCCCTCCCAGATGATCATAGGGATATCCAGGCGCAGGCCCATTTCGAAAATCTCATGGGCATAGGCGGCGTCCAGGGGCCTGGAATACAGAACCCCGCGCGACTTGCCGGTGAGCACCAGCGCACCGTTGAAAACAATATAGGGCAGATCCTCGGGGAACAGCGCGTTGAGCCACTCCATGCCCAGCATGGGGCGGCCCGTGGAGGGCACAAACAATACGCCCGCGTCCATCGCCGCCCGCAGTGCCTCCCGCGTGCGGCGCGTCATCGCGTAATCGCCATTGAGCAGGGTGCCGTCCATGTCGGCGGCCAACAGCTTGTATTTCATCAGAACGCCCCTTCCAGCGCCCACAGGCCCAGGGCGGGATTTTCGATGAAATAGAGCTCTTCGCCGTCAACGGTATTCCAGCCGGGCTTGAGCTTCTTCGGGTTATACTTTGCCACGGCCTCGTCGAAGGGCAGATAGTCAAAGGCCGCGCCCTCCACCTCCTCCCGGGTCAGATGCCGGGTGGCGTAGGTGACGCGGAAGCGGCCATCCGGCGAGCCGTGAATCAGGTGCGCCGCCACCCCGAGATTGCTCCGCAGCTCCTGCTCCCTCTTCACCAGCTCCAGCACGTTTTTCCTGCCGGCGTAGCCGTATTTGCGGATGAGGCGGTCGTTTTCGCCGTCCTCCCCGAACCTTCTCACGCCCGGGGCGAGAATGATCAGCCGCCCGCCGTCGGCCATCGCCATGCGGGTGCGGTAAATGGCCTTGTTGCCCAGCCAGGTGGAGTGAAATTCGCGCTCGTCCAGCCACACCACGCAGGTTTTCATGGGGCGCGGCAGGTAGTTGAGGTTGCGCCGCTGGCTCATCGCCACGGCGCGCTCGAAGCCGTCGCGCTCCCTGCCGATGTAAAGGCCGACGATGTCCGTGCGCTCCCCTTCCGTGACTGTGACGGTGAGCGCGTATTCCACCGGCAGCTTCCGGATAAAATGCTCCTCGGCATAGTCGAAGACCTTGCGCACCGGGGAGTGGTCCCGGCCCATGACGCGCTCCATGCCATAGAACGCGCCCAGCATATGCGAGCGGTTGATGAAGCGGCTCCCGCCGCAGCCCACCACGATATTCTTCGTGTAATTGGCCATGCCCACCACCTCATGGGGGACCACCTGGCCGACAGATAAAATCAGGTCATAGGCGGGGTCGAGCAGGTAATCCGAAACCTCCACGTCCATGGCCTCGTCCATCAGGCCCTCAGAGACCTCCCGCACGAAGTCTGCCGGGACCTCGCCCAATTTGGTCACGCCGTCCCGCCAGCGGTGCGTCAAAAACCGCTCTTCCGGGATATCGCCGCCAAAAAAGGCGACCTGCTCCGCCCGGGTCATGGGCGCATGGGTGCCCAGGGCGGGCAGAATGTCCACCTTTGCTCCGCTGCTTGCCATCAGCTCATAATAAATGGAGGTGATCAGCCCGGCGCCGGAATTCAGCCGCGTGATGTCCGGCGGAATCACCAGCACCCTGCCCGGCGTCCTGCCCCGGAGGGAGGCCAACAGGCTCGCCCGAATCCGCGCGGTATCCAGCCCGCGCTCGTTTTCCGCGATAATTGTCCGCATACGCATTCTCCCCAAGTTGGCTTGATGGGAGTATTCTAGCATATCCGGATAAAAAATGCAATTTAAAATTAAAATTTTAGAATCACGTAAAATTTTTTATGCTAAACTTCTTGCATATTTATACTGGTTCCCAGCGGGCGCACACAGTGCGCCCCTACGATGATCCTTCGCGATAGACTGATATCGAACTGGGGCAGAATTCATAGTAGGGGCGACCTGTGGTCGCCCACTGGCAAAAACCACCCATTCGCAAGAAGTCTGCTTTATTCATTCCAGCGGAAAGACCTCCACAACCAGACCAATTCCAGGCGCCTCAAACCGGCTTAAAAGCCCCTGCGCGTCCAGCGTGGCGGCATAGCCGATGCCGTCGGCTGTGGCCCTGACAATCCATCCGCCGCCCTTGACGGGCTCAGCCTCCGCTTGGGGCTGGGCGAGCTGCAGCAGGGCCCGGTTCAGCAGCGGCACAAAGCCGGCGGAGGGCAAATGGCCCGCCTCCCACTCAGCCGCAAGCCCGCCGTAGCTGAGAGAGGCCCGCTCCCCATCCAGGCTCAGCCGCATACCGCGCAGCTCCGGCGGCGCGGTGAATTCCGCCCGCAGGCAGCCCGGGGCCTCCTGGCTGAGCGCGGCCTCCATTGCCGCTTCGCCATATCGCACCTTCGCCCGCGCGGAAAACGCCGCGGGCATCGGCGGCGGCGGCTTCGGCTTGCATCCGCCAAAGAAAAGCAGGGCCGGCAGCAGCAGCAAAACCAGCCCAAAGCGATATTTGTGAACGATGAATTGTGAATGACGCATGGCGAACCTCTACTCATATTCGGATAGCAGCGTCTTCAGCGCCTCCACGCAGTCGAGGGCTGTCATGCCCCGCAGGGAATACCGCGCCGCAGCGTGATCCGCCGCCTTGCCGTGGAGATACACCGCGCACAGCGCCGCCCGGAAGGAATCCATTCCCTGTGCCAGCAGGGCGGCAAGCATCCCCGCCAGAAGGTCGCCGCTTCCGCCCTTCGCAAGGCCGGAATTGCCGGTATCGCAGCGATAAACACAGTCCCGCTCCGGTGAGGCGACGACGGTCCCGGCTCCCTTGAGCACCAGCACAGCGTTGTGCGTACGGGCGAATTCCAGGGCGATATCCGCGCGCCTGCCCTGAATCTCTTCAACGGAGCGGCCGGTCAGCCGCGCCATTTCCCCCGGGTGGGGCGTCCATACAGGCAGAGCGCGCGATGAGCGCGTTTTCCACTGCCCTACATGCATATGCGCCGCGGCGGCGTTTATGCCATCGGCATCCAACACGATGGGAAGCTCCGTTTCCTCCCAGAGCGCGCGGACAAGCTCCTTCGTATCTCCGTTCAGGCCCAGCCCGCAGCCCAACAGCAGCGCGTTCTTGCCCTCCAGGGCCTTTCGCAGGGGCGGCAGCGCGGAAACGCGGAAGGTCCCCTGCCGGTTGGCGGGCAGCGGCAGCAGCGGCGAAACCGTCAATCCGGCCGCGACAGCGGGGTACGCGCATTCCGGGAACGCCGCCGTGACAAGGCCGGCGCCGCAGTGCGCCGCCCCCAGCGCCGCCAGCACCGCCGCGCCCGGATAATGCAGGCTTCCGCAGACGCTGAGCACATGGCCAAAGCTCCCTTTATGGCCGGCGGGGTCCCGTTCCGGCAGCCAGGCGCGGACCTCCTCCTCCGTAATCGTGAACGCTTTCACCGCAAATTCTCCTGTCCCTGATATTTCACGCGGGCCGTCAGGCCGCCGGGGGCGGCCACGCGCAGAACCCCGTTCTCTTTTCCCGGGCGGATATACACAATCGACCGCCCATGAAATGTTGCTCGCGTATGGGAGAAATAGGGCGTTATATCGTCGGCCCTGCCATTGTCGATACCCAGCAGCTCGCCGCCGCCTGTCAATGAATACCGCAGCTCTATATCTTCCGCGACGAGCCGCCCCGCCGCGTCGCGCAGCGTGACCTCTACCTGGATAATCTCCCCATCTTCCGCGGACAGATGAATTTCCGCCAGCTCGCCCGGCGGCGAAAAGCTGCTTTCCACGGTTTCACCGCCCCGCGCGGCAAGGGCGCGCAGCTCCCCCGTCTCAGGGACGGCATCGAAGGATACGCTCCAGCCCTCCACCTCTTTCGTGCCCAGAGACTGCCCCTCCCGGAACAGCTCCACACGCTCCGCGTTGGTGTATACGGTGACCCCCTTGCCCGGCGGGGCGTCTATGTGCGCCATAAGCGCCCGCGTCCACATGGCCATGCGGTGATAATAGCGGGGCTTTTCGAAGCCCGCCGTGCTGAGCAGCCCGGCCTGGGATATCCGCACCGGCCAGCCCCGGGCCTCGCCCAGATAGTCGATCCCTGTCCAAAGGAACTGCCCGCAGATATCCTGGTTATCCCTGACAGCCAGCCATTCGGCCTCGCCATGCCCGTTTTCGCTGCCATAGATCACGTGTCCGGGGTATGCCGCGCGGTCTTCGCGGTAGAGATTCTCTTTGTAATTATAGCCCACCACGTCCAGGGCCTGGGCGTAACCGACCAGGTTCGAAAGCTCGGGAAAGGCCAGGGCGGCGGTGACGGGCCGCGTGGTGTCCTGGGCCTTCACAATCGCGGCAAGCTTTTGCGCAACTGCCGCCAGACGCACCGCGTTGGGTTTATTGGGGTCGTACTGCCGCTCCTGCGCGGGCTTGTTGGCGTCGTTGTTGCCGGTCATCGACTGAAAAAGCGGATTGCAGTAGGGATCGTTGGGATAGTCGATCTCGTTGCCAATGCTCCAAAGGATCACGGAAGGGTGGTTGCGGTCCCGCCGCACCATGGCGGCCAAATCGCGCTCGTGCCACTCCGGAAAGGCGTCGGCATAGCCGAAATGCTTGGGCGGATAGACGTTGTGCCCCTGCCACCACTTGTTTTTGCAGCCCTCCCACTCGTCGAAGGCCTCGTCCATCACCAGAAAGCCAAGCTCGTCGCACAGGTCGAGCAGCCGCGCGTCCGGCGGGTTATGGGCGGCGCGGATGGCGTTGCAGCCCACGGCCTTCAGCTTGCGCAGCCTGCGCCGCCACACAGCCACAGGCACAGCCGCACCCAGCGCCCCTCCGTCGTGGTGCAGGCACAGGCCCTTTATCTTCACGCTCCTGCCGTTGAGGCTGAAGCCCCTGTCCGCGTCAAAATGGATGGTTCGTATGCCGATAGGGATTTCCAGCTCGTCGCGGACCTGTCCGTCCTTTATCGCCCTGCAGACCAGCTTGTGCAGCGCCGGCGTCTCCGGCGACCACAGAGCGGGCTTTTTGACGCGAAGCGCCGCGCTGCCCGACCGGCCGGCGGATACGGCGCTTTGGTCCCCCAGCGTGAAGGAGACCCCGGCTTCCGCCGAAAGCTCCCAGGCGATACAAAGCTCGGCCTCCTCCTCGTTGGCCGAAACCGTGGACACAAACACCCCGTCCGGCTCGAAATGCACGCGGTCCGTCACGGTGAGGGTGACATCCCGATAGATACCGCTGCCGGTAAACCAGCGGGAATCGGCCAGATCGCTGTGATCCGCGCGCAGGGCAAGGACATTCTCGCCAGGTACAACGAAGGGGGTGATATCATGGCGGAAGGTGGCGTAGCCGGAGGGCCGCAGCCCCAGATAGTTCGTGTTGCACCACACGCGGGCGTTTTTATACACCCCGCCGAAGGTGACCCATAGCGTTTTGCCTGCAGCGTCAAAGTCTTCCGGCAGGGCAAAGCGCAGGCGGTACCAGCCCACGCCGCCGCACACATAGCCGGAGCCGCTGGCATAGCTTTCGTCGAAGGGACACTCCACCGACCAGTCGTGGGGAAGCCTCACCTGCCGCCAGCCGCTGTCGTCATAGCCCTTATAATACGCGTATTCCAGATCGCCAAGGTGAAATTTCCAGCCCTCGTTCAGTAGTGTTGTGCGTTTCATCAAATTCTCCTGTCAATTGAAAGAATGAAGTGCTTTTAGCCGGCTGCAGTGATTTTCCGTAAAGAAGTACAGGCAGGCAGGCGTGAAATCGCTCGCGCGATAAAATTCCCCCAAGAATTGCTGCGGCAATTCTTTTCC
>WRMQ01000101.1 GCA_009777055.1 Oscillospiraceae bacterium
CTTCAGGCGGTAGAAGAGGGCGCGCTCCGTGGCCTCGCGGCTGTAAAGGGCAATGCCGAGCTTCCTGCGCTCGTTGCACAGGCCGTCGGCGGTCAGGCCCTCCGCCACGCTGCCGATCTCGAACAGGCCGTACGACGCGCCGAAGCCCTGGTTGTCATACAGCGCGCACAAAAGCGTGGGGATCATGGAGCCGCGCAGGGTGCTGTTGACGGAATCCACGGAGTTCACGATCTTTACATTTTCTTCGATCGCGAGGCCCAGCTTTTTGCACTTTTCGGCGTCGTGCCAGAGATAGGAGTGTACCTCATGCAGATGGCAGCGCCGGACTAAAATATCCTTGACGGCGTTTCCGCAGCTCTTTTGCTCCGAGGCACGCACGGGGGCCAGGACCACGCCGGCGGATTTCAGCTCGAAGTTGTCGTAGCCGTAGACGCGGGTGATCTCCTCGATCATGTCGGCCTTGATGGAGATATCCTTCGTGGCGCGCCAGCTGGGGACGGTGATATGAAATTCATCCTCCTCCAGCCGGGGCGCGAAGCCAAGGCCGGCGAGGGTCTTCAGAATGGTCCCGCGGGGAATGTCAATCCCCGTGCAGCGGTCCACGTAGGCCTTGCTGAAAGAAAACGCGATCTCCGGATAGCGGCGGGCGTAGTTGTCCGACAGGGAGGAAATGACCTCCACGCCGGGGTCGATATCCATGAGCAGCTTCAGAAAGCGCCGGATGCCCGCGATGGTCAGCTCGGGGTCGAGGGTCTTCTCGTATCGCATGCTGGCGTCGGTGCGCAGGCCCAGGCGGGTGGAGGTCTTGCGGATGCTCACGGGGTCGAAGTTGGCGGATTCCAGCAGCAGGCCGTCGGTGTCCTCCACAATTTCGGAGTCCAGGCCGCCCATCACGCCCGCGACGGCCAGGGGCCTGCCGTTGGCGCAGATCATCATGGCGGCGGGGTCGATGCTCCGTTCCGTGCCGTCAAGCGTGGAAAACACAAAAGGCTCGTCAAATTTACGCACCTCAATCCGGTCCGCCTTGCGGATATCGAAGGCGTGCATGGGCTGGCTGAGCTCCAGCATAACATAGTTCGTCAGGTCCGCCAGCAGGTTGATGGAGCGCATGCCGCAGTAGAAAAGACGGATGCGCATATCCACGGGGCTCAGCGTTTTTGTAATATGCCGGATTTTGATGCCCGAATAGCGCAGGCAGTCCTCTGTCTCAATCTGGATCTCAATGGGCTCCAGGGCCTCGTATTTGGAGCAGCCGGCCTGCGCGAAGGGCTTCAGCTCCCGCCCGGCCAGAACCGCGAATTCACGGGCGATGCCATAATGCCCCCACAAATCCGGCCGGTTGGTGAGGGATTTATTGTCCACCTCAAAGACGATGTCCTCCAGGCCGAAAAGTGTCTTGATGTCCGCGCCCAGGGGCGCGTCCGCCGGCAGCTCCATGAGGCCGGAGTGGTCCTCGCTGATGCCGAGCTCTTTCTCGGAGCAGCACATGCCGTGGGAGACGAAGCCCGCGATTTTCGCCGCCGTGATCTCAAGCTCCCCCAGCCGCGCGCCCAGGGGGGCGAAGGGCACGACGAGGCCCTCCCGCACATTCGGCGCGCCGCAGACCACGTCGTATATCCCGCCGGCGCCGGCGCTCACCTGGAGCAGGTGCAGCTTTTTCGAATCCGGGTGCTTTTCCACCCTGAGAATTTTGCCGGCTACCACGCCTGTCACATCCCGGCCCTTGGGAATGACCTGCTCCACCTCGGCGGTGGAAAGGGTGAAGCGCTGAATCAGCTCCAGCTCGTCAAGCCCCCGCAGATCCACAAATTCCTTGATCCAGTTCATGGATACGATCATATGAATACCCTCCTTTCATTGGTTCATTCCGCAATAAACTGCGACAGCTTCTTCAAATCGCAGGAGTTGAAATCCCGGATATCGCTGACGCCGTATTTCATCATGGCCAGACGGGTCAGCCCCAGGCCGAAGGCGAAGCCGGTATAGCGCTCCGGGTCGATGCCGCCCATGCGCAGCACGTTGGGATGGATCATGCCGCAGGGGCACAGCTCCAGCCAGCCGCCGCCCTTGCAGGAGGGGCAGCCCGCGCCGCCGCAGATGAGACAGCTGATGTCCAGCTCGAAGCCCGGCTCCACGAAGGGGAAAAAGCCCGGCCGCAGCCGCACCCTGATATCCTTCCGGAAGACCTCCGAGAGCATCGTCTTCATGAAATAGATTAAATTCGAGATAGAGATGCTTTCGTCAATCATCATGCCTTCCATTTGGAAGAAGGTGTTTTCGTGGCAGGCGTCGGTGGCCTCGTTGCGGAAGCAGCGGCCCGGGAAAATCGCCTTCAGCGGCGCGCCGTATTTGCGCATGATGGCGTTCTGCGCCGCCGAGGTATGGGTTTTGAGCAGCTGCCCGTTGCTCAGGTAATAGGTGTCCTGCATATCCCGGGCGGGGTGGTGTTCCGGGATATTCAGCGCCTGGAAGCAGCTGTAGTCGTCGGTGATCTCCGGATAGTCCTCCACGGTGAAGCCCATGCTCACGAAGACGCGCTCCACCTCCCGCTGCACCAGCGTGATGGGGGAGTAAGAGCCCCGCGCCGCCGCCGCGAGCGGGGGTACCGCCGGCAGCGTGATGTCGTAGGGCTTCGCGCCATGGATCAGGCGGTCGATCTCCGCCTCCTCCATGCGCCGCTTCGCCGCGGCGAGGGCCTGCTCAACCCCCTCCTTCCACTCGTTCACCCGCAGGCCGAAGGCCTTTTTCTCCTCGTTCGAAAGCGCCTTCATTCCTTTCATGAGCGAGCTCACGTGACCCTTTTTGCCCAAAAAGGCGACCCGCAGCTCCTCCAGCTCCGGCGGCGTATCCGCTTTTGCCAGGGCCTGGTCGAACCGCTCCCGCAGCGCGGTGATATGATCCAGCATAAATTTCATTCCCTCCCGGATAATAATCCCGTATATTATTTATCAATTATAACGCAACACCTTCCCGGTGTCAAGGCCGGAAATCGGTCAATTTGGCTAAAATGATGAAATTCAAAGCCCCTAATTTATCGTTGACAAGCTCGCCTGAATCCGCTATTATTATAAGAGATAAGGAGGAGATGGAATTGCCAAAAAGAACAGACATCCATTCGATTATGATCATTGGCTCCGGGCCCATCGTCATTGGGCAGGCCTGTGAGTTCGACTACTCCGGAACGCAGGCCTGCAAGGCGCTGCGGGGCCTGGGGTACAAGATCATACTGGTCAACTCCAACCCGGCCACCATCATGACGGACCCCGTCGTGGCGGACGTAACCTACATTGAGCCCCTCAACGTGACGCGGTTGACGGAGATTATCGCGAAGGAGCGTCCCGACGCGCTGCTGCCCAACCTGGGCGGCCAGACCGGCTTGAACCTGAGCCTCGCGCTGCAAAAGGACGGGGTGCTCGGCCAGTACGGCGTGAAGGTCATCGGCGTGAACCTGGAGGCGATTGAGCGCGGGGAGGACCGCATCGAATTCAAGAAAACCATGGAAAAGCTGGGCGTTGAAATGGCGCGCAGCTTCGAGGCGCTGACCCTGGAGCAGGCGGAGGCCGCGGCCATGGAGCTGGGGTACCCCGTGGTGGTCCGGCCCGCCTACACCATGGGCGGCACCGGCGGCGGCATCGTCTATAACAAAGAGGAGCTGCGCGTCGTGGTCAACCGGGGCATCCAGGCCTCCATGATCGGCCAGGTGCTCATCGAAGAGAGCGTGCTGGGCTGGGAGGAGCTGGAGGTCGAGGTGGTGCGGGACGCCAAAAACCAGATGATCGCCATCTGTATGATCGAAAACATCGACCCCATGGGCGTACACACCGGCGACTCCTTCTGCTCCGCGCCCATGCTCACCATCGGCGAAGCGCTCCAGCGGCGGCTGCGCCGGATCGCTTTCAGCATCGTTTCGGAAATCGGCGTCATCGGCGGAACCAACGTGCAGTTCGCCCACGACCCCGTGAGCGACAGGATTATCATCATCGAGATCAATCCCAGAACCTCGCGCTCCTCGGCCCTGGCGTCGAAGGCCACGGGCTTCCCCATCGCCTACGTGTCGGCCCTGCTGGCCGCGGGGCTGACCCTGGACGAGATTCCCTACTGGCGCTGCGGCACCATGGAACAATACGAGCCCTACGGGGATTATATCGTGCTCAAGTTCGCCCGCTGGGCCTTTGAGAAGTTCCCCGGCATCGAGGATAAGCTGGGCACGCAGATGCGCGCCGTGGGCGAGGTGATGAGCATTGGCCGCAGCTTTAAAGAGGCCTTTCAAAAAGCCGTGCGTTCGCTGGAGATCGGCCGCAGCGGCCTGGGCTTCGCGAAAAACTTCGGCTCCCTGGGCGAGGATGAGCTGCTGCGGCTGATCTGCGTACCCAACAGCGAGCGCTTCTTCGCCATTTACGAGGCCCTGCGCCGGGGCATGAGCGTCGAAAGGCTCCACGGAATCACCAGGATCAAGCACTATTTCCTGGAGCAGATGCTGGAGCTTGTGGAGCTGGAAAACGAGCTGCTGTCCTACAAAAAGCGGGTGCTGCCCGACGAATTGCTGGTCAGGGCGAAAAAGGACGGCTTCGCGGACAAATACCTTTCCCGGCTGCTGGAGGTGCCGGAGGATTACATCCGGCTGCACAGAAAAACCATCGGCGTGGAAGAGGAATGGGACGTGGTGCCGGTCAGCGGCGCCGACGCCGCGTATTTTTACTCCACCTACAACGGCCTGGGCAAGCTGGGGCCGGAGCTGGCGGCTTCCCGGGAAAAGCGCGGGATCTCCGCCGGGGAGGGCCAGGCCAGGCAAAAGGTCGTCATCCTGGGCGGCGGGCCCAACCGCATCGGGCAGGGCATTGAGTTCGACTACTGCTGCGTGCACACCGCCCTGGCGCTGCGGGAGCTGGGCTTCGAAACCATCATGGTCAACTGCAACCCCGAAACAGTTTCCACGGATTACGACACCTCGGATAAGCTCTACTTCGAGCCATTGACCGTAGAAGACGTTCTGTCTATCTGCGAGCACGAAAAGCCCCTGGGCATCATCGTGCAGTTCGGCGGGCAGACACCGCTGAACATTGCCATGGAGCTCAAGGAGGCGGGGGTGCCGGTGCTGGGCACAAGCCCCGAGGTCATCGCCCTGGCCGAGGACCGGGATCTCTTCCGCAGGATGATGGACCAGATGGGCATCCCCATGCCGGAATCCGCCATGGCGCGCAGCTACGAGGAGGCCGCGGTCGCCGCCGCCGGAATCGGCTACCCCGTTATGGTCAGGCCGTCCTACGTTTTGGGCGGGCGGGCCATGGAGATTGTTTTCGACAACGAGCAGCTGAAAAGCTACATGCTCGTCAACGCGCAGTATATCAGCGACGAGGCCCCGGTGCTCATTGACCGCTTTCTCGACAACGCCATTGAGTGCGAGGCCGACGCCCTGGCCGACGGCGGCCATGCCTTCGTGCCCGCCGTGATGGAGCACATCGAGTACGCCGGCATCCACTCCGGCGACTCGGCCTGCGTGATTCCGACGGTCAACATCACGCGGGAGCAGATCGAAACCATCCGGGACTACACCCGCAGAATCGCCGGTGAGCTGGGCGTGGTGGGGCTGATGAACATTCAATACGCGATCCATCAGGGAAAGGTTTACGTGCTCGAGGCCAATCCCCGGGCGTCGAGAACGGTGCCCCTGGTGTCCAAGGTCTGCAATCTCAATATGGCCAGCCTGGCCACAGGGCTCATCATGGCGGGGCACACCGGCCAGCGGCTGGACCTCACGGCCATGCGCGCGCCGAAGGTGAATTATTACGGCGTGAAGGAGGCCGTGCTGCCCTTCAATATGTTCCCGGAGGTTGATCCGGTGCTGGGGCCCGAAATGCGCTCCACCGGCGAGGTGCTGGGGCTTTCCGACAGCTTCGGCCTGGCGTTTTATAAGGCCCTGGAGGGCAGCAAATCCATTTTGCCCCTATCCGGCTCGGTGCTGATTTCCGTGGCCAAAAAAGACAGGGAGGCCTCTGCCGAGGCGGCGCGGCGCCTTGAAAGCCTGGGCTTCAAAATCTTCGCCACCAAGGGCACCCGCGCCTATCTGGAGGCCCAGGGCATCAAAGCTGAGCCCATCCAAAAGATGTATGAGGGACGCCCCAACATTGAGGACGCCATCAAGAACCATCAGCTGGATATGATCATCAATACCCCCAGCGGAAGCAAGCGCAGCAGCGAGGACGATTCCTACATCCGCAAATCCGCCATCCGCTACAACATCCCCTACCTGACCACGATTACCGCGGCTGTCACCGCCGCGAAGGGGATCGAGGAAAAGCTGAAGAATCCGGGGGAGAGCGTGAGAGCGCTGCAGGAGTACCACCGCGGGTGATTTTAATTCTCAATGCTCAATGCTCAATTCTTAATTCTTAATTCTCAATTCATAATTCTTAATTCTCAACGCTTCATGCTTTTTATATTTAAAAGGAGGAAATTTCATGTCGAACATCACAGGAACCATGGAGACCTTCATCGAGGAAGCCTGCGAAAGCATCCGCAAAGAGGCCGCCGGGCGGCCGGTGCTCTGCGCGCTGAGCGGCGGCGTGGATTCCGCCGTATGCGCCGTGCTGGCCCACCGCGCCGTGGGGGACGCCCTCACCTGCCTGTTTGTCGACACAGGCTTCATGCGCAAGAGCGAGGGCGATCAGGTGACCGCGCTGTTTCGCGGCACCTATGCCATCAACCTCATCCGTGTCGACGCGGAGCAGCGCTTTCTGGCCAGGCTCGCGGGCGTGACGGAGCCGGAGCTGAAGCGCAAGCACATCGGCGAGGAGTTTATCCGTGTCTTTGAGGAGGAGGCCCGCAAGCTGGGCAAAATCGGCTGCCTGGTGCAGGGGACCATTTATCCCGACATCATGGAAAGCGGCGGGGACGGCTACAAGCAGGTGAAAGCTCACCACAACGTGGGCGGCATGCCGCTGAATATTGATTTTGAGGCTGTGATTGAACCCGTCAAGCTCCTTTATAAAGAAGAAGTGCGGGAATGCGGCAGGATGCTGGGGCTGCCGGAGGCCTTCGCGGGCCGTCAGCCCTTCCCCGGGCCCGGCCTGGCCGTGCGCTGCCTGGGCGCGCTGACCAAACCCCGGCTGGATCTCCTGCGGGAGGCGGACGCGATTTTCCGGGAGGAGATCGAGAAGGCCGGCCTGAACAAAGAGCTGCAGCAGTATTTCGCTATTTTGCCCGGCGTGCGCAGTGTCGGCGTGCGGGACGGCGCGCGCTGCTACGAGGAGACCATCGCCCTGCGGGCCATAACCACCAGGGATTTTGTGACCGCCGGCGTTCCCAGGCTGCCCTGGGATGTGCTGGAGGCCGCCGCCGCGCGGATTACAAGCGAGGTGCCCGGTGTGAACCGGGTCGTTGTGGATGTGACACCCAAGCCGCCGGCGACTGTGGAGTGGGAGTAAGTCGTCCCAAAGCAGCTTTTTGGAGGAGGCCACAGAATGATCAGAATAATCAACTACAAGGCCGGCAACGCGCCCAGCGTGCTGCGCGCGGTTACGCATCTTGGCTTTGAGGCGGCGTTTGCCCGGGGGCCGGCGGATCTGGAGGACGCCACGCACATCATCCTGCCGGGGGTGGGCAGCGCCAGGGCGACCATGGATTCGCTGCGCGAGCTGGAGCTGATTGAGGCCCTGGAGGAGGCCGTGCGGCGCCAAAAGAAGCCCTTCCTGGGCATCTGCGTGGGCATGCAGATTCTCTTTGAGCACAGCGAGGAGGAGGATACGCCCTGCCTCGGCTGGCTCAAGGGCCGCGTGCTGAAGTTTGACGCCGCTAAGGTCCGGGTGCCGCAGATGGGCTGGAACCGGGTGCGTCTTACGGAAAGCCCGCTTTGCCCCGCGGCGGAGGACTATTTCTACTTTGTGAATTCCTATTACGCGAAACCGGCGGAGCCCGCGGAGCTTTGGGGCACGGCGGAATATGAGGGCCCCTTCGCGGCGGCGGTGCGGCGGGGAAAAAGCTTCCCCCCCCCCGTCCACCCCCCA
>WRMQ01000102.1 GCA_009777055.1 Oscillospiraceae bacterium
GTTCCCCGGCAAAGGAGTCCTGCTCGGGGATTAGCAGGATCATCCCCTGCTCCCCGGCCCGCGCGGCCTCCCGCAGCAGATTGTGGGCATATGTTGTTTTCCCGGCCCCCGCGCGGCCCAGGATGAGCTGGAGCATCAGGCAATAACCACCTTCAACGTCTTAATCTCAAAGGGCTGGAAGCTCAGCTTCAGCTCGCTGCCCTCAAACGCGAGAGGCACATCGTTCTCTTCCATCAGATCGCACTCGAACGCCGAAGCCAGCTGCCCGCCGAAGCTGAACGCTGTCTCTGTGCGGCGGTTCCAGGTCTCGTAGCAGCGGATGACCAGGGCCTCGCTGTCCTCTGCCTTTTTCACGGTTTCGATGACGATGTTGTCCGCGCTGGCCTGGATAAACGAATACGCCGCCGGAAGCGGGGCGCGGTTCGCCGCGCCGCCCTGGGAGACAAGCGCCCGCAGTGGAACGTTGAGGCCGAAGCCCTCGCGCACCACGCCGCTTTGGCTCACATGCCCCGCGTGGGGATAGACCGCGTAGGTGAAGCGGTGTATCTCCCGGTCCTGGGCGTGGTTGGGGTCGGTGGCGCAGCGCAGCAGCGTGGGCATCAGATGGCCGTGCTTGGCGGTCCAGCCATATTTGCAGTCGTTGAGCACCGAAAGGCCGAAGCTGTTGTCGCTCAAGTCGGCCCATTTCTGGCCGCAGACCTCAAACTGGGCAAAATCCCAGGTGCTGTTTTCGTGGGCCGTGCGCTCAATGTTGCCGAACTGGATGTCGAAGGTCGCGCGGGCGGCGTTGACATCCACGGGATAATCGCACTTGAGCACAATGTGCTTCTCGTGCCAGTCCACAGTGTAGTCGATGTCAATGCGCTCGCCGTGGGGATAGAAGATGAAGTCCTGCTGGATGGTGCTGCTCAGGTAAGGCCGCACCACGCGCAGCACGGTGCGCACAGGCCCGTGCTCAATCACCTCGGCGGAATTGACGGCGTCTATGGTCCAGGATTTCTCCCTGAAATAGCCGTCCAGGTTCCAGGCGTCGTGCTCGTTGGGGCGGTCCTCAAAGGCGATGAGGCGGTTCAGCAGATCCCCTTCCGGGGCCACGGCGCGCCCGGTGGCCTTATGCACGAGCTTGGCGATGTTGTAGTTCTCGTCGAACTCCACGCGCAGGGCGGGCGTTTCAACAACACGATTCATTATTTTTATGATGCTCTCGCTGTTACCCGAAGCATCGTGCGAAGCAAGGAAAAATCGCTTCCAGCCCTTGGAGGGGACGTCTTTGGCTAAGAAACAAAGCCTGCCATCGGCGGTAACCTGCGAGGGAAGCCGCGTGCCGTCCGTGTCATAGACAGCAAGATTTTCCTGAGCAGCAGGTTGATCTAAAAACACGAGGTCGTCCCGGCTGAAGCCCAGGGTATTGAAGACGACGACGCCCTCCCCCTCAATCTGCGCGGCCAGGGCCTGTTCGGCGGCCTGCGCCATGCCCTCGCCCGCCTCCATGAGCGCTATGTATTCCTGCTGGGAATCCTCATAGACCTCAAAGATCGACGAGCCGGGGATGATATCGTGGAACTGGTTCATCAAAATGCGCTTCCAGTTTTCGAGCAGGCTTTCTGAGGGATATGCCGCGCCGGTGAGCCGCAAGGCCAGAGCCGCCAGGGTTTCCGCGTCGTGGTAGAGCAGCTCGCTCTTGCGGTTATAGCGCTTGTTGCGCGCCTGGGCCGTCAGCACGCCCCGGTGGAATTCCAGGTAGAGCTCCCCCCGCCAGGTGGGAAGATGAGGATTGCCGCTGACTTGCTTTTCCAGATCCTGAAAGAATTGCAGGCTGGGCTGCTGCTTCACCACGGGGCAGCCCTCCACGCCCCGGGCCATGCGGCGGCCATGCTCAAGCATATCGACGGTGGGCCCGCCGCCGCCGTCGCCCCAGCCAAAGGAGACCAGGAATTCATTGTTCAGGTCCTTGTTGGAGTAGCGCTTCCAGCCGCCCATCACCTGGTTCGGGCTGAGCTCGGTGTTGTAGGTGGTGAAGAAGCTGGGCACGCGCCCCTGCAGGCAGTCCCGGGAGGGCGAAAAGTGGGAGAGCACCTTCGTGCCGTCGATCCCCTGCCATTCGAAGGTGTCGAAGGGCAGTTGGTTGAATTCGTTCCAGGAGATCTTCGTGGTCATGAAATAGTCGATGCCCGCCTTGCGGATGATCTGAGGCAGCGCGCCGGTGTAGCCAAAGACGTCCGGCAGCCACATGATCTTGTTCTCCACGCCGAACTCCTGCTTGAAAAAGCGCTTGCCCACGAGGAACTGCCGCACCAGGGATTCCCCGGACACCACATTGGTGTCGGACTCCACCCACATGCTGCCCTCGGCCTCCCACTGGCCGCCGGCCACGCGCTCTTTAATGCGCTCATAAATTTCGGGATAATCCTGCTTGACGAACTCATAGAGCTGGGCCTGGGGGGACATAAAGCGGTATTCCGGGTACTCCTCCATGAGCTTGAGCACCGTGAGGAAGGAGCGTCCGGCCTTATCCCGGGTCTGCCGCACCCGCCAAAGCCAAGCCACGTCGATATGGGTGTGGCCAATGCAGGAGGCCGTGACATCCCAGTTGGGCTGGCTGTAGATCTCCCGGTCCAGCAGCGCGATTGCCTCTCTGGCGGAACGCCCGAAGGCCGCGGAATCGGTCTCGTCGCTCATTTCCAGCAGGCTGCAGGCCTCGTTGAGCGCCCGCACGAGCTTGACCCGGGTCATGTCGTCCGCCTCATGAAGGTTGGCGACCTCCAGCGGCGTGGCCATGTCGTAATAGAGCTGGCGGGCCAGGGGGTCCAGCGTGCGCAGCGCCGCGCGCATACGCACGGGGCCCTTCCACTCCCAGGCGTCGGTGTAAGCGTTGATGGCGATCTCAAAGGTTTCGCCTCCGCGGGCGCAGTCCAGCAGCAGGGCATAGCTGTGGTTTTCGTCCATGCCCTGCAAAGCCACGCCGTTGACGAAAAGGATCAGCTGCGGATTGCATTGCCTCCACTCGCGGTCATGGGGCAGCACCTCATAGACCACGGGCTGGCCGGCGAAGCGCTCCGGCACGGTGACCGTCTGGCGGAACCAGGCGTAGCATTCCGGATAGCCCCAAAAGCCATTTTCGCTGTCGAAGGCCTTCCATTCGCCCTCGTTCAGCTGGTCGATGGAATACTGCCCATCGCGGTATTCGAAGCTGCCGGCGGCTTCGCTGTCGGGGAAAAGCCAGCGCTCCCTCATGTGCCGCAGGATGGTTGCCACGCGCCGGGACAGGATATAGCGCTCCGAGTTTTTGTCCACAAAGGGGACGTCAGTTCTGGACATAAATAAGTTCCTTTCTATGTGCGGGCATTTATTGATCTTTGTGCTGCAAATAAAATAAATAGACTTCTTGCGAAATAGGTGGTAGGGGCTCCGTTCGTAGGGGCTCCTGTTCGTAGGGGCTCCTGTTCGTAGGGGCTCAAAATTTTGAGCCCCTACGGCAAAGTCCCTATACTTTATCAAATGAATACATGAACAGCGGCAGCGGGAACCAGGGCAGGCGTGGTCTGGCGCAATAGGGCGCGAGGAAGTAGCGCAGAGCCTCCAGGTGCTCCAGCTCCAGCTCCGGCGTGCCGGTGAAGGGTTCAACAACAGCGTTGCCCTTGCCGACAGCCAGACGCAGGGTCTCGGCGCCAAACATGCCGTTGATCTTCACCGTTTGCGTGCCGTCGGGCAGCGTGCGGCACCCGGCCTGCAGCTCCAGCAGAGCACGCAGCACGCGCTCCCAGCGCAGGATGGTATACTGCCCCGAGGGCTCCAGCTTGACGGCCTCCGCCAGCCTCTCCGCCTGGGCCAGCAGGCTTGTTTCCCAGGATGGCACAGCGAAGGAGATTTCTTCGATATCAGAGGGTAAAATGGCAAAGATGGCCCGCGTGGCCGCCCAAAGGCTTGCATTGCCGAACAGCTGAAAATCATTGATTCCCCGCCCGTCCCGGTTTAAGACGAATGCCGCCGCGGGCTTGCCGTTACACAGAACGGCATACGGGCGCGCGTCCCAGCTGCGTAACACGTCGTAGGGCGCGGCGTTTGGCCTGGCGTACAGCGGCGCGGCCCGGGTCAAGCGGCGCAGCTCCGCAAGGGTTTCGGTATCGTCACGCGTGAGCGCGCGGGCCTCGTACACTTCCGAAGCGGCATCGCCGCCGTGCTTAAGATTTGCCTGGTTGAGTTCCACGCGCCACTGCAGGCCGCAGCGCTCAAAGCCCCAGTAGCCGTAGCGCTGGCGCAGCCCGCCCAGTTCGCCGAAATCGCAGTCCTGGGCGCGCATGGCCGCCATGGCGTCGTCCATGGCCCGCTTCATATAGCCCTTGCCCCGGCAGCTTTGCTCCACGGCCACGTTGCCCAGGCCGCCGCAGCGCAGCGCGTGCCCAGCGACGTTCATCTCCAGGGGATACATCCCCACCGCGGCCATGAGCTGGCCGTCCTCGCGGACGACATAGTTATGCTCCCAGGGCCGATGCTCCGAATTGTAGAGCTTGGGCAGCAGGGTATAGAAATCACGTTTGGCTTGTTCTTTATCCTCCTGAAAAAACACGCCGTTGAGCAAATCCATGAGCATGGAATACTCCGTCTGTGCTGCCGTCATAAAAAGCCTCCCTTCATTTATCGCGCTTTGAGTATTTTATCTTATTTCGGCGGAAATTACAATCCTTTTTTTACTTGACAGAGAAAAAGATTTTCGATATGCTATAAAATGCTGAAGCAGTCTTCAGGGCTGCTCCGTTTATATGATTGAGAGCGCTCATTTCACAACCGAAAGCAGGTGATGGCAATTGACAGGGAGGCCGCCCTGCGGCGAATGATGGAGGCCCATGGCAAACGGATTTTCAGCCTTTGCCTGCGCATGTGCGGGGATTATTTTCAGGCGGAGGATCTGGCGCAGGAGACCTTTCTTGCGGCCTACGGCGCGCTGGATCGCTTCGATGGCCAGAATGAGGCGGCCTGGCTGACGCGGATCGCCTCGCGCAAATGCCTGGATTACCTGCGCCGCGCCGCCGCCCGAAAGCAGACCGACTGCGGCGAGGAGGCCTGGCAGGCCTTCGCCGCGCCGGAGCGCGAGAGTACGGAGGCCGTCTATTTTGACCGGCACTGGGCCGAGGCTCTGCGCCGGGCCTGCGAAGCCCTGCGGGAGCCCTATGGCGGCACGGCCCTGGCCTATTACTGCGAGGGAAAAGCTCTGACCCAGCTGGCGCGGGAGAGTGAAACGCCTCTCGCCACCGTGCGGACCCGCGTCCACCGGGCCAGACAAATGCTGCAAGCCATATTGAAGGAGGAGATGCGGTTATGACAGAGCACCTGGACGAGCTGCAGCTGCGCGCGCTGCTGGCAGGCTCGCTGCGTATCGAGGCTCGCTGCGCGCTGCTGGAGCACCTGAGCGGCTGCGCTGACTGCGCCGATACGCTCCTGGCGCTTTCGGAGAAGCTTCCCCTCGCAGAGCCGCCAGCCGGTTTCGAAGCCAGGGTATGGGAGCGGCTTCCGGCGGCAAGGCCGGAGGGCAGGCGGCAAGGAAGCTCCGAAAGCCTGCGGATATACAGCCTGAAGGTTTGCGTCGCGCTGGCGGCTACGCTGATTCTCCTGTTTTCCGGCGCGCTGAAGCGGCTGTGCGACTTCGTGCCGGAGCAAAGCCAATCCTTCAGTCAGGGCATTGATTATGTTACCCAGCTATTCAAAGGAGGAATATTCGATGAACCATAACCCCAACAAAACCCTTGGCTTTTTCTTTTCTCTCTTCCCCGGCGTGGGACAGATGTATCTGGGCCTTATGCGGCGCGGCATTTCGATTCTGACTTTGTTTTTTGCCGACATTGCCTTCATCGCCATTGGGAACAGCTTTTTCCGGCTGGGCGTTCTCGTGGTCATACCGGCGCTGCTGCTGCCCCTGATCTGGTTTTTCAGCGCATTTGATTTCTGGCATTTCATTCGGCTTTTACCCGAGGAGGCCGCGAACGTGAAGGACGCGTATCTCTTCTTCTCAGCGGAAAAATTCCCGCCTCTGATGCTGAAGCCCCTCTGGTTCGGTGCCATGCTTGTAGTGGCCGGTGTGCTGATTCTGACAACGACTATCCTGAATAGCCTGCACATTCCCTGGGAGGTCTGGCTGGAACGCTACAACATTCCGCAGATCGCGGCCGCTTTAGGACTTATCGCGCTGGGGCTTTACCTGATCTTGAAAAAGCGCAGGCAGCTGCGGGACGGTTCTTAATTCTCAATGCTCAATTCTCAATGCTCAATTATATTCAATGGCCAAAGACTATCTGAAATTTCAGATCTCTCTTTGGCCATTTTTTTCATTGAGCATTGAGCATTGAGAATTAAGAATTAACATAGTCCTGCGGCAGAATTTTATAGCTGACCTTACCGTCCAGCTCCTCCAATATAAAATCTGGCGCGAACTCGATTTTGCGGATCAAATATTGCCGCGCGGCGCCCGATTCCACCAGCTCATATTGATAACGCAAAACGCCGTCCCGCAGCAGATGCAGGGTCACAATGTTCCATCCTTCGGCATTGGGGCCAAGCAGCGCACTGGATTCCGAGCGGTCAAAGCCCCGGGCATACAGACGCGCGCTGCGGTCCACGGCCACCAGGTCGTCCATGGTCTGGCCCTCCTTGATTCCCGCGAAGTCCTTGTACTCCAGCGCCGCGCACATCACAACAGCGCGCCCGGTCATGTGGCTGTAACCCTCGCTCTTCGGGAAAAACAAATATACCCGGGAACCCGCGTCGGTTTCATAAACAGCATAGAGGAAGCCTCCCATCATCCGCAGCGGAGCGTTGCCGTAACGCGCGGAGATCGTGGAAAGGTAATCCGTGCGCAGGCTGGAATTGCTCCAGAAGCCGGAGCCGCGCAAAAAATTAAAGCAGGTGTTTTCATAAAGAAATTTATCCTGCGGGTGGACCGGCAGCTGCGCATCCTCCAGCGGGATATCAAAGCTGACGGCGTTGTTTCTGACAAAATGCTGTGCCGCGTCAATTTCGCGCGCTTTTTTATCCTCGGCCGCCTGCGAACGGTTCCAAGCGGTTGTCTCTGATTCCGTTCTTCCACAACCGGAAACGATAAAAAAACAACAAAACAACATCACGGCAAGAATTATTATACGCAGTTGTCGCATCATATCCCCTCCCGTTAACATTATAACCCATCTCCGCCAAAAAAGCAAGCAACCCAAATCAAAAAAGATCAGGGCTGTTGCGTTATAGATACACACCCACCCCACACCCAAAAAACCGGATAAAGAAGAACAGATGAAAAGAGGAATGGAAAGGAAAGGGAACGAAGGAACAACGTGTTCGTCAAGTTCCACGTTCGAAGAACAATGG
>WRMQ01000103.1 GCA_009777055.1 Oscillospiraceae bacterium
CAATTCCTCCCATTCCACGGGCGCGGGGGCCAGGGGCTGGGAAAACGACGGCACGGACGGCGCCTGCAGGGAAACCTGCTGTGTTACCTGAGCCGGAGCCTGCTTTACGGAAGCTTGCCGCGCGGCCTGCTGCTGCACGACTGTGATGTCCGGCAGCGTGATCTGATTGATATTGGTGTTGGTGTTGCCCACGGCGGGAGGCGCTGGCACTGGTACAGGTACGGGTACAGGCGCGGGCTGCTGCCGTTCCGCTTCTCTTTCCCTCCGATTTCTCACGAGCGTGCGCACGCCCCATTCGGCGCCCTCAATGGCCGCGACGGTGCCAGCCGCCACCAGACCGGAGCGCAGGGCGGTTCTGGCGAAGGGCTCGGCCTCCATAATTACCTTTTCGACCATCGGTTCGGCCCGTTCCAGGGCTTCCTCCACGCGCTCGAGGCGTTCGGCGCGCTGCGTGTTCTGTTGTGTATGTAAGCCTGGCGGCGGCGCGGCCGGCAGCGGCGCGGCTTGTCTTTTGCCCAGAGCCAGCATCTGCTGCTTATATTGCTCCACGGTGGCGGGTTGAATGCTCTCCATAATCCCATCATCATCCTTTCCGGCTGAATAAAGCTCTGTTATTATCATATGCGGCGAAGATAAAACGGTGTAAAATTTCTTTTTCGCGTTTTGTCGATTTCCCTTGCATCCGGTATGATTATGTTATATAATTATAGCAGTGGAGTTTTATCGAAGGAGGAGGTGCGGCGGTGAAAAAGTTCGGGCGCTTCGCGCTGATCATATGCCTTTGCGTGCTGGCCCTGGCGCTGGTGCTCAGCATCGCGAACCCGCGGGTGCTGGAGGCCATGACGGAGGGCGTAAAAGCCTTTGGCACGGGCATTGGCAACTTTTTCGAAAAGCTCGCGGAGGGTTTTCGCGTCGCGTTCGCGGAATGAGGCGGCGCGGGATTATGTTCAAGGCGCTGCTTTCGGCGGGCCTGCTCTGCCTGCTGGGGCTTTTGTTTATTTTCGTCTGGCGGGTATTTTCGCTGGGAAACGTTCTTGACGGCATGCGCCAGCCCGCGGGCCTGGTGGAGCGCGGCACGCTCCCCTTTCCGATTCCCCTGGAGCGCTGGCGGGAAAGCGACAGCGAGGAGCTGGCCTTTTGGGCCTGCGACAGCGCGGAGTTCGCCCACGGCTACGCCCGGGGCTCCCTCCGCTTCGAAAACGCCGCCGCGGCGCGTCACACCATCATCATGGAGCTGCGCGCCGTGTTGAAGGAGGGGCAGGAGCCCCGGCTGGTTTATCGTTCCCCGCCCATTCCGCCGGGGCACATGCTCAACGGCGACAAGCTGGACATCGCGCTCCCCGCCGGCACATACGACGCCTTTTGCGTGGCGGTCGCCTGCGGGCCGGATGGCAAAACCCCCATGGCGCAAAGCGACCAACAAGAGATAAAATTAACAATTAACAATTAACAATGAACAATTGAGCCGGTTCCCGGGCAGGGCAAAAGTACAATCTAAAGCATTGCAGAGATTGGCTTAATTGTTCATTGTTCATTGTTCATTATTAATTGCTCCTTGCCGATGTTTTCCAGGGCGGCGCCTGTCAGGCGGATTTCGCAGCCGTCCTCCCGCAGGTCAACCACGATTTCCTGTTCCAGAAACGCCGCGCCGCGCAGAGTGGCATAGCTCTCATCAAAAAACCGTTCCGCCGCCGTCAGCAATAGACGGCGGTCATGCATTTGCGCCGCCTCTTCGCTGGAAAAGCCCAGCAGGCCGCGGCGCTCAATGGCCAGAGGCATCGCCTTACTGCCGGGACGCCATACGGCACGGCTGATCAAAAGGCTTTCGCCTCCGGCTGGCACGGGCCTGCGCCCCAGGGGAATTTCGAACCAGAGCACGCACAGCGTATAGTGCTTTTTGCGCAGCCCGACCCGGACAAGGCTCTGGCGCCGGGGGGCGAAAACGCTGAGCTCCAGCTGCGTGCGCGCCACAGCGTAGGCGTTCGCGCGCTCAAAGCGCACGCCGCCGTCCCGGTTGTCGACCATGCCGCCGGCCAGCAGCGCGCCCGGCGCCACCGCATCCCCCGGCTTCGCCTGTCGCATGCCCTCATAGACCTCAAGAAGCTCCAGCTGCCCCGCCTTGGCCGCCACGATGTCCCGGGGGGCGGTTTCGGAATCGACAGCGGCGGTGGCGAGCTTTTCCCGCACCTCAACCACCGCGCTGGAGCCGCTGAGGTTCAGCGAAATCCAGGTAAGCTCCGGCAGCTGCTTGAGCGCGGCCTCGCTCATCGCCCTGCTGTCAAGCCTCTTGCGGGGCACGCCCAGCCGCAGGCCCTGCGCCTCCATCACCTGCAGGATCAGCTCCTCGGGCACCCTCTCGCTCCCCAAAATTTCGATACTCCAAATCATGCGCGAAAGCAGTGCCAGGCCCACGACAAAAACCGCCAGCCCGATCAGCAGCCCCACCCGGCGCCGGTATTTATGAATGAAAAACGGAAGCCCCGCCTTCCGCTGAATCCGCAGCAGGCAGCCGGAGCGTTTGGCGCAGTCCCGCATGGCCTTGTAGTCCTGAATCCCCGTGGAGCCATATAGCGCGCCGCCGCTGAAGCTCACGTCCCACACCCGGATCCCCTTCTGGCTGCACAGGTTCAAAAAGCGCTCGGGAAAGCCATCGGCGGCGCGGAAGCGCACATATCCCCGGATAAGCCGCATGATGTATATCAAAAGCATATGGAGGCCTTTCTTGCGTTTTTTAATTTTCCGTTTTTGCGGCTTTGGCGGCCGTCAGGTTGAAAACCGGATTTCCGTAATCGCGCCGTTCAGAATTACCTGCTCCAGCTGATAGGACTTGATCGTGAGCTCCAGGCCCTCGAAGGTGATTACCAGGGCCCCCAGATTCAGCGCGATGGCTGTTTCGCTATAGGCCAGCACACCCTTCACCCCGCCGATGATGGCCTGTCTGTTCCCCATCATTTCAATGTGCGAAAAGCCCGGCAGCATCTCGCCGGGCAGGTCCAGGGCTTCGCCCAGCCGCCGCACGGGATCCATGCCGTGGCCGTGGCCCGTTTTTCCAGGAGCTTGTATTGCTTTCCGGTTGCGTGGCATGACGAGCCTCCTTTGCGGTTCCTCTTATTATTTTTATGTTTGACAACGAGGTTTTATGTGATTATTCGCACGATTCAAAGCATTGCAGAGATCGGCAAAATTGTTCATTGTTCATTGTACATTGTTAATTGATTCGGCAAGGGGTTCAAATTTTTGAACCCCTACCGCGATGGCGTTCGCGGTGAGGATACGATACAGGTATCCCGCACGGATACCTGTACCTATACCCGCACGGTTACCCGCGCAGTAGGATATTCTATATTATGAACGAATTGCGCCCAAAGATATGTAGCAAACAAACATATTGTGCCCATTCCAACTTCTCAGACAAACGGCAAACGCACAATATGAAGCATTGCAGAACCCGGCAAAATTGTTCATTGTTAATTGTACATTGTTAATTGTTAATTGTTCATGGCTTGCAAAATCAATTTCAATGTGCTATACTGAACCAAGACGTATTTTGTTCAGATAAAGGGGGAATCATCTTGGCCCATCAAATCACCGAGGCCTGTTCCGGCTGCACGGCCTGCGCGAGGCTCTGCCCGGTGTTCGCGATCGCCGGCGAACGCGGCCAGCGGCATGCCATCAACCCGAAGCGCTGCGTGGACTGCGGCGTGTGCGCGCGTGTGTGCGCGAAGGATGCCATCCAAACCGCCGGGGGGCGTATCCCGCCGCGTGTTCCGCGCAAGGAGTGGCCCAAGCCCTCCGTTGCCCGGGCGGAATGCAGCGCCTGCCAGATGTGCGTGGAGGCCTGCACACCTGGCGCGCTCTCCATCAGCCTGCCGAAGGAGCGGGGCGATCTGCGTGTTTTCGCGGAGTTGAGCGCGCCCGCCAAATGCGTGGGCTGCGGTCTTTGCGCCGAGGTCTGCCCGCTGCGGATCATCAAGATGGAAGGGGGGACGGCGGCATGATACTTCCGGTGTACGCGCAAATCAATCTAACCACAGGCAAAACAGAGGATTTTCCGATTTCGGAGGCGTATTTCAAAAGATACATTGGCGGAAAAGCCCTGGCGGCGCGGCTGCTGCTGGATCTCACTCCGGCCGGGCTTTCTCCCTTCGCGCCGGAAATGGCGGTGATCGTCAACACCGGGCCTCTCAACGGCACGGGCGCGCCCTCCACCAGCCGCTTCAATGTGAGCTCAAAGAACGTGCTCACCGGCGGCATTGCCTCCTCCAACTGCGGCGGCAGCTTCGGCATGATGCTCCGCCGCGCGGGCTACGAGGGCCTGATCATCACGGGCAAGGCCGAAGCGCCCGTGCGCATTGACGTGTCTGACGGGGAGATTTCTATTTTGGACGCCTCGGAGCTCTGGGGCATGGACACGGAAAAAGTGCAGGAGGAGCTTCCGCGCCACATGGGGAAGCTGGTGATCGGCCCGGCGGGCGAGCGGATGGTGTCCTTCGCGGGCCTGGCCAGCGGCGAGCGCATGGCGGGCCGCTGCGGCGTGGGCGCGATTTTCGGCAGCAAGAATATCAAGGCCCTCACCGCCTATGGCACAAAGAAAATCCCCGTCGCGAACCAGCAAAAATTCGACAAATACATAAAGAAGTGGGTGCGCTTCCTCAGAAAACACACCATGACCGGCGACAGCCTGCCCCACTACGGGAGCGCGGGCCTGGTCAACAAGGCCAACGCGTCCCACGCCCTGCCCACGCTGAATTTTCAGCAGGGCCATGACCCGCTGGCGGATACGGTGAGCGGGGAAACCCTGGCGGAAACCCGACTCACCCGCAACAGCGGCTGCGTCAGCTGCCCCATCCGCTGCGAGCGCCGCGTGATGCTGGACGGCAAAGAAGTGAAGGGCCCCGAATACGAGACCCTGGGCTTTTTCGGCCCCAATATCGGCGCCCACGATATCGACACGGTGCTCCGCCTCAACTATGTCTGCGATATCCTGGGGCTGGATACGATTTCGGCGGCCTCGACCATCGCCTTCGCCATGGAGCTCGGCGAAAAAGGCATGGCCGATTTCGGCCTGACCTTCGGCGACGTCTCCAATCTGGAGGAGACGCTGCGCAAAATCGCGGGCCGGGAGGGCATTTACTCCGACCTGGCCAACGGGAGCAAGTGGCTCAGCGAAAAATATGGCGGCAAGGAGTTCGCCATGCATTCAAAGGGCCTGGAAATGGCATCCTACGAGCCCCGGCGCAGCGTGGGCATGGGCCTGGGCTACGCGACCTCCAACCGGGGGGGCTGCCATCTCAACGGCGGTTATATGGCGCTACTGGAATCCGTGGGCGTGCTCTCCATCCGCCCGCAGGATACCCGCGCCAAGGCCCAGTGGACAGTCTTTATGCAAAACGCCCTGGAGGCCATCTCCACAGCGGGCTGCTGCCTCTTTTCCGGCCAGACCTTCGTGCCGCAGATTCTGTTCAACCTGGGGCCGAATCACTTCGTCACCCGCTTTTTGGGCCAGGCCGCGGTGCTCACCGGGCCGGTGGTGCGCCTGATTCTGGCGGTGCGGCCTGTGATGCGCTTCAACACGCTGCTCCTGCTGCCCCATGCCGAGGCCCTGCGCCTGGCGACCGGCCTGCCGTTTTATACCGGCTCCTTCCTTGATCTGGGCGAGCGGACATTTAACATTGAGCGGCTCTACAACCTCCGGGAGGGCCTGACGGGCGAGGACGATTCCCTGCCCGCCCGCCTGACGAAAACGCCGCAGAATCCGGAAAAGAAGAATACCGTCGTCCGCCTGGATAAGCTCCTGCCGGTGTATTACAGAACCCGGGGCTGGGACAAATCCGGCAGACCGAGAGAACGAACGCTGAAACGGCTGAAGATGGAGAATGAGCATGGCTGAGGTCAATATCCGCTACCGGGGAACCCTCGCGGGCCTCATCAATAAAGAAGAGGAGCGCATCACCGCCGAAACCGTCCGGGAGGTGCTGGCGCATATCAAGACGGCATACGGCGCGGCGGCGGGGAAAACAGCGAAGAGCATGCTGATCGTCGTCGACGGCGAGAGCATTCACCTGCGCGGCGGCTTCGCGACGCGGCTGAAGGAAGGGGAGACCCTACAGTTTTTGCCGATTTGCGGTGGAGGCTAGATGGAACAACGCTACAAAGGAAATCTCGGCGCGTTTACGCCGGAGGAAATAGAGCTCCTGCACACAAAAAAAATCTGCGTGGCGGGCTGCGGCGCGCTGGGCGGGCATTGCCTAGAGCAGCTCGCCCGGCTCGGCGCCGGCCATCTGACCGCGATTGACGGCGATGTGTTTGAGCCCGCAAACCTTAACCGGCAGCTGCTGGCGCTGGAAAGCAACCTGGGCCAGCCCAAGGCGGAGGCCGCGAAACAGCGTCTGGCGCGGGTGAATTCCCTTGTGGAAATTTGCGCGCGTCAGGTCTGGATCACGGCCCAAAACGCCGGACAGCTGCTCGCGGGCCATGATGTCGTCATCGACACTTCGGGAGACATCAAAACCCGGCGGGTTCTGATCGAAGCCTGCGCGGAGCTGCGTATTCCGCTGGTCATTGGCGCGCTGAGCGGCTGGAACGCCCAGGTGTGCGTCGTTCCTCCCGGGAGCGGGGCCTATGACCGCCTCTGCCCGCCGGACCTGGAGCCGCCGCTCCCCGAAGGCACGCCCGCCTTCACCCCGGCGCTGACCGCCTCCCTGCAGGTGAGCGAAGCGCTGAAGCTGCTGTGCGGCAAGGGCGAGGCGCTGGCCGACCGCCTGCTCTGCGTTGATTTGCTCCGGCAGGAATACGGCGTTGTCCGGCTGGGGTGAGGGATGGAAACCCAAAACAAGACCCCAGGCCGTAGGGGCTCAAAATTTTGAGCCCAGGCTATCGAACCAAAATAATTGAACCCAGGATATCGAACCAAATATAATGCGGGACCAGGGTTCAAGTTTTTGAACCCCTACGGCGATGTTATTGATTGGATTTAATTAAAGCTGACCAGGGCTCAAAATTTTGTCAAGAGTAAGATGGTATACACCAGTGCAAGAGGATTGTATACACCTTGCCAGACTAAAGCCGTCGGATGGAGCGGTTAAGCAGGTTGCCAGTGTTGGCGTC
>WRMQ01000104.1 GCA_009777055.1 Oscillospiraceae bacterium
GGGGGGCAAAAGCAGCGCGTGGCCATCGCCGGGGTGCTGGCCATGCGCAACGACGTAGTCGTGCTGGATGAATCCACCGCCATGCTGGACCCCAGGGGCCGCCGCGAGGTAATGAACACCATCCTGCGCCTGAACAAAGAACAGGGCATCACGGTGCTGCTGATCACGCACTTCATGGAGGAGGCCGTGCTGGCCGGCCGCGTGCTGGTGATGGACAACGGCCGCCTGCTGCTGGACGGCACGCCAAACGAGGTCTTCGCCCAAAAGGATGTTTTGCGCCGCGCCGGATTGGAGCAGCCCGCCCCCGCGCGCTTCGCCGACCTGGTCCGGGAGCATTTTCCCGATCTGCCGGAGGGCATTCTCACGGAAGAGGACTGCGCGCAGGCCATGGGAGGATTATTTATATGAAAGATGGCCAAACGCGTGAAGCGGCGAGCCGCGCCGCAGCTGCCGCGATTGAGTGTAAAAATATCTCTTACCGCTACCCCAATCTGCCCAAGGGCGCGCCCCACGCGATTGAGCAGGTGAATTTTGCCGTGGACACCGGGGAGCTGGTGGCCATCATCGGACACACCGGATCGGGCAAAAGCACGCTGATCCAGCATCTCAACGCCCTGCTGAAGCCCCAGGAGGGCATGGTTTTCGTGGACGGCAAAAACATCTGGGAAAATAAATCCGCCGTGCGCGCGGCGCGCTTTGTGGCGGGGCTGTGCTTTCAATACCCGGAGCACCAGCTGTTTGAGGAGACCGTGGAAAAGGACATCGCCTTCGGGCCGCGCAATATGGGGCTCCCGAAAGAAGAGGTTCACCGCCGGGTGCGGGAGGCCGCCGCCTTCGTGGGGCTGGACGCGTCGCTGCTGCCCAAATCGCCCTTCGATCTTTCCGGCGGCGAAAAGCGGCGCGCCGCCATCGCGGGGGTGCTTGCCATGGAGCCTCGGGTGCTTGTGCTCGACGAGCCCACCGCCGGGCTGGACCCTCAGGGCAGGGAGCGCGTTTTGCAGATGATTCTGCGCTACCGCGCGCAGACAGGAAAGACCATTCTGCTGGTCTCCCACAACATGGAGGACGTCGCCCGGCTGGCCGGCCGCGTGCTGGTGATGCACCGGGGCCGCGCGGCCATGTACGGCACGGTGGAGGAGGTATTCGCCCAAGCTGGGGCTTTAAACGCCATGGGCTTGACCGTGCCCAGCGTCACGCGGATTTTTCTGCGCCTGAGAGAAATGGGCCTGCCGGTGCGGGACGGCGTTTTCACCATGGAGCAGGGCATAGCGGAGCTGCTGCGTCTGCGCGCGGAAGGGGAAAAGGAGGTGTCCCATGATTAAAGACATCACCATCGGCCAGTATTACGCCGGAAAATCGCCGCTGCACCGCATGGATGCCCGCATGAAGCTCCTGCTCACCCTGGGCTTCATGGTCGTGATTTTTGTGTGCAAAAACTTTTTCTCCCTGGGCCTGCTGGCCGCGGCCTCTGTCGTGCTCGCCCTGCTTTCCCGCGTGCCCGCGGGGATGCTGCTGCGCTCCATGCGCCCCATCGTTATGCTCGTGCTCTTCACCGGCACGCTCAACCTGCTCTACACCAAGGGTGAGGGCATGCATACCCTCGTGGAGCTGCCCGTCTGGCGCTGGACGCTCACCATCACCCGGGAAGGCGTGAACACCGCCATCTTCACCACCACGCGGATTCTCTGCCTGATTCTTGCGAGCTCCCTGCTCACCTACACCACAACGCCCTCCATGCTCACCACCGGCATGGAACGGCTGCTCTCCCCTCTTTCGAAGCTGCGGGTGCCGGTTTCCGTGTTCGCGATGATGATGACCCTGGCGCTGCGCTTCGTGCCCACCCTCATCGAAGAGGTTGACCGCATCATGAACGCGCAAAAATCCCGGGGCTCGAACCTGGAAACCGGAAGCCTCGGCAAACGGATCAAGGCCTTCGTGCCGGTTCTGGTGCCGCTGTTCGTGTCGGCCTTCCGCCGCGCGGCCGAGCTGGCCTACGCCATGGAAAGCCGCTGCTATACCGGCGCCGGGGCACGCACCAGTATGAAGCGGCTCCGGCTGCGCTGGAGTGATTTCGCCGCGGCGGGCTGCATGGCGCTGCTGACCGCGGGGGTGATTGCGATAAATTATTTCTGGGGCAGCGTCATTTAGCCGCTACCCCAACGCCACATCCAGCACCATCATCACCAAAAAGCCCACCACAACGCTCAGGGTGCCCGCATGGGAATGCCTGCCCAAATGCGCTTCCGGAACCAGCTCCTCCACAACGACATAGATCATCGCGCCCGCCGCGAACGACAGGAGCCAGGGCATGGCCGGAGCGATCCATGCGGCCAAAAGCACCGCCAGAAAGCCGAACAGAGGCTCCACCGCGCCAGACAGGCAGCCAAGCAAAAAGGCTCTGGCCGGCGGCATTCCCTCCTGCCGCAGAGGCAGCGAGATCGCCGCGCCCTCCGGAACGTTCTGAATGCCGATGCCGACAGCCAGGGCGATGGCCGCCGCCCGGAGCGCCGGATCGCCGTGCTGCGCGGCCAAAGCGAAGGCGAGCCCTACGGCCATGCCCTCCGGTATATTGTGCAGCGTCACGGCGAAAATCAGCAGCGTCGTACGTTTCGAGGCGCTGGCCAGCCCTCCCTTCGTGCCGGTGAGCGGGTGGAGGTGCGGGATGAGGAGGTCCAGCCCCAGCAGGAACAGAACGCCCAGCGCAAAGCCGCAGGACGCGGGGATCCAGCCGGCCAGGCCCCTTGATTCCGCCTCTTCTATCGCGGGGAGCAGCAGGCTCCACACGCTGGCCGCGGTCATCACCCCCGCCGCGAAGCCGAGGCATACCTGCTGGAACTTTTCCGGCGCGGCCCTGCGGAAGAAAAGCACGCTCGCGGCTCCCAGGCTGGTCATCGCGAAGATGAAACCAATTCCGCCGCTTGCGAATAATAACGATTGCATCGGCGCCTCCTGTAGGGGTGGCTGGTAAGCCACCCGCGCACAACATCTTAAATATTCTTGTTAAATATTCTTGTTTTTTATAGCCCCGGACGGCTTGCCAGCCGCCGCTGCAGCTGTGCCGCCGCTTTTTCCGGGGGGCGCGGTTTTCAGCTGTTTCACGCCTACGCCGCCGCGCACTGCGCTGTACAGCCGGTAGCCGCCGCTGAGGTTATAAGCGTCAAAGCCATGCTGCGTGAGAATCCGCGCGGCGATGTAGCTGCGCATGCCGCTGTGGCAGTGCAGGTAGACAGGCCTGGATTTGTCCAGCTCCCCCATGCGCTCCCGCAGGGAATCCAAAGGAACATTGACAAAGCCCTCCATGCTCCCCTGAGCGAATTCATAGGGCTCGCGCACATCCAGCAGGGTAACGCCGCCATCCCGCGGCAGGGCGTCGGCCTCGTGCCAATGGAAGTTTTTCACCTTTCCCGTCAGCACGTTTTCGATGGCATAGCCCGCCATGTTCACCGGATCCTTCGCCGAGGAATAGGGCGGCGCGTAGCACAGCTCCCATTGGGTCAAATCATGGGCTGTCATGCCCGCGCGGACCGCCACGGCCAGCAGGTCGCAGCGCTTGTCCACGCCGTCAAAGCCGACAATCTGCGCCCCCAGGATTCTGCCGCTCCCTCTCTCAAAAATCACCTTCATGGACATGGATTTTGCGCCAGGATAGTACCCCGCGTGGCCCGGCAGCCAGAGAAATACTTTGTCATACTCCAGGCCCAGGCGTCTGGCGTTTTTTTCATTTATGCCGGTCGACGCCGCCGTCATGTCAAAGACCTTGACGACCGCCGAGCCCTGCGTGCCCGCGTATTCGGAAGCGATGCCGCGGATGTTGTCGGCGGCGACGCGGGCCTGCTTGTTCGCGGGGCCCGCCAGAGGGACCATGGCAGCCTGCCCTGTGACAGGGTCGGTGATTTCCACGGCGTCCCCTACGGCATAGATATCCGGGTCGGAGCTTCGCATATGCTTGTCAACCACAATGCCGCCAAGCCTGTTCAGCTCCAGCCCGGCCTCTTTCGCGAGCCGGCTTTCCGGCCTGACGCCAACGGCCAGAATCAGCATGTCCGCCTCCAGCGCGCCGTTTTGCAGCTCCAGGCTCAGGCCGCCGCTATGCTCCGTGATTTTCCGCAGGCCGTTGTTCAGGTACAGCGCGATCCCCTTTCGCCACAGATGCCGGTGCACATCGCAGGCCATATCGAAATCAAGAGGCGCGAGCACCTGGTCCGACATCTCGATGATACTCACGTCCAGGCCGGCCAGCTTCAGGTTTTCAGCCATCTCGATCCCAATATAGCCGCCGCCCGCCACCGCCGCGCCGCGGGGGCGGGTTTCCGTTATGAAGGCCTTGACGCGGTCCATATCGGCCACATTGCGCAGGGTGAACACGCGCCGCGAATCAATCCCCTCCATCGGCGGCCGGATGGGCGCGCCCCCGGGGGACAGAAGCAGCTTGTCGTAAGCTTCGCAATACGTCTCGCCCGTCTGTCTGTCTTTTACCGTCACAGTCCTGGCCGCGCGGTCGATGGACAGCACCTCGCTGCGCGGCCGTACATCCACACGGAAGCGGCGGCGGAAGCTTTCGGGGGTCTGCAAAAGCAGGTCCCCGCGGCCGGCGACCGCCCCGCCGATATGATAGGGCAGGCCGCAGTTGGCGAAGGAGACATGCTCCCCCCGCTCGAACATGATGATTTCGGCGTGCTCGTCCAGCCTGCGCAGGCGGGCCGCCGCCGTGGCGCCGCCGGCCACGCCGCCCACAATGATAATTTTACTCATGTTATATACGCCTTACTTGATTTCTGTTTTCCACAGCCCGTGAAGGTTGCAGTAGGCATATACCGCCAGGGGCTTGTCGTCCGCGAAGCAAAACGCGAGCGCCGGCGCCTCGCCGACCTTCAGGCATTTGCGCTGGCCGCCGCGCTCGGTTTCCACATACACAAACGAAATATGATGCGCTTCTTCCATGGGATGGGGCACGCTGCCCACCTGGACGCTGACGCCCACACAGCCGCAGCCGCAATTGCAGGTGCCGTCACAGCCGCAGTCGCAGTCACCGGAAACGGTAATGGCCGGCAGATGCTTTTCCACGCTTGCCTCAACGGTGTTGGGGCTGAGCTCCTCCATCTTTTCGCCGCAGCAGACCATGGGCACGCCTTTGTCGTCGATCAGTCCGATCAAGTTCCCGCAGTGTTTGCAGATGAAAAATTTTTGATTGCCGCACATAGGTAATACCTCTCTCTTTTTTATGTTATTTCGTTTGCCTGAATTACCTGAAATTCGCTAAAACGCCTCATGACGCCTTTGCTTGATAAACGCGCGGCGTTTTTCCCCCGCCGCCCATTCCGCCCGCTCTTCCTCGTTTTCCAGGAGCAGGCCCGGAACAGGCACGGGGTTTTCGTCCTGGTCCAGAGCGACCATGACGACATAGGCCCGGTTGATCATGCTGCGCCGGCCAAGAAGGTTCTCGGCGTAGGTATCCACCCGCACCTCCACGGAGGTGCGGCCCACATAGGTCACGCGGCCAATCAGCACAACGGTGTCGTTTGCGTAGGCGGGGGCTTTAAAGTGCAGGTTGTCGATGGATACGGTGATCACCTCGTGCCCTGTGTGGCGCCGCGCGGCCACGGCGGCCACGACGTCGACCCACTCGGCCACCCGGCCGCCGAACAGGCGCCCGTTGCCGTTGATATCCCCCGACATGACGATCTGTACCTGCTCTGTCTGGGAATCGGATACGCGTTTACTCTCCATGGCGTCAATTTCCTTTGGCCGGGAAGGGGTTGACAAACACCCTCGCGGCAAGCTCGCTGTCCAGGCTCAGCAGCAGGCCCGTGTTATCGCCGATGAGCCGCAGCTTGTCCAGAATCTCCAGGGCATTGGCCTCCTCCTCCACCTGCTCGTCCACGTACCACATCATGAACTGGTAGCAGGCGTGGTCGAGCTCCCGCATGGCGAGGGTCGCGATGGCGTTGATGCTCCCCGTGACCTTTTGCTCATGGGAAAGGGTTGCCTCGAAGATTTCGTTCAGATCCTTGAATGCCGCCGGGGGCCGCCGGATTTCCGCGAACGCCGGGGCCGCGCCGCGGTCCAGGAGATACTCGAATATGTGGGTGCCGTGGGCCAGCTCCTCCCGCGCCTGCACGAACAGCCAGTTCGCGCAGCCCTTGAGGCCCATGCCGTCCGCGGCGGCGGACATGGCCAGATACAGGTAGGCCGAATAATACTCCTTGGTGACCTGCTCGCTGAGCGACCGGGTCAGTTTTTCGCTTAACATGGCGTTCTCCTTTACGATTTGGTTTAGCCGAAATACCGGTCCAGCAGCCCTTTGAAGGCCTTGCCGTGGCGCGCCTCGTCGCGGGCCATCTCATGGACCGTATCGTGGATGGCGTCCAGATTCAACGCCTTGGCCCGTTTGGCCAGCTCGAACTTTCCGGCGCAGGCCCCGTTTTCAGCCTCTACCCGCATCGCCAGGTTCTCTTTCGTGCTGTCTGTGACGACCTCGCCCAGCAGCTCGGCAAACCTGGCGGCGTGCTCCGCTTCCTCCCAGGCGGCCTGCGCCCAATACAAGCCCACCTCGGGGTAGCCCTCGCGGTGGGCGGCGCGGGACATCGCCAGGTACATGCCGACCTCGGTGCATTCGCCGGTGAAGTTCATGCGCAGCCCGTCGATGACATCCTGGGGGGCGCCCTTCGCGATGCCGACCACATGCTCGGCGGCCCAAACCATATCGCCGCTCTGTTCCTTGAATTTTTCCGCGGGCGCGCCGCACTGAGGGCACTTCCCGGGCGCGCTGTCCCCCTCGTGGACATAGCCGCAGATCAGGCAGGTGAATTTTTTCATGGCCTGTGTTTCCTCCTTTGTTTATTTGGTCTTTGGGTTCGCGTTTTGCCTTATGCCGGGGAAAACT
>WRMQ01000105.1 GCA_009777055.1 Oscillospiraceae bacterium
GCAGGTGCTCAATGTCAATCCCTTTTATCTGACAGGCGTCGTGAGCGCGCCGGGCGAATGCACCGGGGAAGCCCTGCGGGACCTGCTGATGCAAAACGGCTACCGCAAGCTTCTGGCCGAAATTGAGCTGGCGGAGAAGAAGGTGAAGCGCGCGAAGAAGGCCGAGGAAGAAGGGGCCGCCGCTGCCAAAGCCGCCGAAGCCGCCGAAGCCCCGCCCGCCGCCGCTGCCGAGCCCGCCGAGGCCGCTGCGGAAGAGGCTCCCGCGGAGGAAGCCATTGCCGCTTTGGCCGCCGAGGATCTTCAGGCGCTGCTGAGCGCGCTGTTCATCCGCGCGGGCGCGGGCGTTGCCAAGGCGCAGGAGACGCTCAAGGAAGTGCAGTCCCTGCTGCTGGCGTAAGAATTTGCAATGCGCAGTTTATCCCGGTACGGTTGTCGTGCCGGGATTATTCCATCAGAAAATCAGAATAGGGCGAAATATAATGACAAACATACCTGAATTATTCGCTTCGAAGGTCTTCAGCGACACCGTCATGCGGCAGCGCCTGCCCAAGGATGTCTACCGGGAGATGAAAAAGACCATCAAAACAGGCGCCCGGCTCAACCCGGAGGTCGCCAATGCCGTAGCCACCGCGATGCGGGACTGGGCGATTGATAACGGCGCCACGCACTTTACCCATTGGTTCCAGCCCATGACCGGCATCACCGCCGAAAAGCATGACAGCTTTCTTACCCCGCTCGACAGGCAGCCGGGCGAGGGCAGGGTGCTCATGGAATTCTCCGGCAAGGCCCTCATTCAGGGGGAGCCGGACGCCTCGAGCTTCCCCTCCGGCGGGCTGCGTGCCACCTTCGAGGCCAGGGGCTACACCGCCTGGGATCCCACCTCCCCCGCCTTCATCAAGGAGGACACCCTGTGCATCCCCACGGCGTTTTGCTCCTACAGCGGCGAGGTGCTGGATAAAAAAACCCCCCTGCTGCGCTCCATGCAGGTGATCAACAAGCAGGCCCTGCGCATTCTGCGCCTGTTCGGCAACCATGAGGCGCTGCAGGTGACCACCACCGTGGGCGCGGAGCAGGAGTACTTTCTCATCGACCGGGGCCTGCGGGACAAGCGCCCCGATCTGCTGCTCACGGGGCGCACCCTTCTTGGCGCAAGGCCGCCCAAGGGGCAGGAGCTGGAGGATCATTATTTTGGAGCCATCAAGACCCGCGTGAAGGCCTTTATGAAGGATCTGGACCGGGAGCTCTGGGCGCTGGGGATCCTCAGCAAGACCGAGCACAACGAGGTCGCTCCCGCCCAGCACGAAATCGCCCCGGAATACACCACCGCCAACGTCGCCTGCGACCAGAACCAGCTCACGATGGAGCTGCTCAAAAAAGTCGCCGAGCGGCATCACCTCGTCTGCCTGCTGCACGAGAAGCCCTTCGCCGGGGTGAACGGCTCCGGTAAGCACAACAACTGGTCCATGGGCACAAATCTGGGCGAGAACCTCCTGGAGCCCGGGGAATCCCCCCAGGAAAATCTGCAGTTTTTGATCTTCCTTTCCGCGATCATCAAAGCGGTGGACGAATACGCCGACCTGCTGCGGATCTCCTGCGCCACGGCGGGCAACGATCACCGCCTGGGAGCGTTCGAGGCGCCGCCCGCGATCATGTCCATCTTTTTGGGGGATGAGCTTACCGCCGTGCTGGAGGCCATGGAGGCCGGGGAGCTCCACGAGAGCGGCCACAGCGTGTTAAAAACCGGCGTGCGGGTTCTGCCGCCCCTGCCCAAGGACAACACCGACCGCAACCGCACGGCCCCCTTTGCCTTCACCGGCAACAAGTTTGAGTTCCGCGCCCTTGGCTCGGCGCAGTCCATCGCCTGCGCCAATATGCTGCTCAACACCGCCGTGGCCGAGGTTCTGATGCGGTTCGCCGACCGCCTGGAGGCCGCCGCGGACTTCGAATCCGAGGTCGGCAGGGTGATCGTGGAGACCTATAAAGCGCACAAACGAATCATTTTCAACGGAAACAGCTACACAGAGGAGTGGACGGCCGAGGCCGCCCGGCGTGGCCTGGACAACCACCGCACCACAGCGGAGGCGCTGCCCCGCTACATGGACGACAAGAACGTGGCGCTGCTTTCGAAGCACGGCGTGCTTACCCGCAAGGAGATTGAGTCCCGCACCGAGGTGCTGCTGGACAACTACGTCAAGGTGCTTTCCATTGAAGCGCAGACCATGATCTCCATGGCGCGCACGGGGATTTTGCCCGCCGCCTCCGCCTTCGCGGCACGGCTTTCCCGCGCCGCGCTGGACATGCGCAAGCTGGGAAAGAAGGCGGAAACCGAACTGCCCGCGAGATATGAGGAGGAGACGGCCCAAACGGTGAGCGCACTGGCGGATGCCCTGTATGCCAGCGCCAACGCCCTGGAGGCGGCCCTGGAGCAAGCCCGCAAAATCGGGGACACCGCGGAGGCCGCGCGGTACATCGGCGACACGGTGGTGCCGTTCATGAACGACGCCAGAACGCGGGCCGACGCCCTTGAGACCCTCGTCGCCGCGGAGCTTTGGCCGTATCCGACCTATGGGGATTTGCTGTTCCGGGTGTGATACGCGCCCGCATCATAAAGCCGGTAAAGGAGCCAATATCATGAACATCTGGCATGACATAGCAAAAGAAAGAATCACCCCCGAAAGCTTCGTCGCCGTCATCGAGGTCCAGAAGGGCAGCAAGATGAAGTATGAGCTGGATAAAGAAACCGGTTTGCTGATGCTTGACCGGGTGCTCTATACCGCCACCCATTATCCCGCGGGCTACGGCTTCATCCCCCGCACCTATGCCCAGGACGGCGATCCCCTGGATGTGCTCGTGTTATGCGCCGGGGCCATCGCGCCCATGTCCCTGGTGAAGGTGTACCCCATCGGGGCCTTCGACATGATCGACGACGGCAGCGTAGATGAGAAAATCATCACCATCCCCTACGGCGACCCGAGCTACAACCGCTATAAAAGCATCGACGATCTGCCCGCGCACATCTTCGAGGAGATGCGGCATTTCTTTTCGGTGTACAAGACCCTTGAGGGCAAGGAGACCAGCGTGCTGAGCCTGATGAACCGCGGCGAGGCCACGCAGCGCGTGCGCGAGGCAATCGAGCGGTACGAGGAACAATTCGGGGCGCGCGACGCGTAATTCGCAACAGGATTAACAAAAAACGGGAGATTCCTTTGTTAATAAAGTAGAAATTCCAAGCGGCCTATTGACTATTTCCGCCAGCTGCATTAAAATAGTATGGGGAGGGGTATACGCTGAGTCTGTGTGCCCCGATTTTCGCCATTTTTCGATATTTTTTGGAGGAGATGTTACTTAGCTATGAAAACAATCAAAAGAGGGCTTAGCCTGACGCTTTCGCTGGCTCTGCTGGCAGGCGTGCTTGCCGTCGGCGGCGTTGTGTCCGTTCCGGCCAGCGCGTCGGCGGAATTAAGGGAAGCGCCAAAGGATGTCTATTTCGTCGTGCCCGAGGTGGTTTACCTCAACCCCAATGCCGGCAACAATACGATGCAGTATTTTGCCGACAGCAAAATCGTCGATCCGGAGGACCCGGCCCGGCAGGCCTCCTTCGGCCTGCTTGACACCGAGCCCGGCTCGGGCGCGGATCCCCACCAAAACAGCTCCGGCGATGTGTGGTTTTACTGCGAAAACGCCAGCAAGGTGAAAATCAGTGTCCGGTACAACGCGACGGTCACGATCAGCCGCAGGGTCAACAAGCTGTACAGCCTGCCCGGCGGCATCTCCTGGAGCGATGAGGCCGCGCTGAGCTCTCAGCTTGTGGCGAGCAGCTTTACGGGCAATTACGATTCCGCCGGCAATGGAACCACCGATAATTTTTACAATGACCTCGGCGCCAGCGGCGGCGACCCCTACACCTGGAACGGCAACTTCATCTATTTCAGCATCGGCAACGCCTCCACATCCGCCGCGGACCAGGTGATCGGCTGGCAGGCCGACTACCTGGTGAACGGAATCTGGTACACGGCCTACGCATACTCCTATGCCTACAAGCCCAACAACACCCCCGCCGGCGCGATGTTCCGCAACCGCCGCGGCGGCTCGGGCTGCGCCGTAACAAGCCTGATCTGGGTCAACGGCCTGCACAACAACCCCGTGGGGAATTTTTATCTCGCGGGCCAGGATATTTCCGGAGGCTGCAACACCTGGGAAAGCCTGCACAGCTATGTTTCGTCCAGAGAAAGCCTGATATTGCGGCAGGTTGTGCGTAACGGCGCCGGCACCATGAACGCCTTCAGCTTTACCAGCACCGGAACCACCACGGTGAACAACAATCCTACCCTCAGCGACGGCAACAACGGCGGCAATGGCTACTCGTCTGTAAACAATTATTATGAGATAGAGGGCATCAAGGCCTCGTCCTCGACCCCGAGCCTGTATGTCGATACATCCAGGTACAAGTACTACGACCAGATCCCGAACCTGAAGGTATACGCCTCAAAGACCTCGTCCTATGAAGACAATCCCGGCACCAACAGGCCCTGCACCAGCTCGGTGAACTATATCAGCTGGACGCAGCAGCCCTACGAAAACGGCAACCGGGCGGTTGTTCCGTCAACAGGCAGCTCGGCCTCCCTTACCTTCGGCCTGAACGCGCTGACTAACTCGGGCTACAACAGGGGGCTCGGCGCCAGCAGCAGCAACAACGACATTCTTTATTTGGGAGCCTCGACCGGGTATTGTAACAACAACCTGATCGGCGGCCGCTGGGGCAATTCGGCCATCAGCGGCGGTATCACGGTGAACGCGGCCGACAACCGGATTCCAACCTCCTACGACCCCAACCCCATGTTCCATGACTGCAGCTACACCAGCGCTACCTCCAGCGACATGACCGCCTCGCGGATATATCTGACCCTGAGCTACAACAAGTATGACAAGGGCCTGCTCCGCGACTATGTGCGCGGGCATATCAAGGACTACGCGAAAAACCAAAGCGCGCTGTATTCCAACGCGGGCACCCATTGGGCGGCCTACCAGAACGCCTGGTACGATCTGTGCTGGGTGCTCAACCGGCCTGATATTGATTTGAATGGCAGCGTCAACGCCGGGGCTTACATCACCGCCCTGGAGAATGCCTATGCCCAGCTGCAGCGCGTCACGCCCGACCGGAACGAGGAGTTTGTCTTCAACGTGCCGGAAACGGTCTACCTGACCCCGCACACCACGCAGCTCAGCGGCGACCCCCGCAACAACAATTCGGGGTATTTCAGCGGCACGACCCAGACCAGCACCACGGTGGATTTCTATCTGGGCCATACCTCCGGCAGCTCCTCGAAGCTCTATAAGAACAGCGCGGCGGTCGGCGGCATCGTGGATGTCCGCGTGCCGGGGGCGAGCTCGGTTTCGCTGAGCCTGTCGGGCACCGGCGGCTTCACGAACCCGAATTATTCGGGCACAACGAGAATCACCGAGCTCTGGAAAGAGAACGGCAATATTTCCATCACCAACACGCAGGCGAAAACGGACCATGTGCTCACCTGGACGCTGACCTACGTGATCAATGGCGTGACCTATACCCAGACGAGCTACACCTATGTCTACGACCCTTCAATTCTCTATACCCAGGCCGGCGCGACTTCCAGCACCACTGACAACACCCGGATTGGGGCATGGTTCACGCTGAGCGGCTGGCACAGAATTACGAACAATTCGAGCAGCAAGAAAAATTCGGGCAACAGCACGGTGACAGACGGGGCCATTCCCTTAATCTGGGCAAATCACTGGAAAAGGGACCGCGGAAATTATTCCATGCTGCGCGGCGTCTCCCTTTTTTCCAGCCATACCGCGGTTGGGGGAGGGTTCAAGTCTTATCTCAATAATGGCTATACCAATGAGCTCCAATACGCCAGCGGCGAAAACGAGTGGGCCAATGGCGGGACTAATAACTCTACACAGTATTATTCTCTTCATGTGCAGACCAGTATCTGGAATCTCAGAGCTACCGCCATCAAGACCAATGTGGACGTATACGTGGACTATTCCCGTTACCAGAACCTGAGGGAGGTCCCCTGGCTGGAATTCAGCGCGGCCATCCCCTTTGTCAACGATAACTATCACTCTTATTTGCGCGTCAACATCGCCGACGGTGCGGTTACCATCTCGGATGTGAATGCCACGGGGCAGGGTGGCTCAATTACCTCCGCTTATGCCCTGATGGGCGGATATCAAAGATATCGTGACAACTGGATTTATGGCTGGGATCAGGGCATGAATCCGACGGGCTTTTACGCCCAGCCGGTGCTCAAGCCGCTGACGGCCTATACCGGCACAGGCACGGATACGCAGACCTACACGATTTTCGCGGAATCCTTTATCCGGAAAGATGGTAACGCCCCGGACAGCAACAACGACTACAGAAAGGCCTTTGCCGGGGTTGAGCTGAATGTGCGGGTGCAAAACAAGGCGCAGCTGCGCGCGGCGTACCAGGACGCGGCAAACCGGAGCTTCCAGGCTGACGCAGCTGCCGGCTCGGTTTTGACGAATTATCAAAACGCCATGGCGGAGGCCGGAAAGGCCCTGGGCAACCCGGCTTACGGGGCAAACGGCGAAAACATCACAAGCGCGCTGACCAATCTGCAAAGCGCGGTGGCCGCCCTGCCGGCGGCAGTGGCGCAGCCCCTGCCCACCCTCACAGTCCACCACATCTGCAACACATGCGCGGAATCGGGGGAGGCGCTGTCTGCGGCGTACATCAGCACGACGGATGGGAACAACTACGTTGGGGGGACGACGCCGGCGCAGTGCAAGGAG
>WRMQ01000106.1 GCA_009777055.1 Oscillospiraceae bacterium
ATACGAAATCCGGCGGGCGCTCATCGAGGGCGGGCATATTCCCCCCGACGGGCCCATCCAGGTGCTGGTGCAGGCGCGCGAGCCCCTGATCCGCCGCACCTTCGAGGCCATTGAGGGCGCGAAAAACGTGATCGTGCATTTTTACAACTCCACGTCGGCCTTGCAGCGAAAGGTCGTTTTTCAGACAGACATGGAGGGCATTGTGGATATCGCCGTGAACGGCGCGCGGCTGATCCGGCAGCTGGGGGACGAATTTGCCGCCCGTTCCGCGGGAGCACTGCGCATAGGGGAAAATCTGCGCTTTGAGTACTCCCCCGAAAGCTATATGGGCACGGAGCCCGAAAACGCCGTTTGGATCTGCCGGCGCGTGATGGAGGAGCTGGGCGCCGGGCCGGGGAACCGGGTTATCCTGAACCTGCCCTCCACGGTGGAAAACTGCCTGCCGAACCAGTTCGCCGATCTGGTGGAGGACTTCTGCGACCGCCTGCCCAACCGGGAGCACGCCATCATCAGCCTGCACCCCCACAACGACCGGGGCACCGCCACGGCCGCGGCGGAGCTGGGCCTGCTGGCGGGAGCCGACCGTCTGGAGGGCACACTCTTCGGCAACGGGGAGCGCACCGGCAACTGTGATCTGGTGGTCATGGCCATGAACCTCTACACCCAGGCGGTGGATCCCGCGCTGGATTTCAGCGATCTGGGGCGGATCCGGCGCTTCTATGAGCGGGCGACCAAGCTGCATGTCCACGAGCGGCATCCCTACGCGGGGGATCTGGTGTTCACGGCCTTTTCCGGCTCCCACCAGGACGCCATCAACAAGGGCCAGACCTGGATGAACCAGCACGGCGGCGATTATTGGGAGATTCCCTACCTGCCCATCGACCCGGCGGATGTGGGGCGGCAGTATGAGCCGGTGGTGCGCATCAACAGCCAGTCCGGCAAGGGCGGGGCGGCCTATATCATGGAGCGGGTGTTCGGCTACCGCCTGCCCAAGGCCATGCACCCGGAATTCGGCAGGGCGGTGAAGGCCTACTGCGACGAGGCCGCGCGCGAAATCGCGCCGGAGGAGGTCATGGACATCTTTCGGCGGGAGTATCTTGAATTCCAGGGCCTTTACAGCCTGCACAAGCTAAAGTTCACCGACATCGAGGTGCCCGGGGCGGACAACCGCGTGCGCTTCAGCGGCAGCCTTGTGCGCAGCGGCGAAGCCCCCCTGGAGATTTCCGGCGAGGGCAACGGCCCCATCAGCGCGGCCTGCGGCGCCCTCAACGGCGCGGGCCTGGGCGGCTACGAGTTTGTGGATTACGCCGAGCACGCGGTGTCCATGGGCTCCGACGCGGTGGGCGTGGCGTATATCCAGGTGAAATCCCCCGCGGGCAAGACCCTTTTCGGCGTGGGCGTGAGCCACAATATCAACCGCGCCGCGGTGCGGGGCGTCATTTGCGCGGTGAACCGGGATTTGAAAGAACCTCAGGCGATACGGGAAACGTAAGCCCGTATAGAACAAACCAAAAGACAGCATACTACCTGTGATAGGCAGCGTGCTGTTTTTTTATTTTTTCTATTTATTTTTAAGGAGGCCCGACATGCGGAAAAGAGAGCCCGGCAAGCCATCCCGATACCGGCAAAACAAAGCCACCAGGGCCTGGGCCAGGCAGCTTATGCGCGGGCAATACGCCCCGGCGGCGGGCTTGCTTCTGCTGGGCTTCGCGGTGATGTGCGCCATGGGATTTTTGCCGCTGCTGCTGGATTTCGCGGCGGACACCGCCGTGGCCGCCCTGCCGCAGACCCCCGCCGCGGAAATGGGCCTGCGCTGGGGCAGGGCCGCGGGGGCGGCGCTGCTGGCGCTGCTGGCGCTGCTGCCCTGCTCCGCTTTGCGCATGGGCCGCGAGGCCTGGTTCTTCGGGGCCGCGGAGGGCAGAAAGCGCAGCCGCTCACGCGTTCTCTTTTGGCTGCAGCCGAGATGGGCCTTCAAGGCCGCCCGTTTTTTGCTGGCCGTCGCGCTGCGCAAGCTCCTCTGGGCCGCGGTATATCTCCTGCCGGGCGCCTTTTTGCTGGTGGGCACCTTGCTCCAGGCGCGCGGCGGGGAGCTGAACCTGGCGCTGTTCCTCAGCGCGGTCATCGGCGGCGGGGCGCTGCTGCTGCTTGGCCTTTGCTTCTATATCGCCACCGCGCAGCGCTATGCCCTGGTCCCGGCGATTCTGTCCAAGCAGCCCCGGAGCAAGCTCAAAAACGTCCTGCGCCTGAGCGCCGCCCGCACCGAGGGCCACTGCGGGGAGCTCTTTCGTTTTCACTGCGGCTTTTTGCCCCTGCTGCTGCTGTGCCTGCTGGTCGTTCCCGCGTTCCCGGCGCTGCCGTATATTCACCAAAGCCGGGCCTGCAGGCACGCGGAGCTGCTCACGGGGCGGATATAGCCGCGTGCCGATTGCTTGGATTAATATATCCCTGCAGCCGGCAACATAGTATAGGGTAAATGCAATCTTATTTTCAAAAAACGCCCCCCGGCCCTTGCAAAATTTTCGCAAGTGTGGTACCATATATAGGTGAGCGTATGGAGGTACATACTATGCAGGCGATTCAGCAAATATTTTCCATTATCTGGGCGGATACGAATGTGCAAATGGCCCTGCGGGTCGCGGTAAGGCTGGCGCTGGCCGCCCTGCTGGGCGGCGTGATCGGCTTCGAGCGCGCGCATTCCCACCGCGCGGCCGGGCTGCGCACGCATATCCTCGTGGCCGTCGGCGCGGCGCTGGTCATGTGTACCTCCGCCTTCATTCTCACGGAATACGGCAGCGGAGATCCGGCGCGGCTGGGCGCGCAGGTGATCAGCGGCATCGGTTTTTTGGGCGCGGGCACCATCCTGCGGGAGGGCTTCAGCGTAAAAGGATTGACCACGGCGGCCAGCCTTTGGGCGGTGTCGTGCATCGGGCTGGCGGTGGGCATCGGATTTTGGGCCGGCGCGCTGATGGGCACACTGGTGATCGTCGTTACCCTCACCGGCCTGAAGCGTGTGAATGTGCGCCATCACCGGGAGCACACGATCTACCTCGGCGTCAGCGATGTGGACACCATATCGGAGCAGGTGGTGGTCACGCTGCGCAATTGCGGCGCGAAGCTGCTGAGCATGCAGATCCTCTTCGCGAACGACGCCGCCGCCACAAGCTTCAGTGACGAAACGGAAACCGTGCTGAAGCTCTATGTGTACACCCACACCGACGAGGAGCTGGCCCTGGTGCGCGAAAGTATCCTGAGCCTTTCCGGCGTGCATGACCTGTCCATCGACAACGCTTAATTTAAAATGCTTAATTTAAAGCGTCATCTATTATTATTTTTTCAGGAGCGTTTTTTTGATGCAGCAGTCCCCTTTCTTCGCGCTTTTGTCCCGCATGAAATATATCTCCCGCTGGGCGCTGATGCGCAACGCCTGCCAGGAAAACATCAGTGAGCACAGCCTCGAAACCGCGCTGCTGGCCCACTGCCTGGTGACGCTGCGCAACGAACGCTTCGGGGAAGGCAAAAAACTCTCCGCGGAGCGCGCGGCGACCCTGGCCCTTTTTCACGACGTGCCCGAGGTGCTTACAGGGGATATGCCCACGCCCGTAAAATACCACAGCGAGCGGGTGCGCGACGCCTACCGCCAGGTGGAGGAAAGCGCCTGCGAGTCGCTGCTGGCCCTCCTGCCGGAGGATCTGCGGGAAAGCTACCGCCCGCTCCTCGTTCCGGAACCGGGCGAAGAGGCCCTGTGGGCCTATGTCAAGGCAGCGGACAAGCTCAGCGCGCTGATCAAGTGCATGGAGGAGCAAAAATTCGGCAACCGGGAGTTCCGCCTGGCGCAGCACAGCATCCGCGCGGCGCTTTCGTCCATGAAGCTGCCCGAAGTGGACTGCTTTCTGGCGGAGTTTTTGCCCGCGTACGAGGAGCCGCTGGACGGCTACATCAAGTAAGGAGGGCCAAGCGTTTTGACCTGGCAGGAATTGGAGCTGGCATGCAAGGGCTGCATGGAATGTGAATTGGGCGAAACCAGGAAAAATCTCGTTTTCGGCGTCGGGAATCCCGAGGCGGAGGTGCTGTTCATCGGCGAGGGCCCCGGCGAGAGGGAGGATGAGCTGGGCGAGCCCTTCGTGGGGCGCTCCGGCAAGCTGCTGGACCAATATCTGGCCGCTGTGGAGCTAAGCCGCAAAACGAATATATACATCGCGAACATGGTGAAATGCCGTCCGCCGGGCAACCGCGACCCCAAGCCCGGGGAGCAGGATCTATGTATGCGCTGGCTCAGGGAGCAGGTGAGGCTGATGCGGCCAAAGATCCTTGTCTGCCTGGGCCGTATCTCCGCCCAGCGGATCATCCGCGCGGACTTTCGGGTGACGCAGGAGCACGGGCGTTTTTATGAGGCCAACGGCATTTTGCGCATGGGCACCTTTCACCCGGCGGCTCTGCTGCGCAATCCCCGCCAAAAGCCCGACGCCCTGGAGGATTTTCTCGCGCTGCAGGCGAAAATCAGGGAAATCTGCGAAAGAACATATATATAAATCAAAATTTTTAAAAGCAATAGACCTCTTGCGGAATTGATGTTTTTTGCCAGCGGGCGCACACAGTGCGCCCCTACGATGATCCTCCGTGATGGATCGATATCAAACCGGGGCAGAATTCATAGTAGAGGCGACCTGCGGTCGCCCGCTGGCAAAAAGCCACCCATTTCGCAAGAAGTTTAATGAGAGAAAAGGAGAATTTACTATGTCCAAAAAAATGGTTCCCGTTGAGACCTCCGCGCGCCATGTGCACGTATCCCGCGAGGATCTGGATATCCTCTACGGCGAAGGCCATGAGCTCATCCCCATCAAAAACCTGTCGCAGCCCGGGCAGTACGCCTGCATGGAGCGCCTGCGCGTGGAAGGCCCCAAGGGCAAGCTGCCCGCGGTGTCGATCCTCGGGCCGGTGCGCGGCAAAACCCAGGTGGAGGTATCCCTCACCGACGCCCGCAACATCGGCGCCAGGGCCCCCGTGCGGGAAAGCGGCGATATCGAGGGCAGCTGCGGCTGTACCCTAATTGGCCCCAAGGGCTCCGTCACGCTGGAGGAGGGCGTCATCGCCGCCAAGCGCCACGTGCACATCACGCCGAAGCAGGCCGAGGAATGGAACCTGCAGGACAGGCAGGTTGTGTGCTTGAAGTACGAAAACCCCGAGCGCACCATCATCTATGACGACGTGATCGTGCGCGTCAACATCAGCTTTGCCCTGGCCTTACACATCGATACCGACGAGGCCAACGCCGGCGCGGTGCAGCCCGGCGCCTTCGCGGAAATTCTGGAGTAGAGATAAAATAAATACTGATACGAGAAAAAAAGGGGAAGAGTCATCATGCAAAATGATTTGCCGGGGAATTACCAGGACGCGATTCCGGTGGGCATGCTGGGCATCATCGCCCTGCCGGGCACCGAGGTCATTGCCAAGCGCATCGATTCCTACATTGTCCAGTGGCGCAGGGAGTACGCGGACAAGCTGCCCAAGGATGATTTTCTGCACCACTACATCAAGGACAGCTACATGATCAAAGCGGATTTTCCGCGCTTCAGCACCGGCGAGGGCAAGGGAACCCTCAGCCAGAGCGTGCGCGGCTATGATTTGTTTATCCTGTGCGACTGCTTCAACTACGGCGTGGAATACGAGATGTACGGCATGCGCTACCCCACCAGCCCGGATGAGCACTTCGCGAACCTCAAGCGGGCCATCAGCGCTGCGGCGGGCAAGGAGCGCCGCCTCACCGTGATCATGCCCATGCTCTATGAGGGCCGCCAGCACCGCCGCAGCAGCAGGGAGTCTCTGGACTGCGCCATGGCGCTGCAGGAGCTGGTGAGCCTGGGCGTGAAGAATATCATCACCTTCGACGCTCACGACCCCCGGGTGCAAAACGCCATCCACCTGTGCGGCTTCGAGAACGTGCCGACCATCTACCAGATGCTCAAATCCCTGGTCAAGGCCGTGCCCGACCTGCAGCTGGACAAGGACCATCTGATGGTCATTTCCCCCGACGAGGGCGGCATGAGCCGCTGCATCTTCTACTCCAACATGCTCGGCGTGGATATCGGCATGTTCTACAAGCGCCGGGATTATTCCGTGATCGTCAATGGCCGCAACCCCATCATCGCCCATGAGTTTCTGGGCGCCAACATCGAAGGCAAGGATGTCGTTGTTGTGGACGACATGATCTCCTCCGGCGACTCGATGATCGACGTGTGCCGGCAGCTCAAGGAGCGCGGCGCACAGCGGGTCTTCTGCTGCGCCAGCTTCGGGCTGTTCTCGTCGGGCCTGGCGCGCTTCGACAAGGCCTACGAGCAGGGGATTTTCGACAAGATCTTTACCGCCGACTGCATGTATGCCCCCCCCGAGCTCATGGAGCGGGAATGGTATATCAGCGTGCGCATGGCGAAATATATGTCCTATCTCATCGACACCCTCAACCACGACATGTCCCTGAGCCGCCTGCTCACCCCCGCCGACCGCATTCAGCGGCTTCTGGTGCAGTTCGGGCACCGAATCGGCGCGCCGACCGCGTAGGGGGGTCAAGAATTTATAGTAAAAAATAAAGTGTGATTTAGAATAAAGCTTTGAATATAAAAATAAGGCTCTTTTTTAGATAATCGCAGTGATACGTTGTTCTTTTCCCGCGGCGAAGCGGGACGATCCAGGGCACATGCGCTCGCGCGCAAAATTCCTCCGCCCCTTCGGGGCACCTCCTTTGCTTTCAAAGGAGGCTTTTGCGGCCTTCGCTTTGCTCTCCTAAAGCCCCCTTTG
>WRMQ01000107.1 GCA_009777055.1 Oscillospiraceae bacterium
GACCTCCCGTATGGCGTCGTCGCTCAGCCGCAGCTGGGATTTCTTCAGGCCGTGCCTCGCAAGCTGCTTGGGCAGCAAATGCCGTTTTCCGATCTGGAATTTCTCCTCCCGGGTGTAGCTGGGCAGCTCAATGACCTCCATGCGGTCCAGCAGGGGCTTGGGGATATCCATCTGATCATTGGCCGTGGTGACGAAGAGCACGCGGCTCAGGTCGAAGGGCAGCTCCAGGTAGTGGTCGCGGAAGGAGGCGTTCTGTTCGCCGTCCATGACCTCCAGCAGCGCGGAGGCCGGGTCGCCCCGCAGGTCGCTGCACAGCTTGTCGATTTCGTCCAGCAGCAGCACCGGGTTACAGGAGCCCGCCTGCTGCACCGCGTTGAGAATACGCCCGGGCATGGCCCCCACATAGGTTTTGCGGTGACCGCGGATCTCGGCCTCGTCGCGGATGCCGCCCAGGGAGATGCGGGCGAATTTGCGGCCCATGGCCTCCGCCACCGAGCGCACGATGGAGGTCTTGCCTACGCCCGGAGGGCCCACCAGGCAGAGAATTTGACCGGTCATATCCGGCGCCAGGCGGCGCACGGCCAGCATCTGCAAAACGCGCTCCTTCACCTCGTCCAGGCCATAGTGGTCGCGCTCCAGCTTTTGGCGCGCACGGTCTATGTTTAGACGGTCCTTGGTCAGGATGTTCCAGGGCAGCGCCAGCACAGTTTCCAGATAAGTGCTGAGGATGGTGCTCTCCGGCGACTGGGGCTGCATGCGCTCCAGCCGGACGCAGTCCTTGAGCAGCTTCTGCTCCGCCTCGGCGTCAAAGCGCAGCTTCGCGATTTTTTCCCGGTATTCGTTGGCCTCCTCCAGGGGGCCGTCGGCCTCCCCCAGCTCCGTGGAAATCGCGTGCCGCTGGGCCCGGAGAAAATTTTCCCGCTGGCTTTGCTCCATGGACTGATGTACCTGCTCCTGGATCTTCTCCTCGATCAATTGCAGCTCATGCTCCTTGGCGAGCAGGACACACAGCAGGCGCAGCCGGTCGAGGACATTCGTCTCCTCGAGCACGCTCTGTTTCTCCTCAAATGGCAGGGGCAGGCTGTCCGCGATATAGTTCGACAGCCGCCCGGCGGAACGGGTGGAAAGCACCGTCAGGGGAATGTCCGGCGGCAGGGTGATGAAGCGCGCGCAGCGGTCGAAGAGCTGCTTCGCCTGCCGGATCAGCGCCTTTTCCAGGCTTCGGTCCGCCTCGTCCGCGGAGCGCTCGGCCTTGATGCCCACTATAGCCCGCAGATAGGGCTTTGTCTGCACCAGCTCCCGCAGCTGCGCGCGGCACTGGCCCTCCACATAAACCCGGGCCCCCTCGCCGCCGCTGCCCTTGAGCACCTGCCGCACCGTAGCCACCACGCCAACAGCGTGCAGCTGGTGCATTTCCGGATTTTCGGTGAGCAGATCCTTTTGCGCCACCAGAAAGATCTCCTGCTGCTCCTTCATGGCGCTCTTAAGCGCCGCGATGGAGCTTTGACGGCTGATTTCAAAATGCACCCGGGATTCCGGAAACACCACGAGGCCCCGCAGGGGCACCACGGGGAGCTCGCGGCATGGGGTAAAATCTTTGACTAGCATATATGCACCTCTTGTTTGATTTGTCTTGTCTTGTCTTTGGGGTGCGGCGTGGCAATGCCGCGCCCTCTAGGAATTCGGCCAATGGCCGTTTTTGATGCAATCGTTACCCCATCGTTTGGGATTTGTATTAATGTACCTTCGAATTCTTCTATATTCGCTTCCGCTGTAAATCACATGTGAGTGGTAGCGATTTTGCCAAAGTGGAAAACCGGCTTTTTTCGACACGGCGCCCTTGTACTGGTTAATAATTCTTTGAATTTCGGGATTATTACGCTCACTAAGCAAAACGATCAGCAGATGCACATGATTTGGCATTAATATAAAAGCATCTAACAGTACTGAATCATAGATGTCTTCTATCTTGTTTGCAAACTCTTCAGCAATGGTTCCTAATTCTGAAAGAATCATTTGGTCGTCATGAATCTTACCAAAGAATTCAGTACGATCCTTTGTGCAGATGGTTACAAAAAAAGCGCCGTTTCTGCTGTAATCTTTGTCTTCTATCGTACCCTTTTTGCGACTGGGCGGGTCAACTGATCCTGAAATGGTCTTTTCCTCCGATCTCAAAGGCCATTGGCCATACTCCCTAGAGGGCGCGGCATTGCCACGCCGCACTTAGAAACGCCATTCTGCGCCTGCGTTTGTCTGTTTTGACCTCAATAGCATTCCAGCTTCTCAATCGCCGCGAAGCCCCGCGTTTTTTCGATGACCAGCTTGATCCGCCGGATGCGCTGCTCGCGGAAACGGACGATGCGCTTGTGGCCGATGACCGTGCCGTCCTTGCACACGCGGATCCATTTGGATTTGCCGTCGGCGGCGGTGTTCTCGTCGATCCACAGGCTGAATTTCTCAATCTGCTGCCCGGTGCGAATGTGCTCCCGCAGCACTACCTTGTTGATGTCGTAGTCGTCCCCCAGGTCAATCACCAGCTCCGCGTTTTTCCCAAAGGGCCCGGTGTGCCAATAGCGGTCCTTCGACGGGTCAAGCACGTTGACGCCGGCGTGTTCGTCGTCCAGCCGGCAGGAGTCGGTGACCTCAGAGCCCTCCGCCAGATCCTCCCTGAAGTCAATGCGCAGCTGCGCGCCCAGGGTGCACAGGGCTTCCACGTCTCTTTTGGCGAAAAGGCCCTCGGTGTTGGGCGGAATATTCAGCAGCAGCGCCGTGTTTCTCCCCACATTTTTGTAGTAGAGCTCCACCAGCTGCCCCGGCGCTTTGACAGTGACATCTTCTTTCTCGTGATAGAACCAGCCCTTGCGGATACTCACATCCGCTTCGGCGGGATACCAGATCATGTGCTCTGTCTTCCGCGCCACCTTGCGGCTGCCCAGATCCCAGTGGCTGGGGCTGATATTCTTCGGAATTTTATCATCGCGGCTCATATACCAGGGCACCACGCTCCATTCGCTGGAGCGGCTAAGGCCGGCCTCATTGCCCACCCAGCGGACATCCGGCCCGCGGTTGGCGATCACGGCGTCTGGCTGCAGCGCGCGGACCAGCTCGTAATAGCCCTCCCAGTCATAGTCCTGCCTCCGGCCGTTTTTGCCCTCGCCGCAGGCGCCGTCGAACCACAGGCAGAAAAGCGCGCCGTAATTCGTCAGGAGCTCCCGCAGCTGGCGCTTGTAGAAATCGTTGTAGGCCTCCCCTTCCCCATACGTCGGCTCGTGCCGGTCCCAGGGGGAAAGATAAAGGCCGAACCTGATGCCGGCGGCCCGGCAGGCCTCAGCGGCCTCCCGCACCACGTCGCCGCTGCCGCCCTTCCAGGGGCTCGCGGCCACGGAATGCTTCGTCGTTTCCGTGGGCCAGAGGCAGAAGCCGTCGTGGTGCTTGGCCGTGAGGATCATGCCCCGCATGCCCGCGGCCCGGATAGCCTTTGCCCACTGATTGCAGTCGAGCTTCCCGGGATGAAACAGCGCGGGATCCTCCCCGCCGCTGCCCCACTCGCTGCCGGTGAATGTATTGATTCCAAAATGCACGAAGGCATAAAATTCCAGCTCCTGCCAGGCCAATTGACGCGCGGAGGGCACAACCTTTGACGCGGCCAGGGTTTTTTCATCCATCTTCGGCATAATATCGGTCCCTTCATTGACAAGATACGAACAGAAAGTAGTATAGCATATTGCCGCTGAAAAGTAAATGGGAATTATCGAATCGTCACAAAATTGTCCGTATATTTCCACCGCGCTCCGCATAGTTATGGATTGGCTCTAGTTTGATCAAGAGATGGAGGAGCAGCTGTGAAAGGTATTGTTGAGGAACGCGCGGTGGAACTGGGTTCCTATATTGTGGAGAATCAGGCAACGGTGCGCGCGGCGGCCAAGAAGTACGGCATATCGAAATCTACCGTACATATGGATGTCAGCGAACGTCTGCGGAGCATTCAGCCGCAGCTTTATGCCCAGGTGCGCACGGTGCTGGACATCAATAAATCCCAGCGCCATATCCGGGGCGGGCTGGCGACCAGGGAAAAATACCGGATGGAGGAGGATTGAGCGGCTACGGACGCCCGGGGGCAAAGTTGACAAAATTACCCGTTAATGCTATACTAATCCCCTAATCAACCGATTGGGGGATCGTATGTATCAGAAGCTTTTCCCGGCGCGATTTCCTTACGCCGCCGCCATTTTCGATCTGGATGGCACGCTGCTGGATTCCATGTGGGTCTGGCACCAGGTGGATGTGGAGTTCTTCGCCGCGCGGGGGCTTGCGCTGCCGGAGGATTACGCGGATGAGATTGGGGCCATGACCTTCCGGGAAATCGCGGAATACACCATCGCGCGCTTCGCGCTGCCCGAAAGCCCCGAAAAGCTCATGGCGGAATGGAACGAGCGCAGCTTCCGGCACTACCGCGACGACGTGGGCCTCAAGCCGGGCGCGCGCGAATATCTCGCGGCACTGCGGGCGCGGGGCGTGGCGCTGGGGGTTTCCACGAGTCTCACCACCCATGTGCTTGCGGCTGTGCTGAGCAGCAACGGGATCATTGATTGGTTCGGCGCGCTGACCTCGGCGGACGAGGTCACGCGGGGCAAGGCCTATCCCGACATCTATCTGCTAACTGCGCAAAAGCTGGGGAGGGTTCCCCCGGCGGAATGCCTGGTGTTTGACGACATTCAAAAGTCCCTGCATGGCATTCGCGCGGCGGGAATGGCCTGCTGCGCGGTGCGCGAGCCTCTTTCCCGGCAAAACTGGGACGAGATGGCGCGCTTTGCGGACTACCATATCTTGAGCTTCGAGGAACTGTTGTGAAAAAAATTCTAAAACAAATGACAGCACTTTGCTTGATTGCCGTGCTGCTTCTTTGCTGCTCCTGCGGCGAAGCGCAGGGCCCCAAAAAAGCCACACGGCCGGAGGACGAGGTCCGCGCCGTGTGGCTGTGCTATTTTGAATTGGCCGCGCCGGCAGGCGGCACCGAAGCGGCGTTCCGGGAGCGCTTCGGCAAAGGCTTCAGGGAATTGGCCGATTTTGGGATCAATACGGTGTTTGTGCAGGTACGGCCCTTCGCGGACGCTATTTATCCCTCAGCGCTTTTCCCCTGGTCGGATATCTTCGGCGGAAAGCAGGGGGTGGATCCCGGCTTCGACCCCCTGGCGGTTCTGCTGCGGCTGGGTCAGGAGCACGGCCTCGCCATACACGCGTGGATCAACCCCTTCCGCGCCTCGCGGAGCGCGGACGCCTCCAAGCTCGCGCCGGGGCACCCTATTCTGCCCCACATCGAAGCGGACGACGGCTGGGCCCGGCAGGCGGATGGCCGCTGGTACTGGAATCCCGCTTTGCCGGAGGTGCATGCCCTGGTTTATGCCGGTGTACGGGAACTGCTGGAGAACTACGCGCTTGCCGGCATTCATATCGACGACTACTTTTACCCCACAAAAGACGCCGCTTTCGACGCGGCCCAATATGAAAGCTACCGGAAGCGCGGCGGCGGCCTCGCGCTGGGCGACTGGCGGCGGGAGATGGTCAGCCAGTTCGTGGCCGGGCTGTACCGGGAGACAAAGCGGATCCGGCCGGACGCGGTTGTAAGCATCAGCCCCGCCGCCAATATCGAAAAGAATTACGCGGACATGTATGCCGACCTGGAGCGCTGGACACGTGAGCCCGGCTTCGCCGACTGGATCATCCCGCAACTCTACTTCGGCTTTGAGAACCAGTCCATGCCCTTTGAGCGCTGGGCGCGGCGCTGGGCGGCGCTCGTTGCTGAGGCGGAAGCCAACGCAAAAGAGCCGGTGAAGCTGATTTTTGGCCTGGGGCTTTATAAAGCGGGCCTGGAGGATGCGTACGCGGGCGCCGGCAGCGGCGAATGGCTTGGGAACAACCGTATGATCGCGGAGCAGCTTGAGATGATTCGCAAATTACCCGCTTATTATGGTCTGGCGCTGTTCTCCTTCAACAGCCTTGCGGGGGAGAGCCTTTCGAAGGCGGCAAAGCGGGAGAAAGAGCATCTGGAAAAGCTGTTTTAGTATTCAATTAAATTGATATCAAACTGGGGCAGAATTCATAGTAGGGGCGCACTGTGTGCGCCCGCCGGCAAAAAGCCATCCATTACGCAAGAAGTTTATTATCATGAATATATTGTTGTTTTTATTTGTTTTAGTATTATATATCTATTATCAAGCGATCACGATGAAGCGGCATTGCTTTGTCGTGATTGATTAATTGGCAATATCTGCAATATTATGGCACAAATAGCCGCAAATACAGTCATAATGCAGCAAAATCTTCAAATATTTGATTTCTTATGTTGAAAAAGTGTTGTGTATTCCGCTTTGTCGTGCTATAATGATTACGGTCAAAAATAGACGTATTATTGGTATTTTATGGAAGTAAGGAGTGCACACGTTGACGCGCAAATGGAATTTTCTCTTTGTGATCAGCCTGATCGTGCTGATTGCCGGAATAGGCATGGCGCTCTGGTCCGTGTTCGGCCTGACATCCGCCCTGCCCGATGAACCGGAAGCCACGCGGGACACAACCTCCGCCGCCGAGCGGATAACGCTGACCCTGCCCGAGATGGCTGTGGCGGACTGGCAGCCACCGCCGCGTGCCCTGCAGCGCAAGAGCGCCCGCGTTTCGGC
>WRMQ01000108.1 GCA_009777055.1 Oscillospiraceae bacterium
GTGCGGCAGGTGCTGGTCACGCCCGAAGGCAAAACGGTGCTGGATTTTGGCCAGAACCTTACGGGCTATGTAGAGTTCCGCATCCAGGGCCCCGCGGGCGCGAAGGGCACCCTGCGCCACGCGGAGGTGCTCGACGCCGAGGGGAATTTCTATACAGCGAACCTGCGCGGCGCGAAGCAGCAGGTGGAATTCACCTGCGACGGAAACGAGCATGTCTTTAAGCCAAAATTCTGCTTTATGGGCTTCCGCTATATTCAGCCGGAGAACTGGCCCTGCGAGATCAAGCCGGAGGATTTCACGGCGATCGTCGTCCACTCCGAGATGAAGCGCACCGGGCGCTTCGAGTGCTCCGAGCCCCTGCTCAACCGGCTGTTCGAAAATATCGTATGGGGCCAAAAGAGCAACTTCCTCGACGTGCCCACCGACTGCCCCCAGCGGGACGAGCGCATGGGCTGGACGGGGGACGCCCAGATTTTCTGCCGCACGGCGAGCTATCTTTTCGACGTGGAGCGCTTTTTCACAAAATGGCTGGCCGACCTGGCCAGCGAGCAGCTGGAGGACGGCGGCGTGCCCCACGTGATCCCCAAGGCGCACTGGGACGGCGACAGCTCCACCGGCTGGGCGGACGCGGCAGTCATCTGCCCCTGGCAGATGTACCTGAGCTATGGCGACAAAGAAATTCTCCGGCGGCAGTTCGATTCCATGAAGGCCTGGGTGGATTACATGCTTGCCCGGGCCAAAAACGGCAACCTGCTGCGGGGCAAGCATTTCGGCGACTGGCTCTGCCTGGACCTCAACCCCACACCCAACAAGGTGCTGCGCAACGCCTATTTCGCGTATTCCACCGAGATTCTGATTAAGGCGGGCGAGGTTCTGGGAATCCCCATGGAGGACTACAAAGAGCAGCTGAGGCTGATTCTGGCAAACTTCCGCAAGACCTATATCAGGGAGGGCCGCATGGCGCACAACACCCAGACGGCCTGCGCGCTGGCGCTCTATTTTGGCCTGGCGGAGGGCGGCGCCCGCATGGGCGTGGCCGCGCAGCTGGCCAAGATCATCCGCAAAACCGGGCATATCAAAACCGGCTTTCTGGGCACGCCCTACCTGCTGCACGCCTTGAGCGCCAACGGCTGCACCGCCCTGGCCTACGATTTGCTGCTGCGCAGGGAATACCCCTCCTGGCTCTACCCCGTTACCCAGGGTGCCACCACCATCTGGGAGCGCTGGGACGGCCAGCGGCCCGACGGCAGCTTCCAGGATACCGGCATGAACTCCTTTAACCACTATGCCTACGGCGCGGTGGGCGACTGGCTGCTGGGCGTCGTCTGCGGCATTCAGACCGATGAGAAGCGGCCGGGCTTCCGGCATATCATCTTCGCGCCCCAGGCCGACCCCCGGCTTGGCTGGGCCAGAGGCGAAATCGAAACCCGCCACGGCCTCGTGCGCGCGGGCTGGAGGAGCACCGACACGGGCTTCGCGTATGAATTCACCGTGCCGGAGGGCTGCACGGCGGAGATCCGCCTGGACGGCGAAGTGCTTGAGATAGGCCCGGGAACGGTACGCTGTCATTCAAAGACGAATATAGCATAATTCAAAGACAAATATGGCACAAAAGCTTGACAAGCGCTTCTGATTTATAGTATAATTAAGCTCGCGAAGAAAAATTAGAAAGGAGCTTATTTATGGAATTCTTCCAAAACCTCGCGGAATGCTGGCACGAGATCTTTGGCGGCGTGCAGGATTGTCTGATGCCCGCATGGCTGTGGCTGCTTGAGCTGCCAGTCATCGGGACCATCCTTTCGTTCCTGGAGACCACGTTTGGCAGAGGCGCCACGCCCCTTGGCTAAGCGGCAAGGCGAATTGTCGGGAGAAAGCTCAGCTTTGGCCGGGCTTTCTTTTTTTCAAATCACCGGAAGCGGCCGTGCCGCCGGAGAAAGAGCAGCCGGAGAATAAAAGAACGGAGACAGGCCAATGAACAGCTTGATCAAAATCGCCGGCGCGCTCCTCGCGGCGCTGCAGTGGTGCTCGGCGACGCTGTTTTGCGCGGAGCTGCCGCACAATATCACGGTGCGGCCATGGCGCGAATACCAGACCCTCGAAAGCTTCGGCACCAGCGGCTGCTGGTGGCCGCAGACAATTGGCGACGAGGCCATGGCCGGGGAGATCGCCCGCGCGCTTTATGCCCCGGAGGGCCTTGATCTGAGCGTTTACCGCTACAATGTGGGCGGCGGGGAGGCGGACAATCCCGCCTGCCGCATCTGGGAGCGCGCCCGGCGGACAGAGAGCTTCTATGTTTATAATGAACAGGCGCAGGCCTACGAATACGATTTCACCCGCGACGCCAACGCCCGGCGCATGCTCGACAAGGCCATTGCGCAGGGGGCGGAGCAGGTGATTCTCTTCTGCAACAGCCCTCATTTTTCCATGACCGCAAGCGGGCAGGCCTCCGGCGGGCTGGAAGCGAATGCTTCCAACCTTCCAAAGGAGAATTATCAGGCCTTCGTGGATTACCTGCTCACCATCGCCGACTGGTTCGTGGCGCAGGGCTACCCCATCGCGGGGATTTCGCCCATCAACGAGCCGCAGTGGGGCTGGGGCGGCGACTGGGTCGGCCAGGAGGGCTGCCACTATACCGCCCGGGAAACCGTGGAGCTGCTGGAGCTTTTCGCCGTCACGATGAAGGCCCGCGGCGTCAGCTATACCCTGGTGGGGCCCGAAAGCGGCGAGCTGACGAAAAATTACAATGATTATATTGATCTGTTCTGGAGGAGCGACATTCTGAACGAATTTTGCGATAGCTACGCGGGCCACTCCTACTGGATGGACAACGACCTTTGGCGCAAATGGCGCAGCGGCACGCGCTTTCGGCTGCGCTATCCGGACAAAAAATTTGAGATGAGCGAATGGTGCGAGCTGCCCATGAGGCTCGACGCCATGAGCATCGACAGCGGGCTCTATAAGGCAAATATTATCATCCAGGATCTCACGCTGCTGAACGCGGTGTCCTGGTCAAGCTGGACGGCGGTCAACGGCGACGGCGTGCTGGATCTCAAGGACGGCGAGCTGATTTACCACAGCCGCTACTGGGCCTATAAGCAGTTCACGAATTTCATCCGCCCGGGCGCGGTGCGGGTGAAGCTGAGCGACTCCTTCGGCCTGGCCAGCCAGCTGGCCAGCGTGGCGTTTCAGCAGGACGGCGAAATCGTTCTGGTGATCGTCAACAACGCCGAAAAAGAGGAGCGTGTGAAACTGCGCGGAGACTACAGCGCGGTGAAAGGATACACCACCGATGAAACGCGCGGCTGCGAGCTGACTTATGAGGGCCCCATGGCGCCGGAATATCTGCTTCCGGCCCGGAGCGTCAGCACGCTTATCTTAACATGAGCTACACCCGCACATAATCCATAAATACCGGCTGCATCCCCTGTTCCAGAAGCATCGCGCGGACCTCGTCCACGCTTCGCCCGTCGGCGATCTGGAACTGGGGATCGCCTTTGGCTTTCTCGCCGTGGCCGCCCACGCCCACGCTCACCCCGGCGGACAGCTTTGTCGCCACAAGCGCCGCCGCCCGGTCCCGGAAGCCGGGCCGCTCCCGGGTGGAAAGCGTGATGCCCGCAAAGGGCAAAAACAGGCGGTAGGCCAGCATCACCTGCAGGAGGTCGCTTTCCTTCAGCGGCGAAAGGATGCGGGACGCCGGCGCGGGGTCGCTGCCGAAGGGCCGCAGCCTGGGGAAGGAGAACGCGATTTCCGCGTGCGGATATTTTTGCTGCAGAAAATACGCGTGCAGGCCGGCCGCGTAGGCGTCGGCCCTGAAATCGCCCAGCCCCAGCAGGGAGCCGAAGGCCACGCCCCGCATCCCGCCGCGCAGGGCGCGCTCCTGGGCGTCGAAGCGGTAGGGGTAGCTTCGCTTTGGGCCCAGGGGGTGCACCTCGTCATAGCGCGCGGGGTCATAGGTCTCCTGGTACACGCTCACGTAGTCCGCGCCGCAATCCCGCAGATAACGGTATTCCTCTGTATTCAGCGGAAAAATCTCAACGCCGATCACGCTGAAATAGGCCCGCAGGAGCGCCAGCGCCCCGCCGATGTATTCCACGCCGGCGGCGCCGCGGCATTCCCCTGTGAGCACAAGGATTTCCCGCAGCCCTGTGGACGCGATGGCCTCGGCCTCCCGCAGGATATCCTCCCGGGAAAGCTTGCCCCGGCGGATTCTGTGGCCGCTGCCAAAGCCGCAGTAGCTGCAGGCGTTTTCGCAGTAGTTGGCGATATAAAGCGGCGTGAAAAGGCCCACGCCGTTGCCGAACCAGCGCCGGGTCTCCCGCCGGGCGGCGGCGGCCATGTCCTCCAGCAGAGGGGCCGCGCCGGGGGAAAGCAGTGCCGCGAGCTCCCAGGGCCCCTTGGTGTCTCTTTCCAGCGCGCGGCGGGCGTCGTCTTCGGCAAAATCCTCCGGCGCGTATCCTTTTACGGCGTCCAGAACCCGGCGCATAACGCCGGAATCCAGCCGCTCCATGCCGGGCAGATAGGACATGGGGTCAAAGGCGGTTTGCTTCATGGGTTCCTCCAAAAATAACCAGGCATATAATAGAAGGCGCAGCGCTTTTAATAAAGACGCTAAAGAATAAAGATATAAAAAAAATATAAAGAAAAAGATATAAAAAAAGATATAAAGAAAGATGCAAAGAAAAAAATATAAAGAAAGGATTTGCAACAATGAGTACTTTGAGTACTTTTAAAGGCTTTGACGTCAGCGCCAACAACGGCACCATTGACTGGACCAAGGTGGGAAAGCAGCCATATGACTTTGTGATGGCGCGCGCCGCTTACGGCAAAACAAGCAAGGATAAACAATTGAAAGCCAACGTGGCCGGCGCGCAGGCCCACGGCCTCGATGTCGGCGCGTATCTCTTCAGCTACGCGTCCTCGGTGAGCGACGCGCAGAAAGAGGCCCAAAACCTGCTTACGGCGGTCAGCGGCCTGCATCTCACCTATCCGCTGGTATACGATCTGGAAAACAACAGCTATACAACAAAGGTGCAGAGCCAATGGACCGACATGGCGCTCGCCTTCCTCAATATCGTCCAAAACGCGGGGTACTACGCGATGCTCTATTCCAACACGTACAGCCTGGAAAATATTTACGACATGGAAAAGCTGGCCGCGTTTGATGTCTGGGTCGCGCAGTGGGCGCCAAAGGTCAGCTACGAGGGAGAATACGGCATCTGGCAATACAGCGACAGCGGCGCGATTTCCGGCATCAGCGGCAATGTGGACAAGGATGTCGCCTATAAAGATTACGCGGAGATCATCCGCTCGAAACGGCTGAACCGGCTGTAACGCTTTTCTATTTCTGTCTGTCCGGGGCTAGTCCTCCAAAAAACCCGTCAGTGGGCTGGAGGCCTCGCCGCCCCGCTCAAGCACGCGGCCCGGCCCGGCGAGATACGCCCGCCGCCCGGCCTCAATCGCGAGCCGAAACGCCGCCGCCATTTCCGCCGCGTCCCCCGCGGTGGCGATGGCGGTGTTTGCCATCACGGCGGCGCAGCCCATTTCCATGGCCTCGCAGGCCTGGGAGGGCCTGCCAATGCCCGCGTCCACGATCACCGGCAGCTCCATTTCCCGCAGCAGAATCTCTATAAAATCACGCGTGAGCAGGCCCTTGTTGCTTCCGATGGGCGCGCCCAGGGGCATCACGGCGGCGGCTCCCGCTTTGGCCAGGGCCCGCGCCGTGGCAAGATCCGGATAGACATAGGGCAGCACGGCGAAGCCCTCCGCGGCGAGGATTTCGCAGGCTTTGACGGTCTCGGCGTTTTCGGGCAGAAGATATTTCGTGTCGCGGATGATCTCCACCTTCACGAAGTCGCCGCAGCCCAGCGCCCGCGCCAGGCGGGCGACGCGCACAGCCTCCCCGGCCGTCCGCGCGCCGGAGGTGTTGGGCAGCAGGGTGATGCCCTCCGGGATGAAGTCGAGGATATTCTCCCCGCCCCCCGCGTTGGCCCGCCGCAGGGCCAGGGTAATGATCTCCGCCCCGCCGTGCTCCGCCACCGCCTGAATCAGCGGCAGGGAAAACTTGCCCGAGCCCAGAATAAATCTGGAACGAAACGATTTGCCGCCAAGCTGGAACAGGTCGTCCATATTAACCTCCGCCCATAAAATGCAGGATATTTATCTCGTCGCCGTCATCCAGAAAAATCTTGCCGAATTGTTCTTTCCGGATGATTTCCCGGTTGCGCTCAATGACCACATAGTCCGGGTTATATTGATGCTTCGTCAGGTATTCCAGCAAGGTAATTGCTTCGAACAGTTCATTTTTGCCGTTGATTTTCATGTCATATCCCCCTGTGCAGCAGCGGGCCGTTGGGCACGCCGAATTCCGGCTTTGCGCGCAGCAGATCCGTCAGCCACGCTTTCGACAGGCGCACGGCCCCCGGCATGTCATGGCCCTGTGCCAGGCGGCAGGCGATGGCCGAGGACAGCGTGCAGCCCGTGCCATGGGCGGA
>WRMQ01000109.1 GCA_009777055.1 Oscillospiraceae bacterium
GCCGGCCCCTTCTCTGACGCCAACGACAACGGCCAGGAATACTTCATCGGCACCGGCGACGCCCGCTTCGATACCTCCGGCGACGGCACCGGCACGCCCGTCGGCCATAACGCTCATCCTGAGGATTTGAAGTTGTATGATACGGGCAGCGGGTTGAGTGTGGATAAGCCGGAGACGGATCCGCCCGAACCCGTTGATATCACCGACCCGGCCTTCCAGTCGGCCTTTAAGGTGGTCGCTTTTGCCGACGCGGCGGGAGAGATTACCCTGTGGAACACCAGCACCGAGCAGTGGGAGGCGCCGCCCTACACGAGATACGCCCTGGTCATTGCCTTGGATGGCAATGCCGCCGGGAACGCTTCCTGGCCGAATATCAATAACCGGAACGCGTTCCATACCGCTGTGCCCTCTTATAACACGTGGTGGAACTCCATTCCCGAGGCCGTGAGAAACGCGGCTGTGGTGCCCGCCAACATTACGGATAACAGCGGCAGCGAAGCGTATCTGGCGGACTGGCTGGAAATCGACGCGTCTACGGATATCTCCAAGCCCACGGAGGCCAAGGCAAACCCCAACAACGCGGCCTTCGCTTTGTCGGCCAAGGAAGTGGCCATGTGGGGCGGGTATGCCGGCGTGCTTGAAGGCTCCAACGCCGTAACCCAGGCCGGTGTGTATTGGTGGCTGCGGTCGCTGAAAAGCGCCACAGTCGCGTGGAGAATCAACGATTTAGGCTCTATCACCTCCGACAATCCCGATACAGAGATCTGGTACGCGCGCCCCGCCATGTGGATCGCGATCGCGGGCGAGCCCTCTTATGAGCAGGTCGTCGGCTCAGGCCGCAAGGTGGATGGCGGCGACGGCAGCATGTGGACGGAAATCGCCGTCAACGGCGGCTATAGCCTCATCGTGCGCGACAATAACATCAAGGCCAAAAACTTCTGCATCCACACGGCCGCCGGCCAAGGCTGCGACACCGGCTGCACGGACTATCTGAACAGCGTGGCAAAAACCGAGATCGACGATTGGTACGCCGAGGTGCAAAGCACAACGGAGCTCGCGCCGATCGTATTGCACGCCGTGGGCAACGATGCCACGGAAAACCTCGGCAGCTTTAGGCTCGGCGTCAACATGGACACCGACGACAGCGGCAGCGGTATCAGTGCGCCCGTGATTGGCAACCCGGCCACGCCCTTCCTGCTCAGCCTGGAGGAGGTCTCCAAGTACTGCTGCAGGGGCTACTACAACGGCAACACCTGGACCGACCGCCAGATAGCGAACGACCAGGCCTACCAAAACTGGGACAGCCTGGCCGACAAGGACAAAAATAGCGGCTGGTGGCTCCGGTCACCCAATTTTAGAACGAATGAGAATGTCGGCCGCGTTGCTAACAGTGGCCACGCCTATGACGCCGGCAACGCCCCCTGGAATTCCCGCGGCCTGCGCCCCGCTTTGTGGGTCGACAGCAGCATTTTTGCTGAGACAGAAGACATCATCTATGTCCCGGACAACACAACGATCAGACTTGACGGCATTGATTGGATCAAAATCAAGTCCGATGGCGACTACGCCCTGCTGCTGCTGAAGGAATACCCCAATATAGACACGACCTTCGGCTCCAGCAAAATATACGAGGGCTCCAACCTGCAAGCAAAGATGACCGCTTTCTACAAAACCACCGTCAGGAGCAGCCCGAAGCTGTATGCCAACACGGTCATCCCGGTCCTCAATGGCTCCGCCGCGACCTCGTTGTCCGAACCCACGGCCACCCTGGCCGCCGAAGAAGAAAGCCAGGAGATAGACGTCTGCTTCGCGCTGAGCAAGCAGGAAGCTTTCGATATATCAGGCACATACGGGGCTAACCCAATCCGGGCCTACAGCTTTTTCTGGTGGCTCCGTTCGGAAAGCACCTTTAGCAGCGTATGTCGTGTCCTCGCCAATGGCAACTGTAACGACGACTACTCTGCGAGCTACTCTGCTGCCGTGCGCCCCGCTTTGTGGGTGAAGGTGGTGGGCACGCCGCCCACCGAAGGCAACAACGCCCCCGCAAGCCGTGTGCTCCCCGCTGAAAAGGCCGGTGACACCAGCGACTGGATCGAAATCGCCACCAACGGTAGCTACAGCCTGATTCTGCGCAGCGAAAGAATTATGTATGCCGTGCCCTTCTGCACCCACAATGGAGGATCAAGCTGTGATCCCGAAGTATGCCCGATATACGAGGGCGGCACGGCGCAAAGCGAGATCAACAGCTGGTTCAACGGTAAAAACGGCACGCCCATCTACAAAAAGGCCGTAACCAACGACGTGATGGACCAAATTGGTCAATATGTAGCCGATGGAACGACGGTCACCAAGAACAGCGAGGGCATCAGCTCGCCAAGCGGAACGTTCGCCAACGGCGCGGCGAACACCGCCTTCCTGCTCAGCTACCAGGAAGCTGTTATGTACTGCAGCACAGAGTTTTACAATGGCTCCGCTTATGTGCCGAATACCAACACACACGCCAGCGACAACTGGAATTTGCTGGCAGACAAGTCAACGCCGTCTACTGCATGGTGGCTTCGGACGCCCTACCTCCCGCCTGGCGTACGTGTTATCAATTCTAATGGCCGCGTTCAAAGCGATACCGTCTACCCTGCGACTTCGTATGGCCTGCGCCCCGCCATTTGGGTTGACAGCAGCATTTTTGATCCCATCGCCGGCAACATTCAACCCGCCAGCCGGTTGCTCACCGCAGCCAAGGCCGGCGACGACAGCGACTGGATCGAAATCGCCACCAACGAAAACTACAGCCTCATCCTGCGCGCGAACTGTATTCAGGAGGTCAGCCGCTACTGTATACACGTGCCCTTTGTCGACTCATGCCCCATGGTGATAAACTGCACGAAATACTCGCTCAGCAAGGCGCGCACCGTGGTAAACACCTGGTACAAAGGGAAAAAAGGCGCGGACATCTACACAAAGGCCGTAAAGAACAACGTGATGAGCCAAATGGGCGTTTATGAGGCAGACTGGACTCTCATCAACGAGAACAGCGCGGGCATCAGCGCGCCGACCTCGACATTGGCTAACGGCGCGGCGGACACCGCCTTCCTGCTCAGTCACCCGGAAGCTGTTTTGTATTGTAACCCCTGGACACAGCAAACACCCGGCTCCGGGACCCTGAACTTAGTCAGCGCAACAGTCCCCGCATCAGGCAACTGGCATATGCTGCAAGACAGAGGTGACAACGAAAACCCCTATCACTCCTGGTTTCTCCGGACGCCCAGAACCGACACATTTTATCTGCAACACAACACAGGTGTCACCTATAATGGCAGACCCGACAAAACTCTCATGCTCCAGTTTGCCAACGGCCTCCGTCCCGCCATTTGGGTTGACAGCAGCATTTTTGATTGACGCGGAAGCGTTAGCCCCCCCCATGGCAAAGCCCCCGGCCCCGGGTGGGGCTGGGGGCGGGGGGTGAGGTGAGTTAGGCCATGTATTCCGCGATGAACGCGGCGGGTGTCATGATTTCAGGGCGGTCGATGTCAATGTCCCGGAAATCCTTGTCGCCGGTAATCAGGATGTCGCAGTCGGCGGTGATGGCGGAGTAAAGCACTTTTTCGTCTTTGGGATCACGAATCTTGAAGAGGTCGTGCACGGGCAGCCTTTGCGGCGTGTACTCGGATTCGTAGGACAGATTGAACAGGATGCTGTCCATAGCCGCGACCTTACCGGGGAATTTCGTGCGTACCACGCGGGCCAGCTCGTCGATCACGTAGGACGAAAGCACCAGGGTATGGCGTTCGCTGACGTAGGCCAGCAGTTGTCCGAGCGCTTCGCTGCCGAACACCACCGCCGAGACGAACACGTTGGAGTCAAGCGCGATCCGCATCTTGCTCCTCCCACATCTCCCGGCGCACGTCCTTCACCAGGGCAACCACATCGTCCTCCGACTGCAGGCCAAGCCGTTCGGCCTCGCCCTCGAACGCTTTTTGCGCGTCGGCAATGGCTAGCATCAGCGGGTTGACCAGGAAATATCCGCCCTGCCTGTCAATGAACGCAACCTTGCCGCCCTCCTTGAGGTTGAGCTTGCGCCGCAGCGCAATCGGCAGCGTAATTTGGCCCTTCGCAGTAATTTTCGCCAATTCCATATCAGCACCTCCATGTTGTCATTGGATTCCTTACTTATTATATGCGATTGGCGAAAAAAAGTCAAGCATTTCCTAAGCATTTCCGTGGAGTCAAAAAACCCCCGGCCCGGGCAGGGGCAGGGGGTAGGGGGTGGGCGGGCAATCCATCAAGCATCGTTTTGGTCAGCAGCTTGTTTTTTTTCATACGCAGAGATGACAAGACCCTCAGCGTTGGCAATCGCCGCGATATACTCGTATATTTCTTCCGTGGTGGGGTTAGCCGCTCGTATGAATTCCGCGATGCTTTTCAGGATGACCTTTATCTCGTAACCCATGATGCTCCTTCCTCTACGTGCGTTTCCTGGTTTCAAGCCGCAACAGCGTTACAGCTCCCTTGCTTTTCTAGTATACACCATCCCCCGCAAAAAAGCAAGTAGGGGCGGCTACATGCCAAGCAGCTCGGCGTGGGAGCCGGTGGCGGTTCAAGCATTATCATCCTCCAGCATCGCGGCAATGGCTGCCTTTGAGGTTTTATACGGACCGTAAACCCGGCCCTCCTCAATATCCCGGATACCCTGCTCCAGCGAACCCCTTTCCCGCTTGAGTTCAAACGGAATGCCGTGCTCCCAGATGGCCTGCCGCAAAAACATGTTCACGGCGGTGGTCATGTCCAGCCCAAACTGCGCGAACAGCGCCTGCGCCTGTGCCTTGATTTCGTTGTTCACACGAATGTTCATGCTTGATGTTGCCATGATATCAACTCCTTTTTCATCAGTATATCATATTATATGCGCAGCGTCAAGCTATCAGGCACATTTTCAGCAGGAAATCAAAGCCATTGCATCCCCCGCAAAAAAGCAAGTACTCCCCGAAGCAAGCAAACAAAGAAAGAGAGAATCGACATGAACAAACGCATCCTCTACACGATCCTGGCAGGCATTGTCGCCCTGTCCATGATCCTGGGCGGCGTGTGGGCCTGGGCCGACAGCAGCCAGCACAAGAGCAATGTCGTCACCGGCGGCAACCAGAACGAAAAACAGGACGCCATTCTGGTGGAAGACTTTGAAGAGCCGGACGATTGGCAGGAAGGCGACGATCTGAAAAAAGAGGTGTGGGTGAAAAACACCGGCGAGGGCCGTATTTTCGTGCGCCTGCAGCTCAAGGAGTACATGGAAATCGCCAAGCAGACCTACGAGTACTCGAACGATTACCTGCTCGTGGACAGCGACGGGCGCTTCGTGACGGCCACCAGCGCGGCCAACCTGAAGGTCTGGCTGGCGGCGAATATGCCCGGCCTGGTCTACAACGACAGCCAGATCAAGTCCTTCACAGCCTATGGCGACACAGCGAAATTCTATTTCGTCACCGACGAGACGACCAATCTCAACGGCAAATACGGCAAGCTGCTCCTGACGGACTACAACCAGACAGCCGCGCGGCCGCTCATCGAAAACGCCGTGCGCGGGGACTACGACCCGGTTCCCGGCCACAGCAACCTGGAATGCGCTTACACCCCGCACCTGTGGGACAAAGACGATATCGCGAACTGCGAGCAGGGTGACGACAGCGAGGATTACGACGGCACCGGCCTTGGCTTCCACGACTACGTGGAATGGCTGCTGGGCGCGCAGGTGATCACCCTGACCGACTGGATCGCCGCCGGCGCCGAGCCCGTGGCCAAGTGGATCCTCGACGACAGCAGCGCGGCGGGCTGGGCCTACTGGGGCGAAGCCCTGCGGCCCGGCGAGGGCACCGAAAAGCTCCTGGAGGAGATCACCCTGGTCAAGCAGCCCAACGGCCCGTTCTACTATGTGATCCATGTGGATATGCAGGCCTGCGACCTCTATCAGCTCACGGCGACCTTCACCGGGATGCCCGAGGAAATCGAGGACAGCTTCCGCGGCAAAACCGGCTTCTATCTCAGCGCGGACAAGCAGGTTTTCGTCAAGAACAACGCGGGCGACGACGGCAGAATCACCTTCAAGGCCTACTGGAACGACAGCGTGATCCCCGCGGCCAATGTCACCTGGAGCGTTGACGCGATGGACGGCCAGGCGAAGAACGCGTATACCCGTTTCGCGACGGCCGACACCGTCGCCGGCACCCCGACCCCCGGCGTGCTGACCATCGGCGGCGGGCAGGCGCCAGGCCGGCTGCTGGTCACCGCGGTCTATACCCCATCCGGCGGCACAGCCAGAACACAGCAATTTATTATCACTGTAAAATAAGCGTTTTTTTCGCGCGGGGGGGGGGGGGCCCCCCCCCCCCCCCCCCCCCCCCCCCCCCCCCCCACAAAAA
>WRMQ01000110.1 GCA_009777055.1 Oscillospiraceae bacterium
CAGGCAGGCAGGCGTGAAATCGCTCGCGCGATAAAATTCCCCCAAGAATTGCTGCGGCAATTCTTTTCCCCCTTTGCTTTCAAAGGGGGCTTTAGGATAGCAAAGCGAAGGCCGCAAAAGCCTCCTTTGAAAGCAAAGGAGGTGCCCCGAAGGGGCGGAGGAATTTTGCGCGCGAGCGCATGTGGCCCGGGTTCGTCCCGCTTCGCCGCGAGATAAGAACAATGTATCACTGCGATTGTCTAAAAGAGGCTGATTTTTATATTTCAAAACTATATCTCAAAAATTTTAAGCTGATATTTTTGGCGCTTTTAGGCGGCTGCAGTGATTTTCCGCAAAGAAGAACAGGTAGGCAGACGTGAAATCGCTCGCGCGATAAAATTCCCCCAAGAATTGCTGCGGCAATTCTTTTCCCCCTTTGCTTTCAAAGGGGGCTTAAAGAGGGCAAAGCGAAGGCCGCAGAAGCCTCCTTTGAAAGCAAAGGAGGTGCCCCGAAGGGGCGGAGGAATTTTGCGCGCGAGCGCATGCGGCCTGGATCCTCCGCTTCGCCGCGAGAAAAGAACAACGTATCACTACAATTATCTAAATGAGCCAATAATAGAGGGGTTAAGAAAATGAACGGGGATGAACGCGAACGCTACGCGCGGCAGCTGATGCTGCCGGAGCTGAATACGCCGGGCCAGGAGCGTCTGCAGGCCGCGCGGGTGCTGCTCATCGGCGCCGGCGGGCTCGCCTCACCTGCCGCGCTGTATCTGGCGGCGGCCGGCGTCGGCGTGGTGGGTCTGGCGGACGGCGACAGCGTGGAGCGCTCCAACCTGCAGCGGCAGATCCTCCACGCGACCCCGGATCTCGGGCGCTTCAAAGTGGAAAGCGCGCGGGAGACCCTGGAAAAGCTTAACCCGCATGTGGCGGTTCCCATCCACCGGCTTTACGCGACCCCTGAAACCATCGCGCCACTGATCGCGGGCTACGACTTCGTGCTGGACTGCACGGACAATTACGATTCGAAGTTTCTCATCAACGACGCCTGCGTACGGGCCGAAAAGGCCTTCTGCCATGCCGGGATATCCGGCTTTCGCGGGCAATTGATGACCTGGCTTCCCGGGGGGGCGCCCTGCTTCCGCTGCGTTTTCGGCCAGCCGCCGCCAGACGCGCCGCGGCCCGGCGTGATGGGCGCGGCTGTAGGCGTCATCGGCAGCCTGCAGGCCATGGAGGCCATCAAATATATCGCCGGGATTGGCACGTTATGTGTGGGCGGCCTGCTGACCTATGACGCGCTTTCGGGAGAATTCCGGCGGATTTCGCTGCCGCGGGACGCCAGCTGCGCGGCATGCGGCGCGTGACCGCTAAATTTTGCCGCTTATTGCCCGGGCATGAACCCAGACCAGCCCCTCTGCATCAACTCGGCCTGCAGCGCCAGAATCTCTTGCCGCTGGCGCTCGCAGCATTGGCGCAGCTCGGCGCAGTAATGGCGGAGCGACTCGTACTCCTGCTTTGCCTGGCCAAGGCTGTCCTGCAGCTCATATGCCTGCAGCGCCTGTCCGCGCATGGGCAGCAGCGACTCAATAATATTGTTGTATCCGCGCGTGACCTCCGCAAAGCACTCCAACACTTCGTTATAATCGCAGCCGCCAAATATCTTTCGACGAAACGCCGCTTCCCGCAGGAAGGCGGCGATTGCTTCGACAGCCGGGATTTCAAGCAGCGGCGCGCTTGGCTCGTTCAGCTTCACTTTCAACGCTCCTTTTTTGGTCAATTGCCCTGTATTGTCTGATTCACCTGCACGGAAATTTGCAGAAGGCACTCTTTGGGGCCGGCGGCGGTATCGAAGATATAGGCCGCGTAAGCCGGGCCGGTGAATTCCAGCTCATTTTGCATCGCGTAGACAAACATGCGGCGGGAAAGGCTCTTTACGTCATTGGAGGTATTGGGCGCCGTGCCGACCAGATATTCCCCGGCCGGGCGCGTTTCAGAGCTCCGCGGGTCGAAGGACACCAGCTGCGCGGGCTGGCCCGGGTATTCCAGAAGATCCAGAAACTCCTTGTAGGCGAAGCCCAGCGGACAACCGGGATTTCCTCTCTCTCGAATCTGCCCGTGTGCCCGGCACAACAGGTCGATGTCCTTGCGCCTGGGGCCGGAGCGCTCAATGGGGCAGCAAAGGATGGGCCGGGCCGGCAGCGTGCGCAGCGCAACCCCTCCCGGCGCCGCGCATGTGCCGTCCTTCATAAGAGACGCGTGGCTCTCTATCATGTCCAGCTTTTTCTGTATCCGCGCCATTTCGCCGCGCAGCATTTGGCTGTGGCGCCGGAAAACATCCATTGTCATCTGCTGCGTTTTGTTTTGCGCGTATTTTTTGAGCCGCTCTCCCTGGAGCCCAGCTTCTTTCAGCAAATTGAGCATATGCAGATGCGGGATTTGCCGCGGATCAAAGGCGCGGTATCTGTCGCCCTCCTTGTTCGCCATCGGCTCGAACAGGCCGAGAGAGATGTACTTTTCGATGGCGCTCAACGATATTTCCGCGCAAACGGCTAAACCACTGGTTCTCAGATACATTTTTGAGGCCCCTTCATTATATTAGTGCTAATCTTTGCGGCTGCCCCCGGAGGGGCCCCGGCCCGCCGGAAACCGGGCCGGGGAGGAAAGAAGAAAGAAAGAAAAAGAAAAGAAGAAGAAATCAAGTTGGTTGTTGTATATAGAGTAGCATAAAAGCGCGGATTTGGCACAATTATGGCATAAACGGCGCTGTGGTGTCGTAAACGGCGATAAAAGAAACAGCCCCAGCCTTGTTTTCCCAAGGCTGGGGCTGCACTTCGAAATGCATCGCGGTCAACGCGCTTTTCGTTTCCGCCGTTGTTGTCTTCTTGACAGGATAATCACCGCCGCCAGGCCGCCCAGGCTGAGGCCCATCAGAGCCAGCCAGAGGGCCAGATCGCTCTTGTCATCCGTTTGCGGACCGGTGGGTTTGCCGGGTTGGCCGGGCTTGGCGGGGCCGTCGTCGGTGTTGCCGCCGGGGCTGTAGGTGTTGATGAGATTCGTGCCGTCCACGGTTTTGACGTAGTCGTAAAAGCGGATTTCGTCCACGCTGTACTTGATCTCACCGCCCTGGGCGTTGAAGCGCGGCAGCCGGAACGACCAGGCCCAATGCTCCTTCGCGCTGATGAGCCGCTGGGTCACGATCGCGCCGTCGGCCCGGACGATGACCGTAATGGACTGCGGCCATTTGCTTTCCGGGTTCGCGCCATGGTTCCAGGTCTTTTTGCCGGACAAGGTGATTTCCTCGTCGGAGGGGGGCTGGCCGGGCTTCTTCGTGTTGGTGACCACGAAGCCGTTGGCCGCGTCGCCGGTGACGGCCTTGCTGTAGCCGGCTGGCACGTTGACCTCGTCGGCGGTGTAAGCCGGGCCCTTTTCGAGCTGAGTCCAGGTGTATTTCCACTGGTTTTGCTCGGACAAAATCACGGGCACGCCCTCCGCAGCGCCGTCCTTATATAATTGCACGGCGATGCCGGCGGGCCGGTCCGGGTCCTCGCCCTTCCAAACCTTCGTCACTTTGACGGAGGTCGTTTCGTCAATATCGCCAAAGGTGTTCGTGACGGTAAAGCCGTTCACCGCGTCGCCGGACACCGTCTTGACGTAGCCCTCGGGGACGTTGACCTCGTCCATGGTCCAGGTGTGGCCTTTTTCGAGCCTGGGCCAGGTGCGGGTCCAGTTGTTCGCGCTGGAAAGCGTGGCTGTGTCGTGGAGCGTTCCGTCCTTGTAAAGCTGGACCTGCACGCTCTGCGGGTGGGGGCCCTCGCCCTGCCAGACCTTCGTCACTTTGACGGAAATCATCTCGCCGCTCTCGTCATAGCGATTTGTGAAGATGGCTTTTTCGGCGGGCTGACCCGCTTTGGTTAATTCTCTGTTCGCAATAAGCTGGCCCTCTTCGTCCTCCGTCACGGTAACGGTAAGGGTGTAGACACTTGCGTCGTAGCTCCAGTTGGCCAGCTTGCCGTCTGTCTCCGTGATGGTATAGGTGAATACACCGGGCATTGTATAGTCAATTGGACCAAAAGCCGCCTTGCCCGCACCGGTGATTGTAATCTCATCACTGTCTGGCATGGGCGCGTTGTTCAGGGCCGTGAGGATAAACTGGAACGTGCCTTCTTCGGGCGGCGTGCCAGTGACAGCCTTTTCGACCTCGATGGCCTCGTCCGTCACGGGCGGCTGATGATGGTTTTCGATATCAAAATCGGTCACCACGGGCCGCCAGCCGGGCATGCGCAGCTCCTCCACGGTGTAGGGGATCACGCTGCCCAGGGCATCGTATTTGGGCAGATTTGTAAACTCGTAGCGCCAGTTTTTCACCTGATTTGTTTCAGCGGTTTGCACAATGACATTGCCGTTCATGAGCCGGATCGTCACGCTCTCGGGTCGCTGTGTGCCCGCGGGAGCCTGCCATTGCTTCTCGCCTTCGATGTCTATCAGCACCGGGCCGATGTAGGTGTTGGTCTGAATGGCCTCAATATCGTCCTCGCCCACCGTGCCCGAGCCGTTGATCAGGCCGCTTTGAATGTAGCCGTAGGCAATATAGTCGTCCTCAACAAGATTGTATACATCGCCGGGGTAAATGACGAAGGTGTCGGAGCTCTCGTCGGCCATGAGATCAAATTCGTATTTCGTTTCATTGATCGTTAAGGTAAAGTGGAACAGCCTTTCGCCGTCGTCGGCGGGTGGATTATCCTGCAGCAGCACACGTTTAGTGACGATAAGCCACATATTCTCCCTGGGCTCGCTGCGTGTGCGGTTGACGAAACGCACCGTCACCTTCTGGTCCCATGAAATCGTGCCGCTGGCACTGGTGAAATCCGCGCGGTAGCCTTCTTCGGCCTGCTCCGTAACGGTGTAGGTCACGCCCTGGGGAATGTCCTCAAACAGCTTGATCTCGCCGTGCTTGAGAGGGAAGGTCTGCGGCGACTGCGGCGCGCCCTCGCCCTCAAATGTAATTGTAAAGATAAAGGCTTTCTCCTGGCTCGCGCCAGGGCCCGTGACGCTCTTGGTGATTTCCAGCGCGCCGGGCAGGTCGGGCGGATTGTCGCCCTCATAGTGGTTGGTGAAGGGCAGGGTGATGGTCAGCCCCGGCGTTGTGATCGTGCCGCTGTATTGCTGATGGTTGGGCGCGTAAAACGCGGGAACGCTGAGCTCGCTCACGTTGTAGGCCGTGCCCAGGGGAATATCGCTGAAGGTCCTGCTCTCGCCGTGTTTTAAAGTGAAGATCTCATTGTGGTCGCCGATCACCGCCGAAAACGGAAAGGCCTGGTCCGGGTCCGCGCCCTCGCCAACGACGGTTTTCGTCACGGTTAGGTTGCCATAGCCGGGCGGGGTGACGGCGTAGGTATTCGTGAACGTGGCGGTGATGCCATCCTCCGGCACGTTGCCGGCGCTGTTTTCGCTGGTAGTGACATAGCCCAAAACGGGCGTTTCGGCGATCACATAGTGCGTGCCTACGGGAAGCTCGAACTGTTTCGTTTCGCCGCTTTTGAGATATATTTTTTGCGTTTCGCCCAAAAACGTGACCGTGAACTCAAACAGCATGTCTTTCTGCGCCTGGCTCAGGGGGCTGTTGTCGGCGTTTTCCACGATTTTCGTCAGGGCGAGGCTGCCCTGACGGCGGGTGTTATATGCGATGGAAAGCACAGGCTCGCCGTCCTCGGTGGGCAGCGATACATAATATTTCTTCACCTGGCCGTCCTCAATTTCAGGGAGATAACCGTTGGCCGGGCGGGTTTCCTGCCAGTAGTATTCCCCCGGCCCCAGCTCTGAGGCCAGGATTTGGCCGTCCGCGCCGGTGATATACGAGGCGACCGGGGTCGCCGTTCCGTCCGCGTTCACCTGATAAAGCGTGAATTCCACGCCGGGAACAGGGCTTTCGGTGTCCGTTTCGTATTTTTGCAGCAGGGCGCTGCCAGGCTGCGGCGGGCCGCTGCCCTCGGCGGCGTTGGTTCTGTGCTGGCTGAAATCGGCCCAGGCCATGGTACCCGAAACCGCGGCCGAAACCACGAAAATGCAGGCCAGGACCAGTGCGGTCGCTCTATGTCCGAAGGCGGGGCGCGGCAGTCGCTTCATCTTTTCATCTCTCCTTTTTGGCGGGCGGGGTTTCGTAGGGGGGCGCGGGGGGGGGGTGGCCCCCCCCCCCACAAAAAAAAATTTTTTTTTTATAATAAAAATTTTTTTTTTTTTTTTTTTGGCGGGCGTGGGGTGGGAGCGCGGGGGGGCCCCGCCCC
>WRMQ01000111.1 GCA_009777055.1 Oscillospiraceae bacterium
TCTGCTCTTTTTGGGCGACCTGATGCGCAAAAGCCTGCCGGATATGCCCGGTGTGGGCTATCTGATGGACAGCTGGATTATGGCCGGCACCCTGGCGGTGGCCACGCTGACCACCACCATGGGCGCGCTGGGCTTTTATGTGGATGACCGCGTAAAGGGCATTGACCGGGACTTCGCGGTTTCGCCCCTGCGGCGGCGGAGCCTGGCGGGCGGCTACTGGCTGGGCTCCAACGCCATCGCGCTGCTGCTGTGCTTCGCGGCCCTGGTGCTGGCCGAGGCCTATATCGTCATCAACGGCGGGCGGCTGATGGGCGGCTCCGGGCTGCTCAAGCTCCTGGGCGCGCTGCTGCTGGGGATTTTGTCCTCGGGCTGCATGGCCTTCGCGCTCGTGTCGTTTTTCCGCAGCCAAAACGCCTTCACCTCCGCCAGCGTGGCCATTGGCTCCATGACAGGCTTCCTCACGGGGATTTATCTGCCCATCGGCCAGCTGCCGGGGCCGATTCAATGGGTCGTGCGGCTTTTTCCGGTGTCCCACGGGGGCGCGCTGCTGCGCCAGATCATGATGGAGGAGGCCATGGCCGAGACCTTCCGCGGCGCCCCCGCCGAGACCGTCATGGAATTCGTGGAGGAAATGGGCATCCAGTACCGTTTCGGGAGCTATCTCATGCCTGCCTGGGGCAACATATTGGTGCTGGCCTGCACGGCCATCGTGTTTTTCCTCATCGGCTTTTTGAATTTGACGCGGAAACGGAAAGAATGATATTTCGCGAAGTGACAACTCGTCAATTCATCAGCGCCTGCAGCTGCTCCACGGTCATGCCCGCGAGCTCCGAAAAGCTGTTCCATTCCGTCAGCGGCGTGATGGTGCCGTCGTCGTTGATCCGTGCCGCGCGGTTGGCCTCGAAGCTGAACTCGTATTCGTTTCCGTAGACGAACACCAGATAGCGCCCGCCTTTTTCCGCCTGGGCCTCGAAGCCCTGCATCGTATTGATCGTGAACTCGCCTTCCGGCAAGACCACCTGCCATTTTTGACCGCTGCCCTGCCGCAGGATAAGCTCCGTCCTGGCCCGCTGGCTGAGATAGGGGCTGCCGCCCGCGCTGCCCGGCCTGCCGTCGTCCAGGATGGTGATCACCGCCAGGGGCACCTCGTCGCGCAGTATACGGGCAAAGCGCTGATATTGCACCAGCAGCGGGTTGCCGCGCACGATCTTTCGCATGGCCTCCACGAGCTCTTCGTAGGGCTGGCCGTCGAAGGCCGCGAATTCCTCGAAGCTCGAGTGGGAGAAAATATTGCCCCGCTCGTCCAGCTCGAAGAGGACGTCCTCGTCGCCGATGGGATAATATTGGCCCTCGTATTCTGTCAGCGGCAGCAGGTAAACCCCGCCCTCGCGCAGCAAAATCGGCTCGCCCACGCAGGAAAGCAGAATATTCTCGCCGTACAGGGGCTGTGTCAGCGTGAACGAATTCCGCGTTTCCTGGCCGTAGACCCACTCGATGACCTCCAGGGTCGATTGCAGCCTGCCGGACTGATGGTCGTATTGCGGCGGCAGCAGCTGCGTTTCCGTCACCTGCGCCAGCGCGAAGGCCCTCACGTCCGCTTGATAGAAAAAGTCCTCCAGCGAGAAAAATGCCAGGCGGTCGGCGGCAATTTGCGGCCCGTCGGTGATTCTTTCGGGCAGCTGGTGCTGGATCGGCAGGCCGGTAAGTTTTCCATCACTCTGCGCGGAAGTCGTCGGATATTCAATGCTGACAGTGTAGCCATCCATAATCTTGAAATAACCCAGCACGCCGCCGATCACCAGCAGCAGGCATGCCGCCATGGGCAGCGCCCTTTTCAGCATGAAGCTGCTTTTCACGGCAGGTTGTTCCGCCTCAATTTTTGCGTAAAGCTCGTTCATAGCGGCGTCTGAGGGCTTCATCTGCCGCTTCATATTGCTAAAACGATTCATCAAAAATTTCTCCTTTCTGCTGTTTTAACAGCATGTGTTCGCGCAGCAGCGCCCGGCCCCGGGTCAGCTGCATGCGCACTGTGCCCGCCCGGCGACCCAGCGCTTTCGCGACGCGCTCCACCGGCATGTCCTCGAAATAGAACAGGTGCAGCACCGTTCGATAGGGCTCCGCCAGGGCACACAGGGCGTCGTAGAGCGCCGTGTCTTCCGGGGCCTCGAAGGCGAAGATTTCCTCGGGCAGCTCCTCCATGGGGATCCCCGCCCGGGCGCGCTGGCGCAGGCATTTTTTCGTGCAGTTCATCGTCGCGTTAATCAGCCAGGCCTTGACATGCTCCGCGTCTTTGAATGCCAAATTCCTGCGGAAATAGGCCAGAAAGACCTCCTGGAAGATATCGTCCGCGTCGTCCTTGCTGCGCGTGCGGGTGAGCGCGATGCCGTAAACTGTGCTCTGGCAGGCTTCGATGACGTCATCAATGTGCATGCGAAAACCTCCTTTCACTCATAACTGCCCGCGGGGGCGTGAAAAGCCACAGGAAAGTGATATTTTTATTTTAGCATAATTTTTTGTGGTTGGTTGGTGTGTCAGCTTTATGTTTCAATCAGTATCAACGGTACAACCATCTCTTTTTCCAGCAGCCCGGCGTGGCAGGCCTTGAACTTATGTGCCTCACCCTTCTCGTTGCGGTACCACAGCATGTTATCCCCGGTTGCCAGCGCAACAAAGTCGCCGAGGAAATCCCGCGCGCGGGGATGCGGCGTGCCAGTTCCGAACAATCCGCTCGCAAACGCCTCTTCGCCGGTCATCAATTGATAGCTGTCACCAAAGTGTTTATTCCACCGAGCCGGGAAAACAGATTTGTATTCCGGCTTTACAAAGAAGGACAGGCTCCGGGGCTCTCTTGTTGGACGCACAGATAAACACTCTTCTAGGTCCGGATAATCTTCAATCAAAAAGGCCGTAATATCCGTCAGCCCGTGGTCCGCGGTGACAATGAGCAGCGTATCCTTCAGCCGCCCGGCCAGCCGCTCTATCTGCTTTTCAAGCGAATTTATTTTTTCGTTTACGCTTTCGCTGTAGCAGCCGGTGTCATGCATATCCATGTCGGGCTGAAAATGATAGACATAAATATAGCGCTGACCCTTCTTTTTGCACAAGGCTTTTAAGTGCTTACAGATCGTTTTGCCGGTCGTGGCATTGTATTTATCGAAAGGCGAAACGCGGCAGCATTCAACAGCGGGATTGGCGTCCTCTATCTGCTGATATATATCTTTGTAGCCAATGGCTTCCTCAATGATGTTATGCTTTGCCGCCGGCCGGTCTGTGCCGCTTTCGCGCCCGGAGAACGAGTCAACGCACTTGTCAATTTCATCAAAATACAACGACCATCCCAGCCAGCCATGCTCTATTGGCGCTAATCCTGTATGAAAAGTGGTGATTGCGCTGGTAGTCGTGCAGGGATAAACCGAGCTTAGACCTGCCACGCAATTCCGCATAAAAAAGCCGTCTGGCGCGTGGGCTTTCAACGCGTCCATGCCCATGCCATCCAATACGATCAAAACAACATTTTTGTAGCCGCGGCGCAGCCGCTCGTCCAATACCGGCAGAGTTGCGTGATGCGGCTTCGCCCCAAAGTGTGCCAGCAGGGAATTGGGGATGCCGAGAATGCTATTATGGTAGTCGGGAAGAAAAATGTTTTGGTTCATCGCGGCCTGCTCCCTGTCGACCCAAAGCCTCCGGCGCCGCGCGCGGTGTCCTCAAGCTCCTCGGCCTGCGCAAAATCCACGGCAAGGAAGGGTGCGACCACCAGCTGCGCGACGCGCTCGCCGGGCTCCACGCTCTGCGGATCGTTGGAATGGTTGTGCAGCGCCACCATCACCTCGCCGCGGTAATCGGCGTCCACCACGCCGACCTTGTTGGCCGGCGCCAGGCCGCGCTTGCTGGCCAGGCCGCTGCGGGCATAAATCAGGCCGGCGTATCCGGCGGGAATCTCCATGGCCAGACCCGTGGGCACAAGCCTGGTCTCGCCGGGCCGGATTTCCAGCGGCCCCTCGATGCAGGCCGAAAGATCGGCTCCAGCCGCGTAGGCGGAGCCGTATTTCGGCAATATGGCGTTTTCGCGGAGCTTTTTGACATTGACGGTTGGTTTCATGATTGGATCTCTCCTTTGTTCATGTTAACGCGGCCCTTACAGGCTCTGCATATATTCTTCGGCTACGATTGCCCTGCCCGCTTCCAGGGAATGCTTCATGCGCAGTATTCTCTGGTTCTCCGAGCCCCTGAACCGGAGGTTCAGATTTTTCTTTGCCTCAATAAAGCGGCCATCCACCAATATATCAATATGCTCCAGCAAAAGCCGCAGCCTGGAATCCGCCGCGCAGAAGCCCAGCAGCTCCCTTTCAAAGTCGTAACCGGTATAGCACCAGAGGTCTTTCCCGGGATACACGGCGCGCACACGCCCGGCAAGGCCCAGCAGCGTGTCGCGGCTGCTGGGATGCAGCGGCTCGCCGCCCAGCAGCGTCAGGCCGCGGATGTGCTCCGGCGCCATTGCTTGCAGGATTTCGCCCTCGGTCTCGCTTGTGTAGGGCTGGCCAAAGCCAAAGTCCCAGCATTCGGGGTTAAAGCAGGCGGGGCAGGCGTGCTCGCAGCCGCTGACGAACAGCGACACGCGCACGCCCACGCCGTTGGCGATATCGTGAGGCTTGATTGTGGCGTAATTCATGAATGACCCACCGTCTAAAATCTAAGGTCTGCTATCTAAAATCTAAAGATGCAGCACCCTGTCCTTGATCTCCTTTGTTTTGCCCACGTTCCAGAAATTTTCGCCCAGGTAACCGCAGGTGCGGCGGGTGACGTTCATGCGGGCGTGATCCCTGTTGTGGCACTGGGGGCATTCCCATTCGAAATCCTCGTTGACCAGAATCTCGCCGTCGAAGCCGCAGACATGGCAGTAGTCGCTCTTCGTGTTGAATTCCGCGTACTGAATATTGTCATAGATGAAGCGCACAATATCCTCCATGGCCTCCAAATTGTGGCGCATGTTGGGGATTTCGACATAACTGATGGCGCCGGAGGAGCTGATGGTCTGGAACTGGCTTTCGAACTTGAATTTCTCGAAGGCGTCGATGTGCTCCCGCACATCCACATGATAAGAATTCGTGTAGTAGCCTTTGTCCGTCACGTCCTCTATGGTGCCGAAGCGCTCCTTATCCACCCGGGCAAAGCGGTAGCAAAGGCTTTCCGCGGGGGTGCCGTAGAGCCCGAAGGCGATGCTGGTCTGCTTCTTCCACTCGTCCGCCTTCGCGCGCATGCGGGTCATGACCTCCCGGGCAAATTCCAGGCCCGCGGGGTCGGTGTGGCTCACGCCGCGCATCAGCTTCGTGACCTCATACAGGCCGATATAGCCCAGAGAGATCGTGGAATAGCCATCAAGCAGATATTTGTCGATCACCTCGCCCTTGCCCAGCCGGGCGATGGCGCCATACTGCCAGTGCACGGGGCTCACGTCGGAGCGGACGCCCCTGAGGGCGTTGTGGCGGCACATCAGGGCCTCGAAGCACAGCTCCAGGCGCTCCTCAAAGAGCTGCCAGAACGCCGCCTCGCTGCCCTTGGCCAGAATGCCGATCTGCGGCAGATTGAGGCTCACCACGCCCTGGTTGAAGCGGCCCTCAAAGCGGTATTCGCCGTCGACATCCTTCCAGGGGTTGAGGAAGCTCCTGCAGCCCATGCAGCTGTATACGTTGCCCTCGTAGTTCTCCCGCATCTTTCTGGCGGAGATATAGTCGGGATACAGCCGCTTGGCCGAGCACTGCACGGCCAGCTTGGTGAGGTAATCGTAGCGCCCGCCCTTGAGGCAGTTGTGTTCGTCCAGCACATAGATGAGCTTGGGGAAGGCCGGCGTGACATATACGCCCTTTTCGTTCTTGATCCCCTGCAGGCGCTGGCGCAGGATCTCCTCGATGATCATGGCGTTCTCTTCGATATAGGGGTCGTCCTCCCGCAGATTCATGAAGATGGTGACGAAGGGCGACTGGCCATTGGTTGTCATGAGGGTGTTGATCTGGTACTGGATGGTCTGCACGCCGGACTTAAGCTCGTTGCGCAGCAGGCTCAGCACGATCTTTTCCCTGGCGGCCTCGTCCACCTCCTCCGCTACCTCCCGGGCGATCTGCCGCGAGAACTTCTCGTAGCTGCGGCGCAAAAAACGGCCCAGGTGGCTGATATCCACGCTCTCCCCGCCATACTGGCTGCTGGCCACCGCCGCGATGATCTG
>WRMQ01000112.1 GCA_009777055.1 Oscillospiraceae bacterium
GGGCGCACACAGTGCGCCCCTACGATGATCCTTCGCGATGGACTGATATCAAACTGAGACAGAATTCATAGTAGGGCGACCTGTGGTCACCCACTGGCAAAAACCACCATTTCGCAAGAAGTTTAATATAAAACAAGAAGCAAGACGTCGCCATCTTGCTTCTTTGTTTTTTGCTTTCTTCAGCGCTTACCCCGCCTTCAGCTTCAGCCTGAGCTTGTCGCTGATCATGGCGATGAACTCGCTGTTCGTGGGTTTGCCGCGGCTGTTTTGAATCGTGTAGCCGAAATAGCTGCTGAGCACGTCCACGTCGCCCCGGTCCCAGGCGACTTCGATGGCATGGCGGATCGCGCGTTCCACTCTGGAGGAGGTTGTTTTGAAGGTCTTTGCTACGGTTGGATACAGAACCTTTGTGACGCTGCTGATCATCTCTGTGTTTTCGATGCTGAGAATAATCGCTTCCCGCAGGTACTGATAACCCTTGATGTGGGCGGGGACGCCCACCTGGTGCATGATCTCGCTTACCATGACCTCAAGGTCCGATTTGCCCCGCAGGGAGGGAAACTCCACACCGCTGTGCAAGCCCATGCTGCGCCAATTGCTCAGCTGCGCCACCCGCTCCGCCAGCATGCGGACATCAAAGGGCTTGAGAAAATAATAGTCCGCTCCGCCGGAAAGCGCCTCTTGCTCAAAGCGGGCGTTGTCCACACTGGAAAGCAGGATGATCAAGGGCTTTTGCGGCAAGGCCCGTGCCTTGATCTCCTTCATCACGCCCAGCGCGTCCATGTGGGTTAAAAACGTGTCCATAATCAAAATATCCGGCGGCTGCCTGCTCTCCAACGCCCCCAGCACCTCAAGTCCGTCCTTTGGCACAATCTGCACCTCAAACCCTTTGCTTCCCAGCGTCTGTGAACAGTTCTGGCTCAATTCGCTCCCCTCATCGGTCAACAATACCTTTCGCGCTTCTGCCATCTCTTTTCTGTCCTCTCATATTTTCTGATTTTCGCAAAAAGGAGTTTCGGGAATCAGCGCAGGCTACCATCGTTCCTCACATAGCGCTAATAACCGAACCTTTGCCTCAATTTTACTACATTTGGCAATTATTGTCAATCCCTATTTCCCAAAAATTGCCTGGTTTTTATCAGAAAATTCGACAGCTTGCTTAAATCGCCGCCTATTATGGCCTGTCCCTGGCAGTTTCCAGCATGGTTTGCGCGAAAATGGCGTAGCCCTCCAAGGGAGAATTGACGAACACGTGGGTGACAGCGCCCGCCAGCATGCCGTTTTGCACCAGAGGGCAGCCGCTCATACCCTGAACGATGCCGCCGGTGGAGGCGATGAGGCGGGGATCGGTCACACGGATGGTCATATTCTTCTGCCTCGCGTTGGCGTTTGCGGATACCTTCGTGATTTCCACATCGTAATACTGCGCTTCATTGCCATCGACCGTTGCCAGAATTTGCGCCGGGCCGGTGTGAATCTCCGATTTCAGGGCCACGGGCAGCGTTTCGCCATCCGCGGGCGGCGCCATGGCCAGATGTCCATATACGCCGGTCTCACCGTTTGCCGTCAGACGCGCCAGACGCTCCTCCTCAAACACACCGCACAGCTCGCCGGGCGTTCCGTCAACGCCCTTGTAGCAGCCCATTACCTTGGCCGCCACCAGCTCCCCGCCGGAAATCGGGATGATCTCTCCGGAATCCACATCGCAAATCGCGTGCCCCAGGCCCGCCACGGTGTTGCTCTGCTCGTCGTAAAACGTAACGGTACCAATCCCGGCGGAGCTGTCCCGGATCCAGAGCCCGGCCATATACTTGCCGCCGTCCGCTCCTCTTACCGGCTGTAGCTCCAGCTGGAGTTCGCCGCCGCCGCGTTCCACCGTCAGCCGCAGGGGCGTTCCCCCGCAGTTTTCGATCAGATCAGCAACCTCTTTTTTGCGGCTGACCGGCGCGCCATCAATGGCGGTAATCAGGTCGCCGCCCCGCAGACCGGCCAGCTGCGTTGGATTTTCGTTCCCTTTGTCCGTGATGACCGTGTCAGTTTTGGCGACCAGCACGCCCCGGGTATAAAGCTTAATGCCAAATACCGTTCCGCCTACCGTAACATAGCTCCGCTTGACCAATGTCGTGCGCGCGGTTTTGACCGGAAACAGGCGCAGCAGCTGAAAGGAGGTCTCCCCGTTTTCGGGGCTCTCCAACGCCGAGGCGCTGCTGACCCGGTTCCCGGCCGCTGTATCCGCAATCTCCGCCGTATACGGCGCGTTAGGGGCCAGGGCCTGTTCTTCGGCGACAGAAATTTCATCCGGGAGCGATGCCATGCCGTAACCAATAAATGACTGGAACACCGTGCAGCAAATGAACAAAAATACCGCGGCTCGCTTAATTGACTTTCTCAATGGGGCTGTCTCCTCCGCCTTGCGTTGTGTCGGCTTGCCTTGCCGCACCATTACTTTGCGCCGCGCGGCCAAATTTATGAACGGAAATTATAAACGGAAATTATGAACGGAAAATTTTATTTTCTTTTATATATATTTTATTTTTTATATTTTATTAAATTTTTATTTTATACTATTATTATAGGTAATAGAAACGTCGATGAAACGGGAACGCTGGAAAAAAATAAAAAAAGACAAACACCGGAAAATCAATCCGGTGCCTGTCTTTTGGAATTTTGGGGTTATTTTCCGGGTGAATAGAATTTTTTCAGAAAATCAGAGGGAGCGACCTTCATATTTCTGTGTCAGCCTTTCCTCTTTATATTTTTTTGGGTCGCCGCTAAAGTTTGGAATAACGCCGGTTAACTCGTCCACCCAGCTGCGCTTTGGGGGCGCGCAAATATTTTTTTCGTTCGCTAACACGTTCGACAACACGTTCGATAACAAATTTTTCCAGTGAAACATTCTTTCCTCCTTCTCCCGCATATATATATTTAAAACGAAATAGAAAGGGGAAGTATGATGCCTTCCATCCTGCTTTCCGCCTGTGGCCGTGAGGACGCCGAATACGCCAACGGAGCCAGTGAATCCGCCGTCATGGGTGCAATCCTCAACCTGCTGCTGGATTACCTGCAAATCAGCGGCCTGCAGGCCAGCGTCAAGCCCGTTCAGGTGCCCAACCACGCCGTGGCCTCCATTGCCAACCGGCAAAGGGCCGATTTGCTCTTCACGCTGTGCTCCAACCATGCGCCCGCCGGGGAAGAGGGCACGCTGCAGGGCACGGATATCTGCTTTTCCCCCGTGAGCCGCCCGGGCAGGCGCGCCGCGGAGCTGCTGCTGCCCCGTCTGGAGTCCATCGCCCCCAACGGACACGGCGTGGCGCTGCTGCCCGCACCGGGGCTGCCGGACTTCCGCATGGCGAAATGCCCCGCGGTCCAGCTGCGCACAGGCTACCGGGACAACATAGACGACGCCCAATGGCTCACCCAGTCTGTGGGCGTCATCTCCCACGCCCTGGCAAAAGCCCTCACGGAATGGTTCCATATTCCATGCAAATCGCCCTTCTCGGAGGTCAGCGCCACCGTGCGCGCCCCCGGCGGCTCCCTCGCCCTGCGCCGCGCGCCGCACCCCGAGGCAGCACTGCTCCTCCCCCTGCCCAACGGCTCGGTGCTCACGCTCCTTCACCGGGAGGACGACTGGCAGTACGTGGAGTTCGAGGGCCGCTGCGGCTATGTGCTCCGGCGGTTCTTGGTGGTGAAGGCGCCATAAAAAGAGGCGGGAACCGTCTCCCGCCCCGTAATTTCATCGTATCTTCTATTCGGCCAATAATTCCTCTTCCGTAATCACCGCAATCCCCAGCTCCCGCGCCCTGGTCAGCTTGCTGCCCGCCGCCTCCCCCGCCAGGAGGAAGTCCGTCTTCGACGACACCGCGCCGCTGACCCTGCCGCCCAGAGCCTCGACGCGCTCCGTAGCCTCCTTGCGGCTGAGGGTGGGCAGGGTGCCGGTGATCACAACCGTCTTTTCCGCAAAGCGATTTAAGCTTACAGCCGCCGCCGCGGGCTCCTGTTCCATCCGGAGGCCAAGGGCATCCAGCTCTTTCAGCAAGGCAAGGTGCTGTTCCTGCGCAAAATAATGCACAATACTTTCCGCCATTGTGATGCCGACGCCGCGCACGCCGCCAAAAATCTTGTATTGATTGCCTTCTTTGATATATCTCCCGTTTTCGTCTTTGCGGCGCTCGCCGGTGAAGGCGGCCGTATCCTTCGTCCCGGCAATCGCCGGGAGGGAGCCGAATTCCTTCATGATCAGCTTCGCGTTCTTGTCCCCCACATGGCGGATGCCCAGGGCGAACAGGAGCCGCGCGGGGTCCCGCTGCTTTGAGGCCTCAATGGCGTCGCGGAGCTTCGCGGCGGATATCTCGCCCAGGCCTTCCAAGGAGGCCATCACCTCCGGGCGAAGCCTGTAGATGTCCGCCACATTCGTCAGCAGGCCCTCCTCTGTCAGCCGGGCGAGAATGGCCTCGCTGAGGCCCTCAATGTCCATGGCGTCCCGGGAACAGAAATGCGTCAGCCGCCGCAATCGCTGGGCGGGGCAATCCGGGTTCTCGCAGCGCAGGGCGGATTCCCCCGGGGCGCGGCGCACGGCCTCCCCGCAGGAGGGACAGGCCTCCGGCAGGCGGTAGGGCACGCTATGCTCCGCATGGGGGAGCACAGCCCGCAGCACCTCGGGTATGACGTCCCCCGCCTTGCGCACCAAAACCCGGTCGCCGACGCGGATGTCTTTTTCTATGATCATGTCCTGATTGTGGAGCGTCGCCCGGGCCACGGTGCTGCCTGCCAGCAGAATAGGCTCCAGCACGGCGGTGGGGGTCAGCACGCCCGTGCGGCCCACCTGCACGTCGATATCCAGCAGCGTGGTCTCGCGCTCCTCGGGGGGGTATTTATACGCCGCGGCCCATCGCGGGAATTTCGATGTGCTGCCCAGAAGCTCCCGCTGGGCAAGATCGTCCAGCTTGATGACGGCGCCGTCGATGTCAAACGGCAGGCCGACGCGTTTTTCGGCGATTCTCTCTATTTCCGCCCAGACCTCCTCATCCGTGGAGCAGCGGGTGAACCAGGGCACCACCCGCAGGCCCAGCTCCCGCAGGAGCGCGAGAGACTGCGCGTGCGAAGCGTATGCCAGGCCCTCCGCCTGCTGGATATTGAACAGAAAGACGCTCAAGGCGCGCTCCGCCGTGACGGCGGCATTTTTTTGCCTGAGGGAACCGGCGGCGGCGTTGCGGGGATTTTTGAAGGGCGTTTCCCCCCGCGCCTGCTGTGCCGCGACGAGCTTTTCGAAGGCCTCCCGGGACAGATAGACCTCCCCGCGCACCACGAGCCGGGGCACGGGCTTTGCCAGCCGCAGCGGAATCGCCCGGATCGTGCGCAAATTGGCGGTCACGTCCTCGCCGGTGCGGCCGTCGCCCCGGGTCGCGCCCCGGACAAACACGCCGTCCTCATATTCCAGCGCCACGGAAAGCCCGTCGATCTTTGGCTCCACCACGAAGACCGCCTCAGGCGTTTTTTCCCGCAGCGAACGCAGGAAGGCAAAGAGCTCCTCCCGGCTGAAAACATCCTGGAGGCTCTCCATGGGCAGCCCGTGGGTCACCGGCGCGAACTGCGCCGAGCCCTGCCAGCCCACCCGCCGTGTAGGCGAGTCCTCCGTCACCAGCGCCGGAAACGCCGCCTCCAGCTCCTCCAGCTCCCGGTAGAGCCGGTCGTAGGCGTAATCGTCGATCTCGGGCGCGTCCTCGGCGTAATATTTCTGGCTGTGATAACGGATTTCATCCCGCAGCTTTTCGATGCGCGGCGATGCTTCCTGAAGGGTCATACGTTTTGCTCCTGATGTGAATTATAATATTTAATCTGCCAAAAACAATTTCTTCCGAAGCGCCCCGAACGCGCTGGGCAGAGCGTACTCCTCCTGGAGCTCTCTTTCCGTCACCCAGACCAGCCCATTATTATCCTCCGGTAACCGCGCGAGCTCCAGCCTTGTGCCGCGCATGTGCCACTCAATATGGGTGAAGATGTGCTTCGCCTCCCCGGCCTCATGCTCGCTCAGAATCATTTCCGGGGCGACGCCCAGCTCCCGCG
>WRMQ01000113.1 GCA_009777055.1 Oscillospiraceae bacterium
GCCGAGTTCGACGCCAACACTGGCAACCTGCTTAACCGCTCCATCCGACGGCTTTAGTCTGGCAAGGTGTATACAATCCTCTTGCACTGGTGTATACCATCTTACTCTTGACAAAATTTTGAGCCCTTGCAAACTCTCAATCTAAATTTTCCCCTTCAAAAATTCCACCGCCCTGGCGATGTCTCCATAGGGATTGTCCCCCACCTCGCGTTCAATGGTGAGAAAGCCGCCAAAGCCAATGTCCCGCAGGGCCGCGAGATAGGCGTCCCAATCCACCGCGCCCTCGCCCAGTGGAAGCTCCTGATAGGAGGGCGATACCACGATGTGGCTTTCCGCCAGGCCGTAGACCTCCTCAGGATCGCGGTAATACAGGCGCCTGCCGTCCTTGGCGTGGGTGTGGACGATGTAATCCCGCAGGGTATAGACCGCCCCGGCGGGGTCGTCGCCGGTGACCATGACCAGGTTCGCGGGGTCCATATTCACCGCCACGCCCCTGGAGCCCAGGGAATCCAGGAAGGCCTTCAGCGTTTGGGAGGTCTCGGGCCCGGTCTCAATGGCAAAATGCGCGCCCAGGGAATCGGCGTACTCCGCCAGCTCCCCGCAGGCCTGCTGCAAAATCCCGTAACGGGGATGGCTTTTATCCGCGGGCACCACGCCGATGTGCGTGGTCACCACGTCGGTTTCCAGCTCCTTCGCCAGCTCCAGAATCAGCTTTGAGCGCTGTATGCGCAGGGGATTCTTTTCGGGATTGGTGAAGCCCCCCTCCCCCAGGTCGCCGCAGAGGGCCGAAACCGTGAGTCCATGGCTCTTGACCATGTCCAGCAGCTCCCGGCGCTTTTGCGCTGTGAGAGCCTCGGGAGCCATGTCCCCCGTAGTGGAATAGATCTGCACGCCCCGCGCGCCAACCTTCCCGGCCAAGCGAAGCGCCTCACGCGTCTTCACGCGAAAGCTGTCCAGCAGAACGCCGATAGAAAAAGAACTCATTATCATACCTCCTAAATCATACCTCCCAAAAATATACCACTAGCCCCGCAGGCGGTCCTCCACAATTTTTCCGTCGTGTATCTTGACCACGCGCTGGGCCTCGGCGGCGATTTCGTTGTCGTGGGTGATGAGAATCACCGTGCGGCCCTCTCCGTGAAGCTCGTGGAGGATGCGCATGACCTCCAGGCCGGAACGGGAATCCAGGTTGCCGGTGGGCTCGTCGGCCAGGATGATGGGCGGCCGCGCGGCCACGGCCCTGGCAATGGCCGCGCGCTGCTGCTGCCCGCCGGACATCTGCGCCGGGCGGTGCCCCGCGCGGTTGGCCAGGCCCACGCGCTCCAGCGCCTCCGCCGCCAGCCGGGCGCGCTCCTCGCGCCTCATGCCGCGGTAGATCAGCGGGAGCTCCACATTTGCCTGGGCCGTGAGGCTGGGGATCAGATTGAAGCCCTGAAAGATAAAGCCGATCTGCTTGTTGCGTATCTCGCTGAGCTCGTCGTCGCTGAGGTGCGAGACGTCGTGGCCATCCAGAAAGTAACTGCCGCTGCTGCATTCGTCCAGCAGGCCCAGCATGTTCATCATGGTGGACTTGCCGGAGCCCGACTGCCCGATGATCGCCACGAACTCGCCCCGCTCAATGCACAGGGAGACGCCGTCCAGGGCGCGGACCTCGTTTTCGCCCGGGTTATAGATTTTGTATACGTCTTTTATTTCAATCAGGGGCATGCTGTCCTCCTAGATCTTAGATATGTTCTATGTACTCCTCGCCGCGCAGCCAGAGCATTTCCGCGTCCCGCACAAAGTATCCGGAGATGTCCGCGCCGCCCGTCCAGTCGCGAAAGCGCTTTATCCTGTGGTAAACAGCGTCAATGTTATGCTTTGTCTTGTTTTCCAGCAGGCGGTTGATGGACTCCAAAAGGCCGTCCGGCTTTTGCGGCGCCTCCTCCAGCGCGCGCATCATCCACTTGTGATAGGGAAAAAAGACGCGGTTTTCCAGGAGAATCAGCCGCGCGCTGAAGAGAACGAGCTTCGACACCGAAGCGTCCAGCAGGTAGCGGTCCTTCTTCTTCAGGGCCTCGCCCGCGTACCAGCGCCAGGCCTGCAGCTGGGCGTAAAAGCGCCGCGCGTTTTCTTCCGCCAGTTCTTCGGGATAACGCCCGATGGCCTCCAGCAGCGCGGAAACCTGTTCCGTTTTGTCGAAGAGGACCTGTGCGTCGTGCAGGGCAAAGCGGGTGGGCTCGTTTCCTCTTTCAGCGACCTTGCGCAGATGCTCCAGCGAAATGTTTTTCCCGTCCACATACCCGGTGGGAAAGTAGGGGAAGCCAAGCGCGAAATGCGTCGGCTTTCCGTCGGTCATCTTTTTCCGGTACGCCTCTTCGCTCAGAACGATGTTGACGTCCACATCAGAGGCCTTGGTGTGCCAGCCGTGGGCAATGGAGCCTGAAAGCAACAGGGCGAGCACATCCGGGTCTTTTTTCATTGTTTTCTTGATATGATCAATCAGGCGCCGCTGGACCGGATAGGGCTCTTTCATGACCTTACTCCCTTCTCAAGGCGTCGATGGGCAGCATCATGGCGGCGCGGCGGGCGGGGTAGATGCCGAAAAACAGCCCGATGGCGCTGGAAAAGCCCACCGCAATGGCGATGGTGCTGAACCTCATGGCGATGGGAATGCCCATGAGATAGGCCACAAGGGCCGCGCCGCTGACCCCCAGAATGAAGCCGATCGTTCCGCCGATGAGGCAGAGAATCACGGATTCTGTTAAAAACTGAAACAGAATCGTGGCCGTGCGCGCCCCCAAGGCCTTGCGGATGCCGATTTCCCGGGTGCGCTCGGTGACGGACACCAGCATAATATTCATCACGCCGATGCCGCCCACCAGCAGCGAAATCGCGCTGACCCCGGCAATGAAGGTGGTTAGTATGTTGATAACGCTGTCGAGCAGGTCGATATAGGTGGCCATGTTCACAACGGAGTAGGCGTTGGAGCCCGCGTTGCCGTGGCGGGTATAGAGCAGGTTCGCGGCGGCATTGCCCACCACGTCAAGGTAGCTCTCGTCCGTGGCCATGATGCTGATGTTGTCATAGGCGCCGTCGCTGTCCAGGAGCATATCGGTCACGGTGGCGGGCATAATCAGAATACAGAAATCGGAGCCCATGCCCATGGAAAATCCGTTGCTCTCGGCCATTTCGGACATATCGTCCATATCCATGCCGCCCATGGCGCTCATCAGGTCGATCACGCCGATGATGCGCAGGTGAATCGCCTGCCCGTTCATGGTGAAATCAAGGCCCTGCCCCACCACGTTGGAGCGCCCGAACATGGTCTGGGCGCCTATCTTGGTGATCAGGCAGACCCGGGCGGCGGAGTTGTACTCCTCCTCGGTGAAATAGTGCCCGGCGATGACGTCTACGGAGGAAATATAGCGCAGATCCGGATTGCCGGAAATCGCCATGCCGATGCCTTCGTTATAAGCGGTTTTCACCCCGCCGAAGCTCATCACCTGGGGCGAGACGAACTGCACGTTTTCCATCAGCTTGATGTCCCTGATGTCGTCCCGGGTGATATAGGCGCTCGCGTCCATGGCCGGGTCCACGCTGACGGTCACCATGGAGCTGCCCATGTCGCGAATCTGCGATATGATAAAATCCCGGCCTCCGTTGCCTACGGTAATGATGGCGATAACGGAGCTCACGCCGATGATGATGCCCAGCATGGTCAGCGCGGAGCGCATCAGGTTGGTGCGGATGCTGAACACCGCGATGCTGATATTTTCCCGAATGTTCACTTATTTCTCCTCATCGCTCCGTTACGCGGCCACGCGCACGCGGTCGCCCTCTTTCATGGTGCGCTGGGGCGCGCGGACGATGGTTTCGCCGCCGCTGAGACCCTCAAGCACCTCGTAGTAGCTGTTGTCAAACAGGCCTGTAGTGATCGTCTGCTTCCTGAGGGTACGGCTGAGCTCCTCATAGAGGAAGACGAAGTAGCTCTTGCCGTCCTCGCCGATCTGTACGGATTCGATGGGCACGCGCACAACATTTTCCCGGTTTTCCAGCTCCACGCTCACCTCCACGTCCAGGCCGATGGTGATGCTCTTATCCGGCTCGGGAATGGTAATGCGGCACTCCACGCTTTTGGAGGAGCCCCCTGACCCCATAATGGAGCTCAGGTTGATGCTGCTGCCCTCAGTGGCGACGGGGCTGATAAAGCTGACCACGGCCTCAAACTCCTGGCCGGAAATGGAGGTGACTGTCACCTTTTGATCAAGGGCGATTTTCGCCAGGTCATATTTCCCCAGGGGAAAGCTGGCGATGAAGGGGTAGTACTCCACCACCATGCCCTTCACCGCGGGCTCGAACAGGCCGGAGAGCATGGAGCCGATGTCCGCGTTCCCCGTGGTGAGGGAGGCCAGCAGGGCCGTCATATCCAGGGAGCCGCCGCCTGTTCCGCTCTGCTCCGGAGCCTCGTAGACCTGCCCGGCGGCGATGTTCAACTCGCGGATAATGCCGTCGGCCTCGGCCGTCCAGCCCTTTTTGAGCAGCTCCACCGTGCGCTGCGCCTGCAAATAGGCGCTCTCGGAATTATCCGCCAGGGATTTGTACACGCTATCCATGTTCACCGCGGACGAAAGGCCAGACATGCTCTCCTGCACCTTGAGCTGAACAAGCTCCAGGCTCAGGGACATCGATTCTGAGCTGAGTCCGCCCATGCCGCCCATCATGGAGGACAGCGCGGCGGAATCCATCGAAAAGCCGCCCAGCAGCGAGCCGCCCAGCAGCCGCTGGAAGGCGCTGATCGTCTGTGCCACGGAACCGCTTTCGGCAAAGACGCGGTCCACCAGGGCGTTGCCCAGCCGGGTGTTGCCCAGCAGGCCCGAAACGGCCAGCTTGATATCGTTGAGCTGGGTATTTTCGCTGGCTGACGCGGCGGCGGGCTGGGCGGGCTCCAGCGCCTCGGCGGCCTTGAGCTCCTCAATGCGTTTTTCCAGGTCGGTGATCCGCTGGCGCAGCGCCGCCGCTTGCCCGGGGGCGCTGGCGGCGTTGGCTTTATAATCGCTGTAGGTTTTTTTCGCGTTTTCGTAGTCCTTCTTTTTCTGGCTGAGCATGCTGTCAAGGGAGGCCGCGTCAAAGGTGGCAAGAAGATCGCCCTCCTTCACGGAGTCCCCTACCCTCACATGGACCTGCTTGACCCTCGTACCATCCAGGATATCGAAGCTCCCCTGCCGCCCGGACCGCACCGTAGCGGAGCACTCGAAGACGTAATGCAGGTCGCCCCGGCCCACGGTTACGATGCCGTCGCGCTTGAGCTCGAGGCCTTTTCTGTTGGAGCTGACGACATATACAATCGAAACGCCCAAAAGCGCCACGATGACCAGCGCCGACACAATGGCCAGCCCTTTTCTGGATTTGTTCCCTTTCATGGAAAATTCCTGCTTTCTGATAGACTGTTTATCATCATACACCAATTATGGCCGGAATGAAAGGGGTTTGCGTATTATTTCATGAAAAGTTTACATATGACCGGCTTGTTTATCACGGGAAGGATTTTCCTGCCTTGCTTCGACCAAGCTTAAGACTGGTTGATTCAAATGTAGAAAGGCCGATATGGCCTGGTTGCTCTGGGCAGCGTGGCAGCATATTGACCAGGACGCGTAAATGTGGGCCAACCCCGCAAAAAACCGTAAGAGCCGGGATCGCTCCCGGCTCTTACGGTTGAAGGGTTTGTATGAAGCAAAATGGAGAAAGCAAAATCAGTGCGCGCAGCAAAACGCGCCGGTAATGGAACATGTATGGAGCGTCCGCTCCGTTCCCTGCACATATATTACCATAGTTTTTTCCCCATGTCAAGCTTTAATTTCATTTTTTTACAATTTCGCAAAACTTTTTTCCAAAAACGCTCTGTAAGCAACGAAAAAGATAATTTTATAATTTCTGTTTTTTGTGATTAAATCTTTTATAATTTCTTCTATTTATAATTTCTTCTATAATTCTTTTATAATTCTTGCTTTTCTTGAATTAGTATGG
>WRMQ01000114.1 GCA_009777055.1 Oscillospiraceae bacterium
AGAAGTGGGGGCTTTTGGGCCGGGGGGCCCCCGCGGGCCGCCCCTACTATGAATTCTGCCCCAGTTTGATATCAATCCATCGCGAAGGATCATCGTAGGGGCGCACTGTGTGCGCCCGCTGGCAACCAATATAATTTCGCAAGAGCTTCAGTTTTTTAAATTTAGTCAATTAAATTTCAATTAATATTTAAATCTCAATATTATTTTAATCTCAATACTATTCTTAAATCTTAGTCTATTTCTCAGTCTGTTTCAATGATTTCAGTCCAGCCATACGCGTCGTCGATTTTTCCCCATTGAATCCCCGTCAGCTCGTCGTAGAGCCTCTGGGAAAGCGGGCCGATCTCGTTGTTGTTGACGCGGAGAATCTCATCGCCGCACTTGAGCTCGCCGATGGGCGATATCACCGCCGCCGTGCCGGTGCCGAAGGCCTCCGCCAGCTTCCCCGCCCGGGAGGCCTCGAGAAGCTCCTCGAGGGAAAGCGCGCGCTCCGTCACCTTCACGCCCCAGCCGCGCAGCAGCTCAATGCAGCTCTTGCGGGTGATGCCCCCCAGGATGCTGCCCTGGAGCGCGGGGGTGATGACTTCGTCATTTATTTTGAAGAACACGTTCATCGTGCCCACTTCCTCAATGTACCGGCGCTCAATGCCGTCGAGCCAGAGCACCTGGGCATAGCCTGCCGCGTGGGCCTCCTCCTGGGCCTTGAGGGAGCCCGCGTAATTCCCGCCGGTTTTGGTGTAGCCCATGCCGCCGCGCACCGCGCGCACGTAATTGCGCTCCACATAGATTTTCACGGGGTTGAGGCCCGAGGGGTAATACGCGCCCACGGGGGAGAGGATAATGCAGAAGATGAGATGGTCCGCCGGACGCACGCCCACATGGGCATCGACCGCGAAGATGAAGGGCCGGATATAAAGCGAGGTGCCGTCCTCGCTGGGAATCCAGTCCTTGTCCATCTTTACGAGCTCCCGCACGGCCCGCACGCCCAGGGCCTCGTCAATGAGGGGGATGCAAAGGCGTTCATTCGACAGGTTGAGCCGGGCCATGTTTTCCCGCGGGCGGAACAGGCGGATTTTGCCGTCCGCGCCCCGGTAGGCCTTCATCCCCTCAAAGACCTCCTGGCCGTAGTGCAGGCACATCGCCGCGGGGTCCAGGGCGATGGGGGCGTAGGGGACGACGCGGGGGTCGTGCCAGCCCTGGCCGGCGTCGTAATTCATCAGAAACATGTGGTCAGTGTAATAGAGCCCGAAGCCCAGCTTGCTTTGATCCTGGGGCTTTTTCTTTGGCGCGGGATTGCGCTCCAGCCGAATGCTTGCCATAGTTTCACCTTTTTTCATTTAAATAATTGCCCAAAATAATAGAAGAATTAAATTATTATAACAAGATTTGCTCTCAATTGCAAGGGCTGGACGGACTTTTTTTGGCGAGCGGCGAAAAATATTGCGTTCACGGCGGTTTCGCGGCGAAAATCCTGGTGAAATCAGAAATTTCCGCTTGACAGATCCGCCTCGTCCTGCTATAATATTTCAGCCGCATGCGCCGGGCAGACAAGAGGGGCACGCGCTCCCGCCCGCTGGCAGCGAGTCTTCTATAAGAGAAACGGAGAACCGAAACACATGTCATACGCCATCATCGAAACCGGCGGCAAGCAGTACAAGGTGGAGGTCGGCGACCTGCTCTATGTCGAAAAGCTCGGCATCGACGAAAACAGCGACTGCCGCTTCGACAAAATTGTTGCCGTGAGCACCGGGGACGCGCTCAAGACAGGCAATCCCTACGTGGAGGGCGCCGCCGTGAAAGCGAAGCTCATCAAAAACGGCAAGGCAAAGAAAATCACGGTCTTCACCTATCGCCCCAAGAAGGGCTCAAAGCGCAAGCAGGGCCACCGCCAGCCGTATTCCAAGGTGGAAATCACCGAAATTCAGGCCTGATTTCTCTCTGGTTATGTTCAGAGCAGATTTGCGTTTTTACAGAAAGGAAGATGCTTTATGGCACATAAAAAAGGTATGGGCTCCACCCGCAACGGGCGGGACTCCGCGTCCCAGCGCCTCGGCGTCAAGCGCGCGGACGGTCAGTTCGTGCTGGCGGGGAACATTCTCGTGCGCCAGCGCGGCACGCATATCCACCCCGGCAGCAACGTGGGCAAGGGCAAGGACGACACCCTGTTCGCCCTCACCGACGGCAAGGTCAAATTCGAGCGCATGGGCAAGGACCGCAAGAAGGTCAGCGTCTACGCGGCGGAGTAAATGATGGATGAAAAAAGCCTCTTTCAAGGGATTTTCCTTGAGGGGGCTTTTTTTCTTAAAAAGAGGGTAAGGCCATGATAAAAGTGCTGTTTCTCATTGAAAGCCTGGATGGCGGCGGCGCGGAGAAAATCCTCGCCGACCTGGCCAACCATATGGACCACAGCCGCTTCGCGGTGGAGATACGCACCGTGACGGACGGCGGCGTTTGGGCGCGGCGCGTGCGTGAGCCGGTGCGGCTGCGCTCCCTCCTCCATACGGCGGATGCCCGGACGGGCGGGCCGCGCGCGCTGTGGTATAAGCTCCGCTATCACCTGCTGCGCAGGCTTCCGGCGGGGATGGCCTGCCGCCTGTTTCTGCGCGGGCGCTATGACGTCGTCGCCGCGTTCTGCGAGGGCCTGGTTACCCGCCTGGCCGCCGCCGCGCCAAGGCGCCTTGGCCGAAAATTCGCCTGGGTGCATACTGATCACATAAACAACCCCCACGCGGACGCGCTGTTCCGGCATTTGAAGCGGCACAGGCGGGCGTATCTAAGCTTTGACGAGGTTCTCTGCGTCTCCGAAAGCGTACGCAAAAATTTCATCGAAAAATTCGGCGCGCTGCCTCGGCTTTCGGTGCAGTACAACCCCGTGGATATTCCCGATATCATTGAGAAAGCGGCGGAGCCAATTGAGTTGCCGGCGTCGGAAGGGCCGATTTTACTGTGTGTCGCCCGGCTGGTGCCAGCCAAGGGTGTCGACCGCCTGCTGCGCGCGGCGCGGGAGCTGAAGGAGGCCGATATCCCCTTTGCCCTGTGGATTATGGGCGACGGCCCGCGGCGCGAGGAGCTGGAGGGCCTGATCGCGGCATTCGGCCTGCGGGACCGGGTTGTTCTGCTGGGATACCGGCAAAATCCCTACCCGTTTTTGCGGGCGGCGGCGCTGTATGCTTCCGCCTCTTATGCCGAGGGCTTCAGTACGGCGGCCACTGAGGCCCTTGTGCTGGGGACGCCCATCGTCAGCACGGACTGCGCCGGCATGCGCGAGGTGCTGGGGGAGGAGCCCTGCGGTATTTTGACGGAGAACAGCTGGGAGGGCTTTTATCGGGAGCTGCGGGAATTGCTGCTTCATCCTGAGCGCATTCCCCCGATGGAGGCCGCCGCGGCCAGGCGCGCGGCGCGGTTCTCGCTGGAGGAGCGGGTGCGGGAGGTGGAGGAAAAATTTATCGTTCATCATATATAATAAATGCAAATAAATTTCAAATATATCTTTTATAATCTTTGCAGGGTTCAAATATAATCTTTGGCAGGGTTCAAATTTTTGAACCCCTACCCGCGTGGGATTGGATTTCCCAGTTGTTTACACAATGTACATTGTTTTCATGCGCGTCCTGTGGTATACTATTTTTAATTCTTTTTCTTATCTTTTATACTTTCTTTTATATTTTTATATTTTTATTATTTTGCTTAATCAGAATTAAGGATGGGAGGTTTCGTATGCAGGAGCGCTATGATATCGCCATTGTCGGCGCGGGCGTGGTGGGGTCGCTTATCGCGCGGGAGCTGAGCCGTTTTCCGCTGCGCACGGCCCTTGTGGAGCGCTGCCGCGATGTGGGGCAGGGCACCACCAAGGCCAACAGCGCCATCGTCCACGCCGGCTTCGACGCCAAGCCGGGCAGCTGGAAGGCCAGAATGAACGTGGAGGGCGCCCGCATGATGCCCGCGCTGTGCCAGACGCTGCATGTGCCTTTTGAACAGTGCGGCTCGCTTGTGGTCGCCTTCGCGCCGGAGGAGCTGCCGGAGCTGGACAGGCTGCTGGAAAGAGGCCGCCAAAATGGCGTGGAGGGCCTGCGGCTGCTGAGCGCCGGGGAGCTGCGCGCGATGGAGCCGGGGGTCAATCCCGGGGCGGCGGGCGCGCTGTATGCCCCCACGGGGGGGATCGTATGTCCCTTCGGCCTGGCGATTGCGGCGGCGGAGTGCGCTGTCAGCAACGGCGTGGAGCTATACCGGAATTTTGACGTGGAAAAGATAGAGCAATCCGGCGATTTTATTCTATACGCAAAAGATGGCCGGTCAATGAGGGCGGCTATCGTAATCAATGCCGCCGGGGTGCATGCCGACGACCTTGCCCGAATGATCGGCGATGAGAGCTTTCATATCCGGCCGCGCCGGGGCGAATATCTGCTGCTGGACAGTGCGCAGGCCGGCGTTGTGAAGCGCACGGTGTTCCAGTGCCCGTCAAAGATGGGGAAGGGCGTGCTGATAACGCCCACGGTGCATAGCAACGTGCTCATCGGCCCCAACGCCGTGAACGTGGAGGGGAAGGACGATCTGTCTACCACGGACGCGGGCCTGGGCGAGCTCCGGGAGGCCATGCGGCGCAGTGTGCCGGATTTCGTGGTCAGCGGTGTGATCACCTCCTTCACGGGCCTGCGCGCTCACTGTGACCGCGACGATTTTATTTTGGAGGCCAGCGCAAGGCATCCTCGTTTTCTGCATGCCGCGGGAATCGAATCCCCCGGCCTGACCGCCGCGCCGGCGATCGCGGCATATATGAAAGCTTTGACGCTGCGGGCGCTTGGCCCGGAGGTCAAGGCCGCAAAAACAGATTGGCTCCCCGGCCGCCCGAAGCCGGTGCGGCTGACGGAGCTCAGCCGGGAGGAGCAGCACGCGGTCATCGCCGAAAACCCGGCCTATGGCCATATCATCTGCCGCTGCGAGACCGTGAGCGAGGGCGAAATCCTCGACGCGATCCGCGCGCCGGCGGGCGCGCGGGATGTGGATGGCGTCAAACGCCGTACCCGCGCGGGCGCGGGGCGCTGCCAGGGCGGCTTTTGCGGCGCGAAGGTGGTGGAGCTGCTTTCCCGGGAGTTAAAGCTCCCCATGGAGGAAATCACGAAGTCCGGCGGCGGGTCCCGTATTCTGGTGGGTAAAACAAAGACAGGGGAGGGGGACGGCGACGATGTGTGAGCGGGATATGATCCGGACCTATGACCTGATCGTCATCGGCGGGGGCCCGGCGGGCATGGCCGCGGCCCTGGAGGCCGCGGACGGCGGCGTGGAACGGGTGCTGATTCTGGAGCGCGCCGAAACCCTGGGCGGCATCCTGATGCAGTGCATCCACACGGGCTTTGGCCTGCATTACTTCAAAGAAGAGCTCTCCGGCCCGGAATACGCCGGACGCTTTATCGTGCCGGCGGAGCGGCATCCTCATATCGAAATAAAGCTCGGCGCCATGGTGCTGGATATTCAGCCGGGAAGCTCCGCGCACCGGGTTACCGCCGTGAGCCAAGCCGACGGCCTGCTGCTCCTGGACGCCCGGGCTGTTATTCTGGCCATGGGCTGCCGGGAACGCCCCCGGGGCGCGCTGGACATCGCGGGGGCCCGCCCGGCGGGGATTCTCAGTGCGGGCACGGCGCAGAAATATGTGAATATCGACGGCTACCTGCCGGGCAGGAGGGCCGTGATCCTGGGCTCCGGTGACATCGGCCTCATCATGGCGCGGCGCATGACCATGGAGGGGGCGAAGGTGGAGATGGTCTGCGAGCTCATGCCCTATTCCAGCGGCCTGACCCGGAATATCGTGCAGTG
>WRMQ01000115.1 GCA_009777055.1 Oscillospiraceae bacterium
TCTCATCGTGGGCGGCGGCATGGCCTACACCTTCTTTGCCGCGCAGGGCTATCCCGTGGGCGACTCGCTGTGCGAAAGCGATAAATTTGACCTGGCCAAGGCCATGATAGAAAAAGCCCGCGTGAAGCAAGTGAAATTCCTCCTGCCGGTGGATACCGTCGTGGGCCGCACCTTCGCCCCCGACACGGAGGCGAAAACCGTGAATTCCCACGAGATTCCCGAGGGCTGGCTGGGCTTGGATATTGGCGAAAAGACCCGCGCGCTTTTCTCGCAGGCGCTGAAGGGCTGCGGCACGATTCTCTGGAACGGCCCCATGGGTGTGTTTGAGTGGGAGCGCTTCGCGGCGGGCACCACGGCCATCGCCACAGCCGTGGCGGAAAGCGGCGCGGTTTCTATCATCGGCGGCGGGGATTCCGCGGCGGCGGTGCAGAAGCTGGGCTTCGCGGCGAAGATGTCGCACATTTCCACAGGCGGCGGCGCTTCGCTGGAATTCCTCGAGGGCAAGGAGCTGCCGGGGATCGCGTGCCTGAATGAGCGCGTGTCTGAATGAGAAAGAATATTCTTAACAAACAAGAGAACAACGTGCCGGACTCGCGGGAGTCCGGCACGTTTCGTTGGCGTTATGCGGTTTTTGTTTTTTTGCCACGGCTCGGCACTGCCTCGCCCTACTCGGGACCGGCCGATGGCCGATTCAAACGAAGCGCACAGAGTTGTTCCACAGGCATGGCCATTGGCCAGACCCGAGTAGGGCGAGGCAGTGCCGAGCCGTGGCAACTATCAAACAAAACATCAATTATCAAACATCAAACAGCAATAAACAACGAGCGTTCTTTTCACAAAAACCGTTCGATGTCCCCCGCGCCGGAAAACAAAACAGCCCGCATGCCAAGGCGTTCTGCGGCTGCTGTGTTCGGCGCCATGTCGTCGAAGAACAGACAGTCCTCCGGCTTGAGCCGATATTGATCAAGCAAGCATGTATAGATTCCGGCGGCGGGCTTTGTTATGTGCACGTCACAGGAGAAAACGCCGCCGTCAAACAGGCTGAAAAAGGGGTATCGCGCCAGGATATAATGCCGAAGCTTATCATGGTAGTTCGACAGAAAATACAGCCCATGGCCGGCCATTTTAACGCGCGGCAGCAGCGCGATGGTTTCGGGGATCGGCGTGAGCAGGCCCGTCAGATTGTCCATGACCTTTTTGGTCAGCTCTTGATGAAGGGGCTCCTTCGCGAGAAAGATGGCCAGAGCCTCTTCCTGTGTTATCCGCCCCTCATCCAGCTTAACCCATTCCGGGCCCTGAAAAATGAGCCGGTTCATTCTGTCCTCCCCTGGCGGGTCGTTCAGCAGGGAGCGAAGAAATTTTTCCGGCTTGAAATCAATCAAAACGTTGCCGATATCCAGGATAAAATGCATGGCGGAACCCCCGTTATCAATGAACAATGAACAATTAACAATGAACAATTTGGCCGGTTTTTGCGAAGCAATGAGCAACTGCGGCATTTGATTCGGCCATTGGCCGGTCCCGAGTAGGGCGAGGCAGTGCCGAGCCGTGGCAATTATCGAATTAAAAACTAACAATTACCAATGAACAATTTACCCGGTCCTTGCGATGTTAGGGCGACAGAAGCGTACGCCAGGTGAATTCCACCTTGCTTTGCTTCAGAACATATTGGTCCCATTCCCCGCCCAGCTGTTCTGTTTGCGTAAAGCCGATTTCCATCAGGCCCCCGGCGAAGAGTGCCGCCATTTCCTCCGAGGGGAATTCGATCGCGCCCCGCAGCGCGCAGCCGGCCCGGGGGCTTTCGCGGTACCCGGGCAGATAGCCGGGCAGATAGCCCGTGTGCCACCAGGACCTGCTTTCCAGGGTGGAGAACAGCCGCTCGTCCCCCTGAAAGAACTCCACCTGAACAGAGAGCCAGTCGTCCTCCCGCGCGGCGCTGTAGTGTTCCAGGCGGCGGCTCTCCGGCTTGGTGTAAATCCCGACCTCGCAGCCGATCAAAACGGCGTAGGTACCCTTCCACAGCTGGATCATCCAATCTTTTCCCTCATAGCTGAACTTTACCCGCACGGTGTCGTAGGAGAACAGCAGCAGGGGGGAAAAGCGGTCATACAGCTCATTAAAGCCGAAAAAGCGCTGGACCGCCCGCTGGTCGTTATACAGATAATTCCCCTCGCGCGAATACGTCAGCGAGGGAACCGCGACCTTGCGGTTGTCCTCGCTCAGCCGCTTCAGATCCAAAGGGGCCACGCCGGCGAACAGAAAGATGACAGCGAAAAACAGGGAATACACTTTGACCAACATGCGATTTCTCCTTTTTTTAGAACAATACTCATCAAAATGCGCATATAGAACAGCAACTCATCTATTATAATGCGAAAACAGCATGAAAGTCAAGTCTTTAAGCATCCAAAAACAGGTATTCATAGAAAATCTGGTCCACCGCGCCATCGGAGCCGACATGGAGCCCCAGCCTGGTCAGGCCCTTGCTGCAGTAATAGAAGCCGCTGTCCTCGGTGACCGGGCCGTAAAGCCTTTGGATATCCTCCCCGGGCGAGCCGATATAAAGGCCCTCGGGGGTAGCGGCGGTGGTGTCGTCGGTGATGTGTACGCCCATCACGTAGGGCTCTCCCAGGCTGGGATAGGTGACCGTCAGCTCAAAGCCCTGGTAACGGTAGGTGGTATCCCTGGCGTCCACCGCGCAGCTGATGCTTTCGTAGCTGTTCAGGGGCTTGCCAAGCGCCGCGAGAACAGGCTCGGGATTGCCGCCCATAACGACGCGCGTGCCGGCGTGGACGAAGACAAGCTCCGTACTGACGGGGGGTACGCTGGCCTGTGAGCTGTTTGCGGAAATTTCCGTTTCTTCGCCGGCGCCGCCGCAGGCCGCGCAGGCAAGCAGGATCAGGGATGCGAGGAGGATCGCTGTTAATGTTTTTTTCATGCACTGCTCCTTTTGTGAATTGGTCTGAATTTAAATGGCCCTGGGTTCAAATTTTTGAACCCCTACCTCAGGGCCTGATACAGCATCACGCTTTTGAGCTCGCCGTCCTGTTGGAGCTCATGCTCCTGGGCGGCTTGCCAGGCGCGGTACTTTGCGGTTTTCGTTTCCCACGCGGCGGCGAAATCCGCCTCTGTCCGGCGGTCGGTCAGGGTGGGGCAGCGCTCTCTGAGCCAGCCGCCGAGATAACGCGCCATTTTTTCGGCGCCGGCCAAATTCAGGTGCAGCCCGGCGTCGTAGGTGTCGCTGCTAAAATCCAGGCCGATCTCCTCCCGCAGCGCCAGGGCGTTGAGGTATTCCAGCCCCCGCGTCCGCGCGTAGTCCGCGATCCAGGTATCCCATTCGTCATACCAGTGGGGCATGAGGCTGGGAGCCTTGAACAGCACGAGCTGAATGCCCTTTTCCCCGCACAGCGCGGTGATGGCATCCAGGGCGTCAATGGCCCGCTGGCCGAAGGAGTAATCCGGCAGCAGCCGCGGCGTGGGGATCCAATCCGCCGCCAGGGTATCCGCGCGCATGACGAAGCCGTTGACGGACACGGGGTCCCTTCGGAAGAAATAACGAAAATCATCGGCACCCAGCTCATTCCAGCGGTCATGGAAGCGCAGCAGGGGGAACAGGTAGGACAGCGGCTCCTCCTCCGGCAGCAGGGAGTTCCGCAGCGCCCGGAGCTTTGCCGCGCTGAGCGGCATGCCGTCGAAAACCATACGGCTGTAGGGCTCCGCGTCCCAGGGCGATTCGCCATAGATCATGCACAGCACGCTGAGGAGCACCACCTTGGGCGTCTCATAGCGCAGGCTGTCCTCCAGCATGGCGCGGCTCTGCCACAGCAGCTGGCGCGCGTTGCCCCGGATATAGGAGGGGATGCCGTACGCCTCCCAGAGGGTGACCGGCGAGATGTTTTCATAAACCTCGCAGTCGCCGATGATCAGCAGGTCGCTGCGATGGCTGTCCCGGTAGTACTCCGCCGTGAGCGCGCCCTCAAAGGGCTTTTGCATATATTTGGGCATGACAAGCCTCTGCGCGGCGAAGAAGGCCGCGCAAAAAACAGCTGTTGCCAGAACGGCGGAAAGAATTTTTTTCAAAGAAAGAGTTTTTTTTAAAGAAAGAGCTTTGTTCAAAGAAACCTCCTGTCGCGCCAAGGGGGCGAAGCCGTTAAAATCTCGTATAGATAAAGCTGCCCGCGTCATATCCCGGGCCGTATACCCCGAACAGCAGTATGGCCAGCACCAGCAGCGCCCAGAACAGCGCGGGGGGGCGCTTCGCCTCCTCCCGCCGGAACCAGGGCGCGGCGATCAGCAGGCATATCCCCAGCCCGGCCACAAGCCAGCCGGGCCAGCTGAGGCCGAGCCAGTCCGTGGGATTCATGGAGCCAAAAAACGCGCCGGCGCGGGGGCGGAGCACAATGGACCCTATCTGCCGGAAGGTCATCGGCACGTCGGGATAAATATCGAAGGAGCGCAGCAGCGCCAGCAGCAGAAAAGTACGGATGACCTGAAAAACGTCGTATGCCCTGCTTTTTATTTTCGGGAATTTCGCGTGAAATTTTCGATACAGCGGCAGGCATTCCTGAGAGATCAGTATGACTACGCCGTTGGCCAGGCCCCAAACGACAAAGCTCCAGGCCACGCCGTGCCAGATGCCCGTGACGAACCAGGTGATCATCGTCGCGATATAAATTTTCAAACGGGTCGGGAGCTTTTTGATGGGCTTTGACACCGAAACAGGGTAGAACACATAGTCCCGGAACCAGGTTCCCATGGTGATATGCCAGCGCCGCCAGTATTCGAAGATGCTTTTCGACCGGAAAGGGGAGAGGAAGTTTTCCTCTATTTGAATGCCCAGGCACTGGCCGATGCCGATGGCGATATCCATGCCGCCGGTGAAGTCGCTGTAGAGCGCCGCGGCATAGACAAGCATCGCGAACAGGGCGAACAGCCCGGTGTATTCGCCGGAGCTCTGTGTCAAAACGGCAATGGCGATCATGAGCCGGTCGGCGATCACGAGCTTTTTGAAGTAGCCCCAGATGATCCGCTGCAGGCCCCGCGCGAAGCTGTGCCATTCGAACGAATGAGGGGCCAGGAGCGTCTCGCTGAGAGAATCATAGCGGCTGATGGGGCCCTGGGCCACCAGGGGGAAAAACAGCGTGAACAGCGCCAGCTTGCAGGGGTTCCGCTCCGCCCGCGTTTTGCCCCAGAAAACATCGATGAGATAGCCCATAACGCGAAAAGTATAAAACGAGATGCCCAGGGGCACGATGATATCCATGCCGTTTTCGCCTCTGCTCCAAAAGGGCGCCGCCAGGATTTTTGTCGCCGCCAGCAGGCCGAAGCCCAGCGCCATGCCAAGCATCAGCCAGCGGCGCTGTATTTTTTTCTGCCCGGCGTTGTAGGCCTTCCTGCTTTCCCGGGAAAGCGCGGACCTGTGCCGGGCGACATAGGCCTTCTGCCGGCGCCGCAGCGCGTCGATGCGCAGCGACACCAGATAGCTGCTGAGCACTGTAAAAACAACATAGCACAGCCCCTGCCAGCCGGCGAAGCAATAAAAGCACAGGCTGGCGAGCAGGAGCAGGGGCCACTGCGCTTTTTTGGGCAGGACATAATACAGAAAAAACAGCGGTGGCAGCGCGCGGAGGAAGGTTGTTGAGGTAAATGACATTTCAGGTTTTCTCCAAAACGCGAAAGGCTCTTGATGGTGACAATAAAACCGCAGGGCGTAGGGGTTCAAAAATTTGAACC
>WRMQ01000116.1 GCA_009777055.1 Oscillospiraceae bacterium
TGACATCCACCATGCACAGATCCATACATACGCGCCCCAGAATAGGCGCGTATTTGCCCCGGACGATTACCTGCCCGCAGTTCGACAGCGCCCGGGGATAGCCGTCGGCGTAGCCCACAGGCAGCGTCGCCACCCGGGTGGGCCTTGTCGTCACAAAGGTATGCCCGTAGCTGATCCCCTGACCCGCCGGCACCGTTTTGAGCTGCGCCACGTGGGTTTTCCACTGCATGGCGGGCGTCAACGGAACAGCGCGGTCCGTTTCGTCGGAGGGGTACAGCCCGTACATGGCGATGCCCACCCGCACCATGTCGTAGTGCCGGGGCAGCTGCATCGTGCCGGCGCTGTTGCAGATGTGCCGCAGCGGGATTCGAAGCCCGGCCGCCTCCAGCTTTGCCAAAAAAGCGTCGAAGCGCCGGTATTGCCCCAGCGAGGCTTCGGTTTCGCGCTCATCCGCCCGGGCGAAATGGGAAAATATGCCCTCACAGGCCAGGCCAGGCAGCGCGGCGATGCGCCGGATATCCTCCACGGAGGCGTCCGTGTCCGCAAAGCCCACGCGATTCATCCCCGTATCCACGGCGATATGGATCCGCAGGGTTTTTCCGTGTTTTTGGGCCGCTTCAGAAAGAGCCCGCGCGGTCTCGAGGGAGCAGATGGTCTGCGCGAGCCCGGCCCGCGCCACAGCGTCGTATTGGCTGGGGGAGGTGTAGCACAGCAGCAAAATAGGCTTTATGACCCCCTGGGCGCGCAGCGTAAGCGCCTCCTCCAGAACAGATACGGCGAAGTAGTCGCATTTTTCCTGCAAAAAGCTTGCCAGGGCCGCGGCGCCATGACCATAGCCGTCTGCCTTGATGACGCACATCAGCTTGCAGCCGGCGGGAATCCACGCCCGCAGATTGGCGATATTCTGTTCCACCGCGTCCAGGGAAATCTCGGCCCAGGTGCGGTGGTAGTGGTTGCAATTCATCATGATTTTGTTTCTTCCAGAAATTCGTTCCAGAGGTATTTGTGCAGCTTTTCCAGGAGCTCCGGCGCTTTGCCGCCCACGGAAAGGCCGTCGATTTCCTCGGCGGCATGGCCCAGGGAGCCCGCGCTGGATATCAGGATCTCGTCCGCGGCCATCATCCCGTCAACGGTAAAGGGGCTTTCGTCCACAGGGATTCCCAGCGCGCCGCAGGCCTTGATCAGATGGGCCCGGGCGACGCCCGGCAGGATAAAATTGTCCGCGGGCGCAGTGCGGAACACGCCGTCCCTGAGAATATGCACATTGCTCCGCGCGCCCTCGGTGACGCGGTCTCCCCGGTGGAAGATGGCCTCCGACGCCCCGGCGCGGGCCGCGGCCTCGCTGGCCAGTACGTTGGGCAGCAGGTTCAGCGTTTTGATATTGCAGCGCAGGTGGCGGGTATCCTCCACGGTGCGCAGCTTTACTTTCATGTCAAGAGGGAGAACTGCCCCGGGCTTGATCATGATCCACAGATTGGGCGGCGGGTCACTCTCGGGGAAGGCGTGCACCCGCACAGCCGTGCCCCGCGTCACCTGCCAGTAGACGAAATATTCGCCGGGTTCCAGCCTGCGCAGCATATCGTTCAGGATAGCCTTAAGCTCCTCCTTCGTCTGCCGGAGCCGGATGCCGATCATCTCCGCGCTGCGGAAAAAGCGGTCGACGTGCTCGTTCAGGGTGAAGATCACGTGATTGCGGCTGTAGGCCGCGTCATACACGCCGTCGCCGAAATAGCACCCGCGGTCATTCATGGGCACGGTCATGTCCTCCAGCGGGCCGAAGCTGCCGTTATAGTATCCCAGCTGCTGCATAAATTAGACTCCGATCATATTTTAGATATTAGATTTTAGATGTTAGATTTTAGATTGTTTGAATATTAGACTTTTTGCGAAATGGGTGGCTTTTTGCGTGGCCTAATATCAATTTCGCAAGAGGTTTATTAATCACGGGATTTTTGGGCTTGCTTTCCCATGAGGAATGCTCTGATGAAAAAGCGAATGAGCCCGGGGCTATGCAGCTTTGCCAGCGCGCGGATGATCCGCGCGGGCCTGCCGGGGAACAGCGCGGCGCGCCGGGCCGCCGCCACCCGCCAAAACTCCTCTGCCGCCCCGCCGCGCAAAAGCCCCCGCAGGAGCGGCAAGGCGCGCCTTCTGTCAGCCGATTCCGCCAGACGCCAGAGCTCGTGATAAAACGCGGTCGCCAAGCCCTCGCGGCAGCCGGCGACAGCCTCCTCCGGCGCGGCGCCCAGGGCCTCGAACAGGGGGATGTCTTTTCGAAAGCCCGTCATCAGGCGCGCGGTGGGATCGAAGCGCAGGGAATGCACCGCGCTGCTTTCGATCTGGCGGTAGCAATACAACGCCTGGGGAACGTAAACTGCCCGGCCGCAGCGCGCGAGGCAGCGCAGAAAAAAAGCGCGGTCCTCTCCGTGGGCCTGGCCGGCGGGGAAGGCGATTTCCCCGGCCAGTACCATATCGCGGCGAAAAACTTTATTCCATACTGCGTTGCAGCTCTGGTGCCGCATCAGCCACGGGGCGAATACCTGATGGATGAAAGTCTCGTCAAAAGGCGTGACCGGCAGGAACGGATACTCCGTCCGCTCGCCATCGCCGGTTTTGCCGAAGCGCCGATAGCCGCACAGGCAGAGATCGGCGTTGTTTTCCCGCATCGCGCCAACCATGGCCTTGAGATAATCCGGGTCATACAGGTCGTCGGCGTCGAGAAAGGCGAGGTACTCCCCTGTCGCCAGCGAAATCCCCGCGTTGCGCGCCGCGCTGACTCCCGCGTTGGCCTGGTGGATCACCTTGATTTGCCCGGGAAAAGACGCCGCCCATTCATCGCACAGCGCGGGGGAGCCGTCTGTGGAGCCGTCGTCCGCCAGAATGAGCTCCCAGTCCGTGAAGCGCTGCGCCAACACGGAGCGTACGCAGTCGTCCAGATACGCCTCGGCCTGATAGACCGGCACTATTATAGAAACAGCAGCGGACATGGCGCGCTCCCCTCCTCCGGCACGGCGCAAACAGCGGCGAAATAGCCCTCAGGCATTGCGAGATCCTCCACACGCCACTGTTTTCCACCGGCAAAGCAGCCGCGGGCCGCATCACAATCGCCGCCTGTTTTGACTGTAGTTTTGACTGTAGTTTTGACTGTAAACGAGGCAAACTCCAGGGCGAGGCCCTTGCCACAGGCCTTGGCGACGGCCTCCTTGCGCACCCAGAGGCGATACAGCGCGCTCTGAAGCTCCCTGGCCGGGGTGCGGCGCAGCGTATCCCACTCCTCCGGCGAGGCGATTCTTTTGAGCAGCGCGGGCGCGTTCTTGCGTTCCCGCAGCTCCTGCGCGTCGCAGCCGATTTCGCCCAGCCCGCTCACGGCCAACAAAACGATTTCACCGCTGTGGCTGAGGCTGAACCAGGGCCCGCCGGGGAGATAGGGCTTGCCGTTATGCTGTATGTGTATGTCCGCGTCCGCGCAGTTTAGTACTTCGCGCAGCAGCCGCCGCCCGGCCAGGTGCTGTGCTTCGTGAAGCGCGGCGCGGTCAGAGGTCGATGCTACGGTCGTCTGATAAATTTCCATTCTATATTTTTCTATAGCTTTTCTATAGCTTTTCTATTTTTTATCTATATTTTCAGACGGCAATAGCCCTTCTTCCCTTTTCGGAGCATCACCGGGGCCTTTTCCAATGTCTCTCTTGGAATCGTGAAGGCGATCGAATCCACTTTCACGTCGTCCACGAACACGCCGCCCTGGTCCACCAGCCGCCGGGCCTCGCCCCGGGATTTCGCCAGCCCGCTCAGGGTCAGCGCCGTGAGGATATCAAGCGCGCCGTTTTCGGAAAAATCGGCATAGCTCAGGGTGGTGGTGGGAACACCGCCGCCCTCCAGCCCGCCGCCGAAGAGGGCCCGGGCCGCGGCCATGGCCTCCTCCGCCGCCCGCGCGCCGTGAATGAGCCGCGTCACCTCAAAAGCCAGAAGCTCCTTGACCTCGTTGAGGGCGCTGCCGCTGCGGCACTCGTAATCCGCGATCTGCTCCAGAGGCAGGAAGGTGAGCATCTTCATGCAGTTAATCACGTCGGCGTCGGCCACGTTGCGCCAGTACTGGAAGAATTCGTAGGGGCTCGTGCGCGCGGCGTTGATCCAGATGGCGCCCCTCTCGGTCTTGCCCATCTTTTTGCCCTCGCTGGTGAGCAGCAGGCTGGAGGTCATGGCGTAGACCTCACGACCGTCGCAGCGGCGGCAAAGCTCCACGCCGCCGATCATGTTGCTCCACTGGTCGTCGCCGCCCATCTGCAGCACCGCGCCGTACTCGCGGTTGAGATGCAAAAAATCATAGCTTTGCATGATCATGTAATTGAGCTCGAAAAAGGACAGCCCCTTTTCGAGCCTGGCTTTGTAGCACTCGGCCGCCAGCATGCGGTTGACCGAAAAATGCACGCCGATTTCACGCAGAAATTCAACATAATTCAAGCCCAGCAGCCAGTCGGCATTGTTGACCATGATCGCCCGGCCCTCGCTGAAATCCACCATGGAGCTCATCTGCTCCCGGAAGCAATTGATATTGTGGTTGATGATTTCGCGGGTCATCATGGGGCGCATGTCGGTTTTTCCGCTGGGGTCGCCGACCATAGCCGTGCCGCCGCCGAACAGCGCGATGGGGATATGCCCGGCCCGCTGCATGTGGCTCATGACGATCGCCTGCACGAAATGGCCGATGTGCAGGCTGTCGGCGGTGGGGTCGAAGCCGATGTAAAACTTGATGGGCGGGCCGGACAGCAGCCGCTCCGTCTGCTCGAAATCGGTGCACTGCGCCACCAGGTTGCGCGCTTTGAGTTCTTCAAAAACGTTCATACGATGCTCCTCTTATCCGTTTTAAATATTATAGTGGAACGCCATGCGTTTGTCAAGAAAATGAATAAAACCCGAAGGCCGCGCGGGCATTCGGGCTTTGTGTCTCCAGAGAATTAGGGCAGCAAGACAGAAAGCCCGTATCGGTAGCCCGACACAGCCTGCAGATACGCGTAATACTTGCGCTGCGGCATGATGCTTTCTCCTTTTGCATGGCATGGCGTTACTATAATGTATAGTATACGCCACGCATGCCCGAATGTCAAGAAAAAGATTGCTTTTTCCGTCGTGGCATGGTAAAATAAAATGAGAGGTGTTTTCATGCAGTATAGTATTGACCGTTTCGAAGAGGGGTTTGCCGTTTGCGAGCGGGAGGACGGCCGCTTTTGCCAGATTGCGAAAACCGATTTACCCCCCTGCGCGCGGGAGGGCAGCATTTTGACCTATGCGGATGGCGTGTGGGCGCTCGATTTACAGGCGGAACGGCAGCGGCGCAACATGCTGTTCGAATGGCAGGACGATCTTTTCAGCTAATATAAATCACATCATGATGCTTTGGAGGAATTCTTATGCACTGGGCAGACCGCATCGCGGAAAAATTGATCGCGCGGGAAGATAAACCGGAATATGTTTGCGCGGCGGGCATCAGCCCTTCCGGTTCCGTGCACATCGGGAATTTTCGTGACATTGTCACGAGCTATTTCGTGTGCCTGGC
>WRMQ01000117.1 GCA_009777055.1 Oscillospiraceae bacterium
CGCACGGCCAGGCGCTCGTTTTCCACGATGCGCTCACCCTCCCGCGGGATCAGGATATCCGTGGGGAGCGCGGCGGCGCGCGGGGGCAGCCATTCGCCCGCCTCAAAAGAGGCGTCATAGCTTTCGCCGTTATAAATGTTGCTGTAACGTGTCTTGCTCAGGCGGCAGCGCCAGCCTTCATCGCTTGAGAGCAGCTCGTCCGTGCCGTCGGCGTAGACCAGCCGGAGCTCCGCGAACAGCGCGGGCTGCGCGCCGGTTTTGTCCCGGCCATGCATAAACCAGCCCAGGCCCACCTCCGCGCTGAGGCGGTTCTCGCCCTGGCGGAGCAATGGCGCGGCGTCATACACCTGGTATTGCAGGCGTTTTTTGTAGTCTGTCCAGCCGGGGGCCAGAACCTCGGAGCCGATTCTTTCACCGTTGAGCGCGGCGGCGTACACCCCTCGCGCCGTGATTTTCAGGCTTGCGGAAACGACGCTTTTTTCCAGGGAAAAGACAAAGCAAAATTCCACCGGCTGCTCCGCAACGTTTTCAGGATATTCGATCCACATAGTCATCCCCACTTTCATATGCTTTCGCACAGTATAATATAACATAAACTGGAAAAGAGGTCAATTGAAAAAACGCCACCCAAAACGGGCGGCGCTTGGTTGGTTATATTTCACATTCAGAAAAAGCCGGAAAAAGCTTGCATTTTTTAGAAGATTCCTGTATACTATGGTTGCAGGCACGTTGTCGTTACCAACGCGCCTGCCATGGGCCTTAAGCCCTACCCGTAAATGCGGCCTGTGGATGAAGCGAACTCTGCGGGCCGCTTTTGCATTTGAAGCTTCGTCTTTATGCCGGGCAGCTCAATGCTGACGCTGCTGGCGAAAACAAAGACCCATTCCAGTGCGCTTTTGCCAACGCGGAAAAAGGCGAAAGCGGCGATGCACAGCAACGCGAGGGCGAGATACATGCGGTGCGGGGGCAGTTCCAGAATACGAAGCGCAAACTCCCAGAAATTCATATCGCTTTCCTCTCTTTCATAAAAACTCTTTCATAAACTCTTTTGGGCGGTGCGTGCGAAGCTACATAATGGCATCACCGGGCCTTTCTGAAAATAAAAATACGCCAACGGTTCCCTTTGATGTCAGGGGCGTTGGCGCCAATTGAAATGCGAACGGCAAAAGCCTGAAGACTTTCGCACCTTATCGCGCGGTGGCGGCCAATCCCTGATTTTGACTTTTGCGAACATTCTTCTTCGACCTCGTTTGTCCAATATTTACCTCTGCAGCCAGAGGTTTTTTCTACATCCATATGATACCATAAAAAAGCAGGTATTGCAACCCTATATTTTAACCAAAGATTAAACACTTGCTTTGTGCAATATGCCAAACGGGGAAGTTGCTTCGAGAAAGCAAGTTGAAAACGAGGATTCTCACTCTGCAAGAGAGAGTTGGCGAAAAAATAATGCACAAAGAAAGCGTTTAAACTTTGGTTAAAATTACAGGCTTGAAACGCGGCTCTAAATGATGTATAATATATAGGCTATTTTAAAGAAGGTTGGAGATATACGTGGCAGACATGGAAATGAGAAACATCCGTGTACATAAAAGGAGCACGATAAAAGAATATTACGACACAATTAATTCTATAAGAAGGCTTAGCCAAAAAAAAGTAAAAGATCTCAATCGAACGCAGGTGGCCCAGGCGATGGGCGTGTCTCTGGCGACCGTTTCGAGGGAGGTTGCGGAGTTGATCAGGCAGGACGCCATAGAGGATGTAAACGGTTGCTTGAGAGTCTGCGCTGACTTCGGCTATTTTCTGGGCCTGCAGATATCGGCGGGCATTGTGCGGGTAACGCTTTTGAACTTTAAACTAAAACCAGTCGATGCAGAGGAACTGCGAAAAATATTAAGAGACAATCAATTAGACGAAGATATTTTGCGGGAGCTCTGGGATTTCGATCCCATCAAAAATTGCTATGAAGACAGAAGTAAGGAACGAGACAATCAAAAGAAGCCGTTTATTTTTTACGAAACAGCGACAGAAAACAACGAGCACATTGATTACATCATTAACGCGCTGCGGTTTATCGTGGATAAGATTCAGCCGCTTTTCGCGGTGATTCCACTGTTGGCGGTGGGCCTGGCTACGCCTGGCCTCACGGACGAGGGCAGGGTGATTCGTTTTTGCCCCAATGTACAGCCTCTCGTAAACCAGTCGATTCATGGCCTGCTCAACGCGACAAGACTGATGGTGGAGAACATTCTTGTGACGTATTGTCACGACACGGCCGCGGACATGATGTGGATCAAAGAATCCTTGTATGGACCCGAGTTCAATGGAGAAGCGAACGAAGGAAATGTGTCGATAATTCACATCGGATCGGGCGTGGGCTCCAGCTTCGTGTTCAATCGGATGCTTTATTACGGCAAGAACAACTGTGCCGGCGAGATCGGCCATTTTCTGGCGCCCAGAATCAAGGATGAGCTTGTGGAAAAAAAACACAAAGAAGATGGCGGAAAAGCACAATTGACAAAAAAATGCGACTGCAAAGAAAATTGCATCGAAAGCGAAATACAGAGGGAAATATTTGACGGAAAGGTTCCCTCGGTATTTTTCAAGACGGAAATTGATACGCAGGAGGGCAAAGACGAGGATAAGCTGAAAAATTATTTTAACAGCAAGGAACATCGCCTGGCGCTGTTTAAGGAATACATCCGGATTCTGGGACAGGCGATCATCAACTACACAAACGTAGGGCTTTTGGTGTTTTCGGGCCGGCTGGCCCCCGTGATTGAGGATTACATCAACGATAAGACGCTGCGCTTCGAAAGCGTGCAAAATATCGCCAGCAATGTATGCACGGTCCGCGCAAGCAAGGGCTGGGTCGAAACGGCCGCGCGCGGAGCAGCCTGTGCGGCCTATCACAAATGCCTGGAAACCAGCGAGCCCGTAAGGGTTTCCTGGAAAGAGCTGAAGAAGATCGATTGATTGTTCATCATAAATGACGCGGCGCCAGTCAAAATATGACTGGCGCCGCTTGCCATATGAAACGCATACGAAACGCAAGCGAATTCGTCCTTGATTTTGCCTGGGTTTTCTGCTATAATTCTTCTGTACGATAGATTACCGGTAAAAAAGGGGATATAGGGTATGAAGACACGTAAGGCTCTGGCGGTATTTCTTCTGGCCGCGATGGCTCCGCTTTGCCTGGCGGGCTGCGGCCGGAAAGAGAAATTTGAATGGGCAAGGCTGGAATATACCGTGTTCCTCGCGCCGCCGCCCGTGGACGCGGAGCGCCTTCCCGCCGCGATGCTCGACGGGGATGACAAAACCTTTTATGAGAGCAAGCCGGATGAGGCCTCGCCGGGAAAGCCCGTTGTGATCATCCTTGATCTGGGGCAGCCCATGGCGAACATCTGCCGTCTGCGCTATCTCCCGCGGCAGGACGGCCAGCTGGCCGGGCGCGTGAGGGAGTTCCGCGTGTATGCCGCCAAGCCTCGGTATAACTACGCCGGGCAGCAATTTACCGGGGAACCCCTGGAGCTGGAGGCCATGTTTGACCTGATCAGCTCCGGCAGCTGGGACCCGGACAGCGATGAGGCCCGGACAGCCACCTTCCGCCAGACCGAGGCCCGCTATATCGCGCTGCAGGTGACACCATGGGGCGTGGGCGGCGGCGGCTTCAGCGCGGCGGAGCTGGAGGTCTGGCAGAGCCCCGACCATGTGAAAGGCGTGATGACCGCCCACATGGACGAGGCCCGCGCCATTGAAGACTTCGGGCGGGAGCAAAACCTGCCCGCCATCGCGGACGCCGCCCAGGCCTGGATCGACCTTGTCGGCTACAGCACCGACGAGGTGGCGAAGCTTTCTTTTGAGGAGCAGGCGCGCCTGCTGGAGGAGCTCAAGGTTCGGCGCGGAATGTATGAGAACGCCGGCAAGCTGGAGGGCTTAACCAACGGCGGCCTTTGGATCGACACGCAGGGCAGGCCCATCCAGGCCCACGGCGGAAGCATCCTCAAAGGCGGGGAGGACGGGAAGACATATTTCTGGTACGGAGAGGATGCCTCGGCAGAAAACCTCAAAAACACCGCCTTCCGTCCGGCGACGGGGATCCGCTGCTACGCCTCCGCCGACCTGGTCAACTGGGAGGATCAGGGCCTGGTGCTGCCGGTATTCAATAACCCCCAGCTGGCGGACGGCACGCCGCCCAACAACGGCGCGCCCATGCTGATTCCGGAAAGCGCGCCCGCTTATGGGAACAGCCCCATGCGCGCGCATATCACGCGGGCGGCCGCGCCGCTGCCCCTCAACGGCAATTCCAGATCTCCCCACGAGAGCGTCGTCAACATGGAGCCGGCTCTGGTTGCGGCCTGCAACGCGCTGTATGACGGCCTCACCTTCGGGCAAAAGTCGCGGATGTACCTGAGCTTCAATTGGGCCAAGGTGATCTCCCGCCCGCAGGTGATTTACAACGAGGCGAACCGGCAATACGTGATGTGGTGGCAGCAGGATAACATGCGCCGCGACGGCGAAGCCAGCGCCTTCGCCGGGGTAGCCGTCAGCGACAGCCCCACAGGGCCCTTCCGCTTTGTGAGTGCGGGCCATATTCCTCTGACAGACGAAGCGGGCGCGGCGCTCAACCACGAGCTGCGGGATCTGGCGCTGTTTCTTGACGAGGATAAAACAGCGTGGCTGGTGTTTATCCACCAGGATACGAACGCGCCATATATTGTAAAGCTCGACGAAAGCTACGCCGCGCCCGCTGTAAACGAGGACGGCGGATCCATGGAGGGAGAGCACTGGATGAAGCTGGACGGGGAAGGCCTCAGCAGGCCGGTGGTGTTCCGAAGCGGCAGGCGGCATTTTATCCTGATGCAGGACGAAAGGGGCGGAACCGTTTCGTTCGTCTCGGCAAAAGGCATGCTGGGCAAATGGAAGGCGCAGGGCGGCATCGCGAAAAAAGATCCCTGGGGCGATACCTTCCACAGCCAGGGCAGCTTTGTCCTCCAAAACGGAAAAAGGCTGATTCTCCTGACGGACCGCGCGGAGCCCTATGACCAGAAAAACAGCGCCTATGCCTGGCTTCCGCTGGAGCTGCGCTTTGGCAGGCCGGTGCTGAAATGGGCGGATTCATTCCAACAATGAGGGGAGCGTTTATGAAAATATTTTGCCGGACAGTTTCTTTTGCCGCGATTGCCGTTCTTTTGCTTCTGACCTGCGCCTGCGGGGTGACAAAGCTCACGCTGCCCCTGGCGGAGGACTGCGCCTACGCGGCGGGGGAATATATCCCTGACGAGGGCTTCGCCGCCAATGTGGAGGGAAAAAACAACCGAAAAAAATCACAAATTACCAAAATTCCCAAACCAAAGGCGGGGGGGAGGGGTGTGGGAGGGGGTTTTTTATT
>WRMQ01000118.1 GCA_009777055.1 Oscillospiraceae bacterium
GAGCCCCGTTTTCTCCAGGAGCTTTTCCAGCATCAGCTGCACCGAGCGCTGATTGATCCGGCGGTTGTTGCGGCTGATGAACAGCGCGTCGCGGTCCTCCTGCGCCACGCGGTCCTGCGGCCTGACCCTGAGGTAACGGCGGATCGCCGCCATGCAGGCGCCGTTGAGATGCACCGTACGTTCTTTATTGCCTTTGCCGCGAATCTGCAAAATATGTTCGTCGTGGCGGATGTCCCGCAGGTTCAGCGCGCAGAGCTCCGACAGCCGCAGCCCGCAATTGAGAAAGAGAATCAGGATGCAGCTGTCCCGCTCCGGAAACGAGCCCTCCACCGCGCCCAGGAGCGTGCGGCACTCCTCCACCGACAGATATTTCGGCAGCGTTTTCCCAATCTTGGGAGAAACCAGCTCCTCCATGGGGTTATTCTCCAATAAATGGCGATTCACCGTCAGATAATGGAAGAAACGGCGGATGGTGACGACCTTGCGGGCGCGGGTACGGGGATTGTTGTCGCGCTCATAGAAGCAGTGGGCAAGGAAATCGGCGGTTTCCTCCAGGGTGATGCCTTTGAGAAAGCTGTCGCCGATGGCGGAAAGGTCGATATCCTCCCAGGCATCGGGCGGCAGGTCAGCGGGAATCAGCCCGTGGCGCTCCGCCAGATAGCGGAAGTAGAGCCGCAGGTCGTTCGCGTAATTCGCGGTGGTCAGCTTGGAGTGGGACAGGTTATCGTGATACCGGAGGAATGCGGCCACCGGCGGTGGCAGGGTATTGAAATCTTCACGTTTCATACTGGCACACAACTTCGTATAATACTTATTTTACGCACCTCAAAAGCGTACGAAGCCGGGGGGCTCCTTTCTGTAGATCATTATATTATAATATATATTCCATTTCGCAGACGACGAATGGCAAATGCGCGTAGCTTTTCTTTTTCAGCTCCCGAAAGCCATACGCCAGATACCAGTTCTTTAGCGCTGCGTGTTCGTTGATTATGCCGATGATGACCTTGCCTGCCCCGCTTTGACGCGCGGTGTTTATCGCGGTATCCAGCAACCGCGTGCCATGGCCGCTGTGACGCTGCTCCGGCGCGACGCAGAGCCTGGTCAGTTCCATAATGCCTTTTTCTACGGGAACTAACGCGGCAAAGCCAATCAGTAGGGGTTCAAAATTTTGAACCCTGGCAAGACCAAAAGCATTTTGAACCCTGGCCAGGCAAAAGCACTGATTTCCAGCCGATAGAAATGCTTCGAATGACGCGCGGGTCGTAAACGCGGGATGCATCGGACAGTTTTTCGCCGTTAAACCAAACTGCTCCGCCACGGTGGCGAACGAGCGGCGAATTAAACCGGCGATGGCAGCTGCGTCGTCTTCCGGTGTGACAATTCGCAGGGTATACAGATCTTTTTCTATCATCTGTAATCATTCCTCTTGAACTCTTCCGTGAATTGATTCCCGCAGCGTGCAAGCTCTCCCAATACGCGGTCAATGCCATAGGCCTGCATGTGCCAATTATCGCGGCTGATGCCGTATACATCAACCGGCGCGATCAAAATACTGGTCTCCGGGAACGCGAGCTGGTAGCACATTAGGCAGCGGCGCGCGTGAAAGGATTTGCAAACAATGATTGCGCTGCGAATTGTCAGCCCATGCTCGTCCGACACTTTGCGCGAAAACAGCGCGTTTTCTTTTGTCCAGCCTGACTGATCCTCCGCAACGATGGAGGAAAGCGGCGTGCCGCTCTTCAAAAGCACATCTGTATAGAACTCGCATTCCGTCTGATAATCGCCGTCATAAATCTCTTTTTTTTCGTTTCACGCCGTTGAATTTCCCGGTTTTGAAGCTCACGCCGCCGGATGGGATCAGAACGGGCGCGAAGCCTTGGGCATACAATTCGGCGGCTCGTTCAGGGATGCCCGGATCGCTGCTGCCGGGCATTAAGATGGCGTCAGCCTTTTGCGGTTCATCGGCTACGAAGATGAAGCCGGTAATATCGTTGACAATTTGATCAGTCATATTTTTTGCTGCTCCTTTAACAAATCAAAATGAACTTCGTAAAATCTAAAAACGAGAGCGTATCTCCCCTGCCCTGTTTCCCAGGGAACTTCAACAAGTTAAAGCGCGAACCTGTGCGGATTGAGGTCTGTCTGGCAGGGTTCAAATTTTTGAACCCCTACGAGATTATCTTTCCACCAGCGCGGCGAAGGCATCCCGGATGCGGGAAACGCCGTGGATTTCGATCTCCTGCCCCAGGGCCTTGGGCAGGCCTTTCACATTTTGCTGCGGGATGACGCAGCGCTGGAAGCCCAGGCGCGCCGCCTCCCTCACCCGCTGCTCGCAGTGCCCCACCGCGCGGATTTCTCCGCCCAGGCCCACCTCGCCAAAGGCCAGAGCGGCCTCCGGCAGCGGAACATCCTTGAGGCCGGAGACCAGGGCCATAGATACGGATAGATCCGTCGAGGGCTCGTCCAGCTTCAGCCCGCCGATGACGTTGATGTAGCTGTCCATATTACCGAAAAAGTAGCCCGCGCGCTTTTCCAGCACGGCGATGAGCATCGCCAGACGGTTCTGGTCCACGCCGTTGGCCATACGGCGGGGGTTGCCGAAGCCCGTGGGCGTCACCAGGCCCTGCACCTCGGCCAAAATGGGCCGGGAGCCCTCCATGACGCAGGCCACGCAGCTGCCTGAAACCCCGATGGGCCGTCCGCCGATGAGCATCAGGGATGGGTTTTCCACCTCCCGCAGGCCCCGGTCCAGCATCTCGAAGACACCGATCTCGTTGGTGGAGCCGTAGCGGTTCTTCACCGCCCGCAAGATCCGGTAGGAAAGATGCCGCTCGCCCTCAAAGTAGAGCACCGCGTCCACGATATGCTCAAGCACCTTGGGCCCGGCGATGTTGCCGTCCTTGTTCACGTGCCCCACGAGGAACATGGGGATATCCAACTGCTTTGCCGCGCGCAGGAGCAGGTTTGTGGACTCCCGCACCTGGGTCACGCTCCCGGGCGAGGAGCCCACCTCGGCGTGGTTCATCGTCTGGATGGAATCGATGATCACCAGCCCCGGCTTCGCCTCCCGGATATAATCGCAGATGCCCTGCGCGTCGGTTTCGCAGAGCACCGAGAGCCGTTCTGTCGCGACGCCCAGCCGCCCCGCCCGGAGCTTTAGCTGGTGGGGCGACTCCTCGCCGGAGACATAGAGAATCTGAATATTCTTGCCCAGATGCTCACAGATCTGAAGAAGAATCGTGGATTTTCCAATGCCCGGGTCGCCGCCCAGCAGCACCACGGAGCCCTTGACCAGTCCCCCGCCCAGCACCCGGTCGAGCTCAGCCAGGCCGGTGTGATAGCGCGTGGAGGCATCGGCTTCAATGCCGGAGAGCGACCGCGCCTGCAGCTGCATCCGCGCCGCGCCGCCGCTGGCCGCCGGCTGAGACGCGCGCAGCTCCTCGTTCATGCAGTTCCACTCGCCGCAGCCCGGGCAGCAGCCGTACCATTTCGCGCTTTCGTAGCCGCACATGGCGCACACATAGAGGTTTTTGCTTTTGGGTTTTGGGGGCATAGGCTAGGTTCTCCTTGTTTTTGCGTTAATTGTTCGCGGTGTAATCAATGACCCCGCAGGCAATCGCGAAGGCCATCTGGTTCTGGTATTCGTCCCGCTTGAGCTGCATGGCCTCTTCATAATTCGAGATGAATCCGCACTCCACCAGCACCGCGGGGATTTCCGCGTGGTATAGCAGATAGATCTCCGTGCCCGAAGGCTTCACCTGCCGCTGGTTGTCCGGCTGCAGCATGCCAACGACACCGCTCTGGATCCGCTCGGCGAGGATGCGGCTGCGGGGATCGTTTTTGGAGTAAAACACCTGCGTGCCCCGGTTGCGCTCGCCGAACTTGTTTTGGTGAATGCTCAGAAACAGCCCATTTGGCCCGAGCTTTTCCATCATGGCAAAGCGATTTCGAATATCGCTCACTTTTTTCTCCCGCAGGGTCTCGGCGCCGCCGTCGTAAATTGCCTTGTCCTCCCGGCGGGTCATCTCCGTTTGAAAGCCCAGGGCGCGCATAAAGCTTTCCAGCTTAAGGGCGACAGGCAGGTTGATGTCCTTTTCCACGAGGCCCTCTACGCCCACCGCGCCGCCGTCCTCACCGCCATGCCCGGCGTCGATTAAAACTTTTGTGGCAGTGCCCGTTTGCGTGGCGGCGGTGCTGACCGCGCGCCGCGTAAAAAAGAGTGCGACGGCCAGGGCAAGAGCAAAAAAAACAACAGCCCCAAAAGCGAACAACACGCGTTTTCCGTGAATACGAATCACAAACATTTCATCTCCTCCTCACCTTTCCAAAGATATGCAAGGATAGGAGACGTTAGACGGCAGATATTATGGTAGGAGGTGCGCAATGAAAATGAAAGCAAGCAAGCAGAAAGCAAGCAAGCAGAAAGCAGGCAGGCAAAAGCTTTGGAGCGTTCTTGGCGGGGTGTTGGTGGGCGTGCTCAATGGGTTGCTGGGCGCGGGCGGCGGGATGCTGGCCGTGCCCCTGCTGAAAAAGCTGGGGCTCCAGCAGACAAATGCTCACGCGACCTCCGTCGCGGTGATCCTCCCCCTGGCCGCGATGAGCGCGGCGGCGTATCTGTGGCTGGATTACTTTCAGCTGCCCGACGCCGCGGTCTATCTTTTGCCGGGGATCGCGGGCGCGCTGCTGGGCGCGCTTCTGCTGGCGAAAATTCCCGGCCAATGGCTGCGCAAAATATTCGCCTGCTTTATGATCTGGGCAGGCATCCGAATGATAATGAGATAAAAAAAGAATAAAAGAAGATATAGAAAAGAAATGAATAATATACAAAGAATAGAAAATAAAAAAATAAAAAGAAAAAAATGAAATGAGAAAGGACGCGTGAAATCGTGCAGCTTCTATGGAGCATCCTCGCGGCCTTCGCGGCCGGTGCGCTGGGGGCTATGGGTATGGGCGGCGGCGGTGTGCTGGTGATCTATCTCAGCCTTGCCCTCGGGCTGCCGCAGCTGGAAACCCAGGGCATCAACCTGCTGTTCTTCCTCCCCTGCGCGGCCATTTCCCTGCTTGTCAACGGCCTGCGGGGCCTTGTGGACTGGAAGCGCGCGCTGCTTCTCGCGGCAGGCGGGCTGCCCGCGACGCTGCTGGGCATCTGGGTGTCCGGTAAAATCGAAACGAAATGGCTCGGCTGGGTCTTTGCCGCGCTGCTGATTGGGCTGGGGGTAAGGGAGTTGTTCGCGAAGGGCGTCTGATGAACGACCCTTGAATGACCCGGGCTTGAATGACCCAGGCGGCTGGCACGCCGCCCCTACATGAATCCCCGGACGACCAAAGGTCGCCCCTACGGGGATGCGGCCCGAGGCCGGGATTGTTCTCGCGCTTACCT
>WRMQ01000119.1 GCA_009777055.1 Oscillospiraceae bacterium
GTCGCGGATGGTTGCTGGGAAATCTCAACAGGGATTGAGAAGCTGGCGTTTTGCAACACCCAGTCGATTTCCGCCTCAATGCGCTCCATCGGCATACAAAAAAACGCGTGCCAGACGGCACCTCAGTCGCAACAGGCGCAGCCGTAGGGACACCCGCGGTTGGTTTCGAAGGGCTGACGTAATTTTGTGTACCCAAAATGGTAGCCCCTGCAGGAGTTACTGCAAGGGCTGTTTTTTTGTTATCGTAGTGGGGGGCCTGCGCCTGTCAGGCCTCAGGCCGCAATACGCCGAGCACCACAAAGCGCGCGCCGTCGAACTCATAGGAGCAGGTGGAGAGGGCGACGACCCTGTCCTCCGGGGTATAGCGCGCCTGGCTGGTGAACGTGGTGTTGTGGGCGGCATACGCCAGGAGCGCGCTCAGATTTGCCTGGTAAGAGAACGCCCTTTCCTGCCAATCCTCCACGGAGATGACGCAGTCATACAGCAGGTCAATGCGTCTCTCGCCGTTGCCGGGGGTATAGAGGAGAAAATACGGGTGCTCCTGGTAATATGCCTGCTCCTTATACTTGGCAAGCGAGCCGAACATCTGCCCGGACTTCATATTGTGCCCGTAGACTACCGTCAGTTTGTCCGAAAAATCGAAGGCGCAGTTGAAGTCGATGAACAGGGAGCCGTTCACGTTGTACGTGCCGTCCGGCAGGTGGCGCAGGTATTGGTTATAATCCGCCGCGCGCATGACGGGATAATCGATCGCGGTGCCCGGGCAGGAGAGCCACGCCACGGCGTCCGGGCTGACCGCCTGCAGCGCCGTAAAATCGATGGCCCTGCCGCCCGCGCCCGGCTCCCACACGGGCAATTCACGGCGCACCGAAACGGCCAGGCGGGCATAGCTATCCCTGCCCTCCCGGCGGGATTGCCATATGGCCGCCATGCTCCAGCCAGTCATAGCCATGACAAGCACGGCCAGCGTGAAAATCAGCCACGCGGCAACCCTTCTCCGTCTTCTGCGCATGCTTATACGCTCCCTTTTCTTCCGCGCCGCCGGCCGGCAAACAGGTAGCCCGCGCTGCCCAGCGCCGCGGCAAAGCCCGCGCAGAACAGAACTGCCAGCAGCGGTATCTGTGATTCATCGCCGGTTTTGGGCCCCCGGGGCGGATTGCCCGGGTTCACCGAATTCACCGCGCTGCCCGGATTGCTTGGATTGCTTGGGCCTACCGGGTTTGTGGGCGAATTGCCCGGCGCCTGGCCGCCAGGCACTGACGGCAACCCTGGCACTACGACCGGGATGATCGGCACGATGGGAATGATCAGGAAGCTCGGCAGGCCGGCGCCCGTATAGATGTTGACGTATGACAGCGACGTCACCTGCCGGTTCGCGCCGTTGGTCACCACCCGCGATACCTCGAGCTCCCCGTCCACGGCGCTCACCGTGTCGGTGATGGTATACACCGTGGAGTCGTAGTCATAGCCCCTCGCGCCGGTGTTCACCTCCGTGATCGTGTAAAAATACACGCCCGGCTGCGTATATGCCCATACGCCGAACTCCCCGCTGCCGGAGCCCACGATCTGCAGGGTTTTCACGCCGTTGGCGGAGCCTGCGGGCATGGGGTTGTTGGGGTCGCCCGCCTCCAGCTTGAAGGTGAATGTCTCGGCCCGCAGGGGGATGCCAATCACGGTTTTCACCACGGGCGGGTCCACCATCACGAGGGGGTCGCTGGCAAGGGCCTGGTAGGAATGCGTGTACCGCAGTGCCTCCTGCTTGTCGCCCCCGTCCCTGGCGGCTACGACGCTGTACGACCCGCTGGCCTTCACCAGGATCTCCAGCGTATAGATTGTCTGGTCATAGACGTAGCCCGGCTTCGCTTGCGTGGTGTGGAGAAGCTTGTAGTTGTACTTTCCCGGCTCCGAAAAAACGATCGGGCCGATCTCCGTGTCCACATTCCCCGCGATGGCGAAGGAATAGATGCCGGCGGCCGTCCCCGTGGGCATGGGGTTGGAGGCCGCCAAGGGCACCAGCTGATACTGGAAGATTTCCTCCAGCGGCGCGGCTGCCTGCGAGCCGGGCGAGGGTGAGGCCGGCTTGGTAAACACCTGATTCACCGTCAGCGTAACCTCTGCCGCCGGCGCCGCAAACGCCATGGGCGCTGACAGGCACAGCAGGCAGGCCAGGATCAGGCCGCACAGCAGGGTCATACTGATTCGCTTTTGAGATTTCATTTTCATTGTCTCCCTTATCGGGTAAACTTTTTGGCATGTTTTCTTTTGGTATTCCGTATGAGCAAGAACAGCAGCAACAACAGACCAAGCAGCAGCAGGCTGATCAGGCCGATTTTCGCCCACAGGGGAGGCTGTGCCCACAGCCCGGGCAGCCTATCTGCCGCCAGCGCTATCGCGTTGTTCGGTTTTTCCATTACAAATGGATCTTCGCGCAGTTCATCCGTAATTTTCCCGACGAGAAGATCCCGCCCATTGGTCGATGCGCCCGAGCAAGTGGAGAGCAAAACGATTTTGTCATCCGCCGTCACCTGTATATCGCGGGTGTTGATTGCCCGGGCAAGCAGCAAATTGAGATACGCGCGGCTCTCTTCCCGCCCGGTGATGCCCACCCGGTATATCTCGCCGTCGTAGGCGTCGGCGTGGACGAGGGCGAAGAATTCCAGCCCGTGCGCCTGCCCGCCGTAGTACAGCATGCCGTATTGACGGGCGTCGAAATAGCTTTTTTCGGCAAAGAACCCGATTTCCCCGAACATGGTCCGCTTTTCCATGTGGTGGCCGCGCAGGATGCTGCTGAAATCCGTGAACGCGGGGTTGCAGTTCCTGTCGAGGAATATCGCGCCGGACATCGAGTACCGCCCCATGGCGTCGGTGCTGACATACTTCTGGTTGTCGTCCGGGCTGTACACAACGGGGTAATCGATGTTCGTGCCGTACACCGTGAGCCAGGCGAACACCTCCGGGTTGATGGCCCGCAGATCGCTGAATGAAGGGGTTTCGTGCTCAGCGGTGGGCTTATATGCCGCATACTGCGCGGCGCTTGCCGTGTCGAATACCTGTTTCGAGTCCCACACGGCGTAGCAGCCAACGACAATCAGCAGCAGCACGGCAGCCAGGACTGCCGTATCAATGGCTCCGTGTGCCAGCCGTATCGCTCTTATGCCGGTTTTGGCCGCTACGCCCATGTGCGGGACTCTCCTTTCGGTTGGTTTGTTCAATTTCCAGGCGGCAGATTGCCGCCCCTACATGTGGTCAAGGATTAGTGGTTGTAGCTCTTCTTCGCCTTGCGGGTTTTCGCCGCCACGAGGAACAGTCCTGCGGCCAGCGCCAGGGCAATCATGCCGATGAAGGGGATGTCGTTGATGTTCAAGCCCTCGAGGGTGATATCGTTGCGTGCGTTGGTGTAGGCCGCGCTGTTCGCGCCGCCACCCGCGACCAGCTGGTCAGGCATGGTCTTGGTGGTGCTCAGGGCGCCGCCGCTCGCGCTCCCAACTGCGCCGCCTCTGGTGATGAGAGCGCTGGGGGTGTAGTTTGTGGGATCGATTTCCGAAATGGTGTACGTAGTGCCGTACGCCAGCCCGTAAATCTTCAGGGATTGGCCGTGCTTGAGCTGGAAGTTATTCGAGCCGGCGATAAATTCGATTTCGTCCAGGGTGGCGTCGGGGTGATCCTCTGTGACGTCTACCCCGTCTTCAAACACCTTCACCTCGAAAGGCCCGTCAAACCCTTCTTCAGCGAGGTCGATGCCGCCGACGACCGGCAGGGCCAGGGTCAGTACGAAGTCAAAATACTCGGTCTCGTCGCGGTAGGCGCCGGTGGTGAGCTTGGAGATCGTGAGGGTGGTGGGGTCGTCTTCGTTCGGGTCCGGGACTGTCCTCTTCACATAGCTGTTGGTGAACTCCATCTCGCTCAGCTCGCTGTCAACCCTGAGACTGCCGGGCGTCGGGTCGAGCTTCAGGGCGTCGTCGCCGGGGTCGCCGTCGTCCAGCGTCAGTTTGACCGCGCCGATGGCGGAGACATAGTATTCGAGGTAATCTGCGCACTCATCGTCCAGGCACTGCTGAACATATACGTTGACCTTGTATTCCGCTTCGGAATAGTCCAGTACTTCGTCAGCGCCGCCGGTGTAGCTGGAAGAAACCTTCTCCACGATGTTATACACGTACAGACCCGAGCCCGGCCAGGTTTTGCCCGCGAACAGGGATCCGGATTCCTTGGAGAGGGTGGTAACGCCGGATACCGTCGTCCTGGTAAAGCCGGTAAGCGGGTTGGAGGTGGCAGTAAGATCACCGGAGCCAAAGCTGATGGTGACATCACCGATCGCAGGCGGCGTATGGTCGGACTCACCGCTGTTGCCAGTCACGCTGAACACGAAGTTCATGCCGCCGGTGGGGATGGCTGTGCCATCCGGGAATTGCAGGCTCTTGGTGAGTGCCGCCTCGGCGTCGGCGCCGCATTCGCCAACCATTCCTTCGGGTTCTGCCGCGAAAGCGGTCAGGCCGCACGCAACGGCCAGGGCGAGCGCCAGCAGCAGTGCCAGCAGGGTTTTGGTCTTCTTCATTGTTGTCTCTCCTATTTTTTTGATTTTTTATACAAACATGGTACCTTTTGGGGAGGACATGTTCATATGTTATAGATTTCTGCGCCGGAGGGTCGCGATGACGGTGCCCAGGGTGTCGCGTGTTTTCACCGGGCCGTATACGCGGCTGTCGGCGACGCTGTCGCGGGCGTCGCCCAGGAGGAACACCTCGCCCTCGCCCAGGGTGAGGGGGAATTCGATCCCGTCCTCGTAGCGCTCGGTGGGCCGGTAGATATCCCGCTCCTGCTGGAGCGCGCCGTTGATGGTGAGCCCATTGACGGTGATGTCCACCGTGTCGCCCGCCGTGGCGATGACCCGCCGCACCTGCTTTTCCCCCTGGAACACCAGCAGGAGAAGGTCCCCGGCGTGGTATTTCTTGTCCAGGCGGTAGTACACCGCCAGGTCGCCGTCTTTGATGGAGGGGGTCATGCCGGGCTCCGTGTTGTAGTGCAGCCCGTACACGAAGGTGAACAGCAGCAGCGCGACGCCGGCGATTGCCGCAACCTTGACGCCCAGCTTTCCGAGCTCCCGCCAGACCGAGGGAGGCGGGGGGGACGGGTGAGGAGGCTTCAGTGGGGGCGCCTGCAGATCAGGCAGGCCCATGCCCTCGGGATAGGGATGCCCGCGGATCCGGTTGGCGTGGGGTTCCATCGTCATGCCGCGGCCCTCCCGCGGCGGGGGGGGGCCGCCCGCCCCAGGGGGGGGGGCGCGCCCCCCCCGGGGGCCCGGGGGGGCCCGGGCGGCCGCGGGAAAAAGGGCGGCCGGGCGGCG
>WRMQ01000120.1 GCA_009777055.1 Oscillospiraceae bacterium
GCGCTGCGGCGATGGCGATCTTGGCCGAGATGCTGCCGGTGTTGTAAACGCGGTAGATCGTCTGCGCCGAGATGCCGGCCAGGGCTTTGACAGCCTGCTTCTGCTGGATGCTGGAGGATTTCCAGACCTTTTCCATGTGCCGCTTGGTGGCCTCTCCATTCACGCTGATGTTGGTCTGCTTGAGCTGCTGGATGTGTTGTTTGTTAAGCATAGTGTTTATCCTTTCGTTCCAATAATCTTTCTAAGTGTATTATAGTATATCAAAATACGTTTGTCAATAGCCTGTTCCCATGAAATTCAATAAATTTAACTGAAATTTAACTAAAGTGATTCTTTTGTGGCTTTTTTTCCATTGACTTGGCCTTCATATGATGTTATATTCTTATAAAACAGTATTTTAAACTTAAAAAATATAACGAAGAAAGGCGTTTTCACGATGCGACTGAAATATCTTGGCACGGCGGCTGCGGAAGGAATCCCCGGCATGTTTTGCACCTGCGCCGTCTGCGAAACCGCGCGGCGGCTGGGGGGCAGGGATATCCGCACCCGCTCGCAGGCGCTGGCGGACGGACGGCTGCTCATCGACTTTCCGCCCGACACCTACCTGCACGCCCTCCATGGCGGCCTCGATCTTCCCGGGATTTCCGCCTGCCTGATCACCCACGCCCATTCCGACCATCTGTGCCCGGGCGAATTGGAGTACCGCATCCCCGGCTATGCCTACAAGGGCGCGGTGGGGGCGTATCACCGGGAACCGCTGCGGGTTTATGCCACCGCAAGGGCCATGGAACACATACGCGCGGCCAACATCGACGGTCTGGAGTCGGCCGGCGCGGTGACGCTGCATGAAATCCGCCCCTTCGAGCCCTTTTCCGTGGACGATTTCACGGTCACCGCCCTCACCGCCGACCACGCCCCGGAAACAGGCCCCGTATGCTACATCATTGAGCGCGGAGGCAGCGCGATGCTCTACGCCCACGACACCGGCTGGTTCCCGGAGGAGACCTGGAGCTGCCTCGCGCGGCTTCCCACGCGCCTGCGCTTTGTCTCTATGGATTGCACGGAGGCGGCGGCGGGCGACTACCGCAATGGGCATATGTGCCTTGCCGTTAACGCGCAGCTGCGGGACCGCCTGCTCTCCCTGGGCCGCGCCGACGCGGAAACGGTCTTCTGCGCCAATCATTTTTCACACAACGGCAGGCTGAATCACGCGGAGCTGGTACAGGCTGCCGCGAAATATGATTTCTTGGTTTCATATGACGGGATGGAGGTTTCATTTTAGCGCGGCGAAAGCGCCGGGATTGAGCGCCGGGATTGTCAGGAGAACTCAACAAAAACTACGGAGAACTAAATTTCCGTGGAAGCTGCTCCTGCTATTGACAAATGAAAAAAATTCGGATATAATAGCTTGTGCCCTGTTTCTAGCGTGGGACATATTCATCTGGTGGATATAGCTCAGTTGGTTAGAGTGCCAGGTTGTGGCCCTGGAGGTCGTCGGTTCGATCCCGATTATCCACCCCATTTTTAGACTTAGATGTTAGACATGAGTTTCTTTTGTCTGACATCTATTTTTAATATCAAAGAAATTTCATATAAAGAAAACCGGACAAGCCCTTTGTATCAAAGACTTGTCCAATTTTAGCGCCGGGATGGTTCGTACTGGCTTGCCATTGGTGACCCATCGGCGATTCGAACGCCGGACACCTTGATTAAAAGTCAAGTGCTCTGCCAGCTGAGCTAATGGGTCATATCCGGCGGCTTTACGCCGCCCTTTCGCTGAGCGCCACAATATCATACCCGATTTCGTATGAAATGTCAAGATTTTTCTGTGAAAATAATTCCTGAAAAAAATTCCTGTTGCGGCTAGATATCGGATATGGCCCGCTCCTCCGCCGGCTCCTGCGCCAGCAGGGTGTAGATCTCCTGGAACAGCTCCACCTGGGAGCAGATGTTCATCCGCTGGTAGGTGTTGTATATGTTCCGCTTGACGGTGCCCTCGGCGATGTGCAGCTGTCCGGCGATGGAGCGGATCGTCTGGCCCTCGAAGAGCAAAATGGCGATTTCTCTTTCCCGCGGCGTCAAAAAGCTCAGCACGCTTTCCAGCTTTTTGTGGGGCACGTTGACCACCGAGGCGTAATCCTCGGAGAGATGGGGCCGGAACAGCGCCCGGTTGCCCTGATAGACGACGTCAATCCGGAATAAAAGAGGGCCTTCCCCGCAGCCTTCGCCGCGCCGCGCCATAGAGTCCAGCGCGGCGAACAATGGCGAGACAGGGTAAATGCTGTCGCGGGGGAAGATCGGCTGAAACTGGGCGCTGCAGCCGTCAATTTTCATGGCATTGTTTGCGCGGTCAACGTAAAACGACAAAAATTCTCCCTTTGGCTTTTCCATTACAAACCCCACCTCGCACATAATAGCTCCATTATAACACAAGGTGTGACAATTTTCCATAGCTTGGATGAAAAATTTTTCTGATCTTTTTCGACAGAATATTTGTAAAAAATTATCTTGCCAAACAGCCGGTTTTTATAGTATGATAGTATTATTATTTATAGCGTATGAAAAGAGAGGAAGGATGCGGCATGATAAAGCTTTGGCAGTTCACAGACACTCATTATTGGGAGCGCGATCCCATGCCCGCCGAGCCGCCCGGGAACGACCAGAAATCAATCCTGGAAAGCGGAGCGATTCTGGACGCGGCGCTGGCGGAATTCCTGGCGGAGCCGGACTGCGATATCCTGCTGATTTCGGGGGACCTTACCTGCAACGGCCACGCCCAGGAGCACCGGGGGCTCCTCAAAAAGCTCCGCGCCGTGCAGGCGGCGGGCAAGCGGGTGATCCTCATCACCGCCACCCACGACTATGGGCACACGCACATCGACGAGCGCAACGACGAAGGCCTTGCGCCGCTGGAGCGGCCCGACGGCAAGGTCTTCCGCCACGAGCTGCGGGAGCTCTACGACGAATTCGGCTTCCGGGACGCCATCGCGGAATACGGCGACGGCCTGAGCTACGTGGCACGGCTGGCGCCGGGTTACCGTTTGCTCTGCCTCAACGACGACGGCGACGGCCGGGCCTTCTGCGGGTTTTATGAGCCCCAGATGGAGTGGATCCTCGCGCAGATTGAGCAGGCGAAGCGGGAGGGCGACTACATCTTTGGCATGTGCCACCACCCCTCCTATCCGCCCACGCCGATGTTCCCGCTGATTTCCAGCCGCGACATGCTGGGGGATTGGGAGGCGGCCACCCGCCGCCTGGCCAACGCGGGCCTGCGCTGCATGCTCAGCGGCCATACCCACATGCACAACATCCATCCCGTCGTCACCCCGGAGGGGAACCCTTACTGGGACCTCAACACCGCCTGCCTGGTGGGCTTCCCCGGCGTGTTTCGGGAGATTACCCTGGACAATGGCCTGTTCACGGCGAGGAACCGTTATATCAAGGACTTCGATTGGGACAGGAAGGGCCTGACTGTGCGGGAATACCTCGCCAGGCATTTCGACAGCCTGCTGCGCACGATCATCGAAAGCGCCGCGTATGACATCGACCGCCTGGCCGACCACGCGGGAGGCTTCAGCGTGGAAAAAGAGGTCATCTACAAATACAGGCTGCCCATCACCCTCGCGGGCAAATACGTCAACCGCGCGACGCTGGGGAGCCTTGGCCGGCTGCTGCTGTGCGCCCGGAAGATTCCCAAAAGCGTGAAAAAAGCTTCGGGCAAGGAGCTCTTTCTGGAGCTGGTGCGCAACATATACGCCGGGGAGGAGCGGTATGGCCCCGACACGGATATGGGAAAAGCACTGCTGGCCATCGCCGCCCGGGCGGATAAGCTCGTCGGCAAAAGGCTTCCCTCCGCCATCAGCCCCCTGCCGGACTTTCTACTGTCACTGATCTATGACGAAAGCCCGGACGACTACGTAGAGATTGCACTATAGACAGGAGGAAGGTATGCCGCACATTCTTGAGGTCCAGGACCTCCACAAATCCTACGGCAAGGTGAAAGCGCTGCGGGGCATCAGCTTTTCCGCGGAGGAATCCAAGCTTTTCGCGCTGCTGGGCCCCAACGGCGCGGGCAAATCGACGACAATCGACATCTGCTGCACTCTGCTGAAAAGCGACGCGGGCGCCGTAAAAGTTGACGGCTTCCGCCTGGGCGAGTCCGACGCGGAAATACGCGCGCGCATCGGCGTAGTGTTTCAGCAAAGCGTGCTGGACAGCTTGCTCACGGTAAAAGAAAACCTATATATCAGAGGCAGCTTTTATGGCCTGCGCGGCAAGGAGCTGCGCGAGCGCGCGGAAAAAGCCGCCCGGCAGGCCCAGGCGACGGAGTTCTGGACGCGGCCCTGCGGCAAGCTTTCGGGCGGGCAGCGGCGGCGGGCGGATATCGCCCGGGCGCTGCTCACCACGCCCCGGCTGCTCTTTTTGGACGAGCCCACCACCGGGCTCGACCCGCAGACCCGCCGCGCCATTTGGGACACCGTGCGCGCGCTCCAGAAGGAGGAGGGCATGAGCGTGCTGCTGACCACGCACTACATGGAGGAGGCCGCGCAGGCGGATTCCATTGTTGTGGTGGATCACGGCCTTGTGTCGGCCAGCGGCACCCCCGAGGAATTGCGCGAGCAATACACGAGCGACGTTCTCCTGCTGGAATATCTTCCGGAACAGCCGCGGGCGCTCACAGAGCTTCTGCGGGCAAGGGGATACGAGCCAAAGCGGAAGGGCGGTATCCTTGAGATTCCCCTGAAGGACACGATGGAAAGCGTTGAGCTGCTCCCGCTTTGCCGGGATTACATCCGGGGCGCGGAGCTCAAACGGGGCTCCATGGACGACGCCTTTCTGGCGATTACGGGCGAGGAGGTGCGGGAATGACCGCTTTGGCCAAACGCAGCGTCATGAACTTTTTCCGCGATAAGCTGCAGGTGTTTTTTTCCATGATGGGCGTGTTGATGATCATCGCGCTGTTTCTGCTCT
>WRMQ01000121.1 GCA_009777055.1 Oscillospiraceae bacterium
TGCTGGACTTTAAAGCTGAGCTGGACAAGCTTATCCGGCTTGAGACAGAGCCCTTGCCGCAGCCGGGCGGTGAACTGGCTGAAATATTGGCGGCGGGGCGGGAGCTTCTTTCTTTTTTCAGCAAAAAACAGGACGACATATCCATGCAGGTCGAGGAGATTTACGACTTGGCCCAGGAAGCCGGCGCGTCTGACGCGCGGGACGCGCTGCGGGACGAGAGGAAGCAGGGCGCCCGGCTGGCTGGCGCGGTCATCGGGCTTTGCGACATAATAGAGGATTTTTATGAGTTCGCCAAAAACGGGCATGACGGGGAGTTGTCGCGTCAAGCCCTTTTGATGTGGCGCGGGGCCGGGCGGCTCCTGTCGGAATGCGGCATGGCGCGGATAGACGGGGACTGCGAGGCCGGGCGGCCCCTGGACCCGGAAGTCCACGCGGGGCAGTCCATGGCCCCTTCGCCCCTGCCCAGGGGGAGCGTGGTCAGCGTCCTGCGCAGCGGCTACCGGCACAACGGCAACGTGGCGAGAAAGGCCGCCGTCATATTAAGCGCGGGGCCGGAGGGGGGATACGATGAGTAGGATAATAGGCATAGACCTGGGCACTTCGACATCCGAGATATCCTGCGTCATAGACGGGAAGCCGGTCGTCATGCCGAACTCCCATGGCAAGCTTGTCACGCCGTCGGTGGTGCATATAGGCGACGACGGCGAACCCATGGTGGGGGAGCAGGCCGCCGAGTACCTGCTGACGCGGCCGGACTGCACCTTCATGGAGGTGAAGCGGCTCACGGCCAGCGGCGCGGTCCTGAAAGCCCACGGGAAGGAATATTCCCCGGAGGACATACAGGCCATGCTGCTGAGGTACCTGGCGGGCTGCGCCGGGGAATACCTGGGCGAGGAGATAAAGCGGGCCGTGATAACCGTCCCGGCCTATTTCACAGACGCCCAGCGCCGCGCCACGGTAAAGGCCGGGGAGCTGGCGGGGCTGGCAGTGGAGCGCGTCATCAACGAGCCTACCGCCGCCGCGCTGGACTATGGCTTGATGAACCTTCAGGAGTGCAAGAACGTGCTGGTGTACGACTTCGGCGGCGGGACATTGGACGTGACCGTCCTTGAGCTGTTCGAGGGCGTGATTGACGTAAAGGCCAGCAACGGGAACAACCATCTGGGCGGCAAGGACTTTGACGAGATAATCATGAAAAAGCTGTTCGACCCCGGGAAGGACGAGCGGGCCGTCATGCGGCTGAAAAAAGCCGCCGAGGAATGCAAGATTGCCTTGAGCGGGAGGGAGAGCCACGAGGTGTCCCTGCCGTTCCTGCTTACGGGCAGGGGCGGGCGGCCGATTTCGGTGGAAAAAACGGTCACGAGGGATGAGTTTGAGGAATGGGCCAAGGAAAAGGTGGAGTCCACAAAGGGGCCCATGCTGACCGCCCTGGCTGATGCGGGCCTGGCCCCCAAGGACATAGACATAGCGCTGCTGGTGGGCGGCTCCACGCGGATGCCCTGCGTAAGGCGGCTGGTGGCCGATATGCTGGGCACGGAGCCGCGTGCCGCCGTGGACCCCGAGCTGACCGTGGCGCGGGGCGCCGCCATACAGGCGGCCATACTGGAGGGCAGGGACTCCGGCGACTGGCAGCTGGTGCTGACGGACGTATGCCCCTACACCTTGGGGACCTCCGTGCTGCGCGAGGGTCTGCTCAAAGACAGGATGGTTTTCGACCCCATCATCCCCCGCAACGTCACCATACCCACGGAAATGTCCAAAATATACTTCCCCAGCTACGACTACCAGACCATGGTCAAAATAGACGTGTACCAGGGCGAGTCCTCGGAACCCGAAAACAACGAGCATCTGGGCGACGTGATGCTGACGGGCATACCCCCGGCGCGGAAGGGCAGGGAGCCGGTTGAGGTCACGTTCGCCTATGACATGAACGGGATATTGCAGGTGAAGGGGCGCGTCGTGTCCACGAACAACCGGGTGGAGGCAGAAATAAGCACCGCCGGGGCAAAGGCCAGGACCGCCGTCGATTTGTCCAAGTGGACGGAGGCCCCGCAGGCGAAATACCACCGCCCGGTCATACGCAAGGCGGAGAAGCTTATAGACGCGGGGAACCCGGAGGCGGACGACCTGAGCCTGCTTGTGGGTCAAATCAAGGAGGCCCTTGTGATGGGCGATGAAAGCGCGGCTGAGGGGCTGAGGGGCGAGCTTGTGGAACTGATGAAGGAGCTTTGACGGCCGTGGAATTGGACAGGCATTATTACAGGCTGGCGCTGTCCATGGCGGCCCGCCGGGATTTAAGCGGCGCGGCCAGCCATGCCCGGACGGCCTTGGCCATAAACGGCGAAAACGGGCAGGCAAAAAGGCTGCTGGAAATATGCCTTTACGAGCTGGGCGAGCCGGCCCCCGTTTCAAATATGCCCTGTGACGCGCACAGGGGCGATTTAAACGGGCAAACAGGCTTGGGCGATATAATCCACCGCCTAAACGATTTAAGGGCGCGTACAGGCAAAATAAAGCGCCGCAAAGCCATGCGGCTTTTGAAGGGCCTCCACCGCCAGAGCGTGCGCTCCTTGAATATGCAGGGCTGCCTGTGCGCCATTGATGGGAAATACAGGAAAGCGGCGCGATTCTTCGCCCTTGCGCTGGAAAAAGACAGGGGCAGCGGCCTGGCGGCGGCAGGGCTGGCTGAGGCAAGCAAGCGGCGCGGTTTGTGGAGGCGCGGCTGACCCGGCGGCTGCCATGAAAGCCTATGCACGGCTGTTGACAACGCAGGGAAATAGTGCCATACTATCCCCAAACAGGATGCATGGGAGCGGAAGATGGAATTTACAGTAAAATCCGGCGATAAGCAATCACAAGTTTGCATAAATTTAGAAAAGCAGGCCAATGATGAAGAGCTTCTACGACATACTTGAAATACCCAAGGACGCCGCGCCCGGTGACATAAAACGGGCCTACTTCGCCATGGTCAAAAAATTCCCACCCGAACGGTTCCCGGAGGAATTCAAGGCGGTCCGGGCCGCCTACGAAGCGCTTTCCGACGCCGAAAAACGCGCCGAGCATGACAGGCGCGGCGACCTGCCGGGCCCGGCGGCGCAGGCCCTTAAAATGTCCGACGAATGCGGCCGGCTGGGCAGGCACAAGCAGGCCGCCGAGATTCTGCGCTCCGCCCTGAAAACCTACCCCGGCCTCCCGCCATTGAAAGCCGCACTGGCCCGCTCCCTTGAAAAGGACGGCAAGAACGGCACCGCCGCCAAAATCTGGGAGGAGCTGTGCGACCAGGAGCCGGGCAGCGCCGAATTCATACACGAGCTTGCCCTGTCCTACGCCCAGCGCGGCTGGCACAAAAAAGCGGCGGCCAGGTACGAGAAGGCCGTTAGCGTCAGCCCCCATGACCCACAGCTCTGGGAGGACTACGCCACGCTCCACGCGAGCAACGAGCAATGGCGCGAGGCAAGCGCCATTTGCAGCCGGGGGCTGGCGGCGCTGCAAGAAAAAGGGGGTGGGAGCGTCCTGCTCTACGCCCACCAAAGCGCAATCGCGAGCAAATACGACCCCGGCAGCGCAAACCAATACCTTCTAGGCATGAAGCGCGCAATAAAGGAAAACCCATCCGACGCCAAAAACACCGAGGCCGTGGAGCTGGCGCTGGCTGGGGTCATGAGCGCGAAAAACTACGGCTCGGTTCATGAAATACTGGAAATGGCGGGAATGCTGCCCCGCGTAGGCGACGAGCTGAAACTCCTTCTGGACATCGCCCGGACAATCGCCGACATAGAGGCAATCGAAGAAAACGGCTTCAACCAGCTCTTCCACGACATGCTGGGCGCGGCGTTCAACGAATGCGAATGCGACGACTGCGAGAGCCAGATGTTGATAATGGAGTGCCATATGCTCCAAGACCTCCACATATTCCGCCCCCAAATCAACCGCCTGAAAAAAGAGCGCCCCCACCTGTACGCCCTCCACGCCGCCTTCTTCGACGAAGCCTCCATTACCCGGGAGCCGGACAGGCTGATAAGCAGGCGCGTCAAAGCCATAGGCAAGCTGAGCCCCCAAGGCCGGCCGCCCGGCGACGACGCCCCCTTCCCCGAAAACCAAACCGTCCGACGCGAAACCCCAAAGACCGGCCGCAACGACCCCTGCCCCTGCGGCAGCGGGAAGAAGTACAAGCGCTGCTGCGGCGCGGGTTCTTAGTGACCAGTACCAGTGCCTTGCCGTGACGAGAGGTAAAGTCTGAATTTGTGTACACTTTATCCAACTTTTAGGATTATAATTATACAATGTTACCCCGGATGGAATAGAAGAATCGTTGTAGAACCACCTATAAGCCCCATCCACTCAACGGCTTTCAGACGTACAGAATTCCATCGGCTTTAGCCGATGGTTGTTTAATTTTAAATATTAAATTTATTTTATCCATGTCAAGCGCTGCGCCTGCACTCTTAAAATATACAGAAAGCTAAAGCTCCCATACCGCCCGCCTATATGAATCCAAGTTACCGATGTCGAACATTTTTCCGTTAAGCACAATGCCCGTAAGCCCTATTTGCGCCCGCACTTTGTCGAGTGCGCTTGTCAACTGGATTTCTTCCTTTGAGCCTGTTTCATCGCGTTCCGCTATGTCTTTTTCCAATTGCGCGAAAACTTCGTCCGTGAGGACATACTGCCCAAAAACCGAATAGTAGGAATTTTTCTCGCCTAGGCCTTTCATACTCAGATAATCTTGCGCGTACTCGCGGGAGGGTTTTTCGCAAAAGGCCTTAACTTTCATAAACGTTTCGGACGGGTCTTCCCATACGCCGTATAAAATTCCGTATTTCTCAACATCGTCGAGATTTACGGGGTGAATGGAGACAAGGGGAGTTTTTACTGTTTCAAATAATTCGATAAGCTGCTGGGAGCAGGTTTTGCTTGTATTGGATTTATACAAGGTGTC
>WRMQ01000122.1 GCA_009777055.1 Oscillospiraceae bacterium
CGAGGCAAAGATAAATGCCAAAATAACAACAAGTTACACGGCCGGCATTCCTCGTTATGTATTGCGCAATACATAACGAGGAAAAATGGAATTTATGTCTGATATCGACACGTTGAATGGCAGAAGGTTATGACTGTCCGGGAATCCAGGATAATACTCCAACAATCCATGAAGTTCTTGCCTTCACCCCGCAGACATGAAAGCATAGTAGAGTTACGGCGGCGGACAAGAGGGCGGTTCTTTTTTTCGGCTCTTAACCCGGCACTCCAACAGGCTCCATCTTTTCTCTCCGTACCCCGGACTGCATCATTAGAGCACTTTACAATCTATCTGTCGCGAGTCCGTTTTGGAAACCTTTGTTGAGCAATGGTTTGTTAGAAGATTGAGCTGTTTAAATCGTAAAGTGCTCTAGCGGTAGAGATACACGAAAATTGGATTGAGGCGCACCGTTACCTGGATATGAAACTGCTCACCGAGCATAAGAAGCAGGAGATGATGAAAATTGCGGCATAGCCACCGGCGGCGGCCGCCGACGAGCTGTTTACTGCCCATTCTCGGCCGCCGCTTGGCGCGTTACCAAGACCACATGTCATCAACTGCAACTGCCAATTTGCTGAACTTGACGCACACAACTGTTTTCCCTCCAGCGCAAGGATAAGCGGCGCGGGAAAAACTTGCATTTTCCACCTGCTTGCCTATAATTATAAACGGTTGTAACATCTCTAACGGGTGCAAATAATTAAGCAAGTAAACAGGCGTGATGACAGAGACAGCGCCTATATTCCCTCCGGCGGGAGGCCATGAAAGCGTGACTTCCGGTTTTGGCCCGATTGTTGCGTTTACAGCTCACCGTCCCTCCACCGCGCCCGGCTTTAGGCCCGACGCGGCTTTCGGCGTTTCCTTCCCACCGTATTTTCAGCCTGATTTCCTCTTGCGGAGGCATTCGCTCCAGCGTGTAGCGTCATGCCGTTTTTATCAATAATTTGCGCACAAGGCGCGGATGCATGAAAAAATTCTTTGAATCGTACTCCCTGCTGTTTTTTTTCGTCACCACCAGCGTGACCGTGCTGGGCGTGTCGCTTTATTCCCGGTCCCTGGTGAATTTTTTCGTAGAGACCAGCGACTACAACATCAGGCAGAGGCTGTGCGAGACGGCCAAAAGGCTCTCCGCGCAAATCACGGCTGAGGAACTGGACGCTTTTCGCACGGCGGCGGACATGGAACGCCCGGAGTATCAGGCTTTGCGCCTGAGACTGGTCGAGTTCGCCAAGGATGCCGATGTTCTCTATGTGTACTTTCTGCGCGAAGAAAACGGAAAATTGCAATACATTGTGGACAATGACTTTGACGAGAAAACGCGGGTCGGCCTCGACACCCCTCCCGAACCCAGGGAACGGGTGCCGAACAATCTGCCCGCGCTGGAGGGCAAGGTGGGGGTCTCGCCGCTTGGCGTGTACAACCCGGGCTGGGATGGCCTGCTCACGAGCTACGCCCCTGTCTATGACCGGGAAGGGAAGGTTGCCGCCATTCTCGGCGTGGACTTAAACGACGAAATGGTGGTGGGTTCGCGCCTGCGGGTGCGTGTCCTGGGGATGCTGGAAATAACGGCGGTCATCCTCGTATTCGCCAGCGGCATATTCGGTTTCAGGCGTTACCGCCGTGAAGCCCACGCCGCGAAGGACGCCAACAACGCGAAAAGCCACTTCCTGTCGCGTATGAGCCACGAGATCCGCACGCCCATGAACGCCGTGATCGGTATGAGCGATCTTGCCGCAAGAGAATACGGGACGCCGCAGGGACGCGAATACATCGCGGACATACAGCAGGCTGGAACCAATCTCCTGGCCGTCATCAACGACATTCTGGACTTTTCAAAAATCGAATCCGGCAAATTGAACATCAGGAACGAAGCCTATGAAGCGGCCTCCCTTTTCGTGGATGTGCTCACAATCATCCGGATAAGACTGGGCGCAAAAGATGTGCGGTTCATCTCCGACATCGCCCCGGACATCCCCGCAACCATCACCGGCGACGTGGCGCGGGTGCGGGAAATTCTGATCAACCTTTTGTCCAACGCCGTCAAATACACGGAACAGGGTTTTATCACCTTCACGGCCCGCTGCCGGCGAGATGCCGCTGCCGGGCTACGCCCGGAGCGGCATCAGGGGGCTGGGGGGGACGCCGGTCCCCCGGTCGTATCCAAGGCCGGGGACAGCATCACATTGATTTTCAAGGTCACGGACAGCGGCATCGGCATACGGCGCGAGGCTATGAGCAGCCTGTTCACGGACTTTTCCAGGGTTGGCGACACGCGCTCCGGCATGATCGAGGGCACGGGGCTGGGCCTGTCCATCACCCGCCAGCTATGCCGCGCCATGGGCGGCGACGTGACGGCGGAGAGCGAACACGGGGTCGGCTCGACCTTCACGGCCACGATCCGGCAAAGCGCGGCGGCGGACAGCGCCCCAATGGGCGCGCTTGGCGGCAAGATGGCGCTGCGGGCGGAGTCCGCCTCCATTGCCTTTATCGCCCCGGATTTTCGCGTCCTGGTTGTGGACGACAACGCGGCCAATCTGAAAGTGGTCACAGGGCTTCTTCTGCCGTATGAGATGCAGGTGGATGCCTGCCGGAGCGGCGCGGAAGCGCTGTCCCTGGTTCAAAAGAACGAGTACGACCTGGTGTTCATGGATCACATGATGCTGGGCATGGACGGCGTTGAGACGCTTGCCGCCCTTCGCGATCTTGGCGGGCGCTGCGAAACATTGCCCGTTGTGGCCTTTACGGCCAACGCCATGTCCGGGATGAAGGAATTTTTCTTGAAAAAAGGCTTTGACGATTACCTGTCAAAACCCATCGAGCTGCCGAAGCTGAACGAACTGATTGAAAGCCGGGTTCCCGCCGCGAAACGGCAAAGGGTTCCGGGCGAGGGCCGCGCCAAGGCGGTCTCCGCGTCCCCGTCCGATATGGCTGCCGCGAACAAAGGGGAACAGGCCGCGCAGCAACTCGACCTGCTGGGTCACTTTCGCTGGCATTTCGCCAATGACGAGCTGCCCGTGGATCAGGACTATTGTGAAAAACTCAGCGCCCTGGTGGAAGCTATGGAGACTCCGCCGCACTTGGCCGCAGATATGGCAAGGCTTGCGGCAGCCGGGCGGCGCGGCGACAGGGAAGAAATAGCGCGGCTTTTGCCGGATGTTTACGAGGCCATCGCCGCCGTGCAGGAAGGGAGAGAAGCGGGCGAATCAAGCGGCATCTTTGACGATACGCTCAAACGTCTCAAAACCGCCCTGGATGCTGGTGACAGCCCGGGCGTCAATGCCGCGATGAACGCATTGCGGGCGATGGACGCTTTGAGCGCCGAGGAGCGGGAATTGTATTTCTTTTTGAATGACGCCCATCTTATGGATGAAACGGAAAAAGCATCGGCAAAGCTGAATGAGTGGATGCGGGAGAGGCTTTCATGATCAACATCGTCATTGTGGAAGACATGATCTTGCTGCGGGATGCGCTGACGAACACCATCAACGGGCAGGAAGACATGCGGGTTGTCGGTTCCGCCGCCAATGCCGACGATGCCCCTGCCCTATGCCGGGAGCTTGCCCCTGATCTGGCCCTGATTGACGTGGTGACGGACGGCAAGGCCAACGGACTGGCGGCGGCGGCGCACATACGCCGGGAAATGCCGGATGTCAAAATCGTGATCATGACCGCCCTGCCGGAGATAACCTTTATGGAAACGGCCAGAAAAGCCGGAGTTCACAGCTTCATCTACAAGGATTCGGAGAGCGAGTACCTGCTGTTCGTGCTCCGCAGCACCATGAAGGGCAAAGGCACCTATCCCGGCCCCAGTGACGAGGCGATTGCCAGAGCGCGTTTTACCGGCAGCGAAATGGCTGTCATCCGTCTGGTCTGCAAGGGCAAAGACCGGCAAGAAATCGCCGAAACCCTGGATATAACCGAAAGCCGCGTCAAGCAGCACTTCGCCGCCCTCCTGGACAAGACCGGCTTTGACAGCATTACGAAATTCTCCGTGTACGCGGTGACGCACGGCTTTATCGTGTCGGATCACAGCGACTAGCAGCTTGTAAACCCCACGCGCCGCCGCATTGCGGCCGCATGTCCGGAAACTTCGGGCACGCGGCCTTTTTTGTTTTTTGGCCAATCTTTTCTGTCCGCCTGGACAGTTTTTATTGTCTGTCCGGATAGTTTTTTCTGTCTGATCGGCTAATAAAAATTATCCAAAATAATTAGTAAAATTATATGGTTATAGACATTTTTATGTGTTATGCTTGTACCAATTCCGATTGACCACCAAGAGCAAGAGGGCGATGCGAAGCATTCCGCGCAATAACAATTCAACATCATTTCAGGAGGATCAATCATGTTTACTTGGAAAAAGCTCACAGCGGCCATTCTGACCTCTCTGATTGGCCTTGTATTTGCCGCCGCCAGCGCAGAGGCGGCCACCCTTACACTTGTAAACCAGAGCGCCTCGGAGATTCACGCCATCTACATTTCAGACAGCGGCTCGAATGACTGGGAGGAAAATGTTATCGAAGGCTATATGCTCCCCTCGGGCAATCAGTTGAATATTCAGATACCATCTTACCGCAGCTTTGATCTTCGGGTGGAGGACGAGGACGGCGACTATGAGGATTACCATAATTTCCCCGGAAACACCAGGCAAATAACCATCAGGGGCGGCGGCCAGAGCCAATATCGCTGAGATTGTGCAAAAGCCAATCCATGCGCCATTGAACAGCGAATGAACAGGAAGGCGCCGGAGGCGGCTGCCGCTTTATATCGGGCGGTATATTTCCGCAGCAGCCGCTTCCGGCTTAATCCCATCCGCACAGGAGCTTAAATCATGTTGGATTCAAAGATGCTTTACAGACAGACAATGCCCTATACATTCGCCCGCCTGGGGCTTGCTCTG
>WRMQ01000123.1 GCA_009777055.1 Oscillospiraceae bacterium
AATGAGCTTGCTCCAAACGATTGCCTGACTCTTCACAACTTCTGTGTATTTCGCGCTGGCGGGCATGGCCAGCAGAATCGACGCGCACAGTATCACAGCGAAAATGCCCAATCCAATTTTCTTCATAATATAACACCTCTTCCCGGCTAATCCGCTTGCACGGCATTGATATCGACCTGTCGGTACATGCCTCTGGCCGAAGGGGGAATTACGCCATAGTCAGCGTTGTCGCCCATATCCTTCAGCGCCCACATTTTGATGTTATCCACGCCGACCGTGTTACGCATTTCCTGAAAACCGATCTTGTAATTGGCGTCGCTGGTGGAAAGATTGTTGTATTGGATCGCCAGCTCGCCGTTGACGTACATGGAGAAGCGGCTTCCGCTGCGCTCCACGCGCACATGAACCCATTCGCCCTCGTTAAAAAAGCGGCTGTTGGTATCCACGCGCCTTCCGTATTGCCTGCGCGCGAGCAGGAAGTTCGGCTCATTGCCAAGCGATCCGTTGATGGACATACCGGCATAATGGCCGCCGCTTTGCTGCGCGTGCAAGCCGGTGAAGCTATACGCGTAATATGTGTCGCCGGTTACATAGAACCAGCCATTCTGGTTGTTCGCGTCCGAAACATTCTTCCGGAACCCGAAAAGGTAATGGTTCGCGGTAACCGCCGGCGAGGAAGAGTTGGTATGCGTCGCGCTGGAATCCCAGATAACAAAGTGAAACAAATGCCCCTCGCGCACAGCGTGGCCATAGTCCGCATAGCCGAATTTCATGTCAAATTCCATGGCCCAATGGTTGCCGACATTGGCCGGCCTGTTGAACAGCACCAAACGCATGTGGTGGTCATGGCCGCTTCCATTCGCCTGCGTGCCAAAGGCCAGATAGTTGCCGTTCATCGTAATGCCGCGAAATGAGCCGTTTTTTATCCAGGCATCCGAGGCGTAGGACGGGATATACACATTTCCGCCGCCGCCGTTTTTCGAAAACAAAGTGTGAAAAGAGGCCGGCGTGTTATCGTTGCCGCTCAGATTCGCGTGGTTCGCCGCCAAGCCCGTCCCTGACATGTCCTCAAAATCCAATTCCCACACCAGGCCGTTGTTGCCCTTGCTTGTGTCGATTCTGACGTCGTTGGCGTACCAGCGCCGCCACTTCGCGTTATAGGTCTTTGCCGGATTGCCAGGGTCGTAGGCGTCGAAGCCCGCGACCGGGCCCGCGTCCGGCTGCAGCGTCGCCACAGGCCATTTCCAGGGATCCGGCGCGGTTGGGCGGTCCGCGAAGGCATATGGCAGCAATGGATTGCCCACCCCGCCAGGCGCCAGCTCGCTGGGCGGAACCATCATATACCTCGTTTTCACCTCGGTACCCCGGTTGTCAAAGGTATACCCCAGGTTGAACACGCCGCTAAGCCTGTGCACCGCGGCTGTTGAGCCATTGGGCTCGTCATAGTACATCGGCGTGATATCCCGGAACAGAATCGTTTCAGGGCTTACCGTCGCCTTGGGGTCCCATTTCGCGATTCTGACCCCGGCGCTGCCCTCCCCTTTCGCAAGGTACTTCGAAAACGCCACAGGGACCGTCACCATTACCGCGATGAACAGCAGCAGCGCCAAAACAGGGACAACAGGCGCGGCTCTCCCCTTCCGGCCGATTCTTCTCTGTTTCATACTCATCCTCCTCCATGCGTTGTCATTTATGAAATACCGCCGAAGCGGCCCGCTTTCAAGTTTTGTGGATGTTTTTTGGCTTTCTGAGGTAGGGCCATAAAAACATGATAACGACCAGCATCCCTGCGCCCATTAAGCCCAGCGGGCTGCGCAGGAAAGCTTGTGCCGCCCCCAGCCTGGGGATGATGACGACTACCTTGCCCGCAACCCGTTTTATCGGAACAGGCTCCAGATCCTGGGTATTGTTCGCGTCGCCTTTTGTGACAAAGCCACCCTCGGCCACGCCAACGATTCGATGGCAGACGGAGCTGCCTCTTTCATCCTCAAACAGAATGATGTCTTGTATTTCGTATTTTTTTTGTTCGCGCGCGATAATGATATCGTTAATCCCGATGGCGTCCTGCATGCTTCCCGAGGTGATGACAGCAACAGAGACACCCATCAGTTTCGGCAACGCACGCCCAGAAGCGCGCGTTGCCAAAACATAGGCATTGTAACATAGCAGCATCGCCAATACGGCAATCATGATGGAACAAAGCAGCCATCGGCTGATTTGCCAGAGCTTTTTCATGCCGTTTGCTCATCTTCCCCGCGTTTTCTCACGAAGATGAATAGAGTCACAGCGCTTGCCCCGCCGGCCAACATCACAAGAATCACCCATGTGGCAAGCTGATCGCCCGTTTTCACGCCGAGCTTCCCTGTCGTGGTGCCGCCGGGCGGCTTATACCCGAGATCCTCCGGTTTGGGCGGCTGGTTTTTGGCGCAGCCGCAGTCGCAGCAACTGCCATCGCAGCTGCTTTTTCCGCAGCAGCAGTCCCTGCTGTCACAATAGCAGTTCCTCCCGAGCTTACAGCTGTCGCAGCACACAACGGGAATCACAATTGGAAAAGGAACAGGCTTCGGAACGGGGATTGGAATCGGGATCGGCAGCCGAAGCTTGTGCTCGCGCGGCGGAGAGCAGTTTTCACATGCGCACCACTTGCAGCAAATCTCATCCTCGCATTCTTCACAATCGCAAAGACCGAAATAGGATAGAATGGTGCAGATCCAGCAGCACTCCGGTTCCGTTATGCGCGGCGTAATACCATCGGCAACCTCGCCATACAGATAGAAATTCAGGCGATAATACGGCATCGATTCAGGATCCGGCGTCAAGCCAGCGTCTCCCGCTTTCGAGCCAATGACCGAATCGGCGCGGTTCGCCGTATCGTCTTTCTCAAACGCCCACGTCCAGAGGAGGTTGAACACCGCGGAATCGCCAGCCGCGTTCTTCGCGGCCAGGGTGCCCGCGTCTTCCAGGTCAGCAATGCCGACCCAGCCGGTGGTTACGGGCACGCCGTCCTTTTCCAGCTGGAACTGCATCGGAATCTGATCCTCGTTCTCGTCCGTGATCTTCAGCATCCAGTCAAGCTCAAAAGCCTGCGTGTTGCTGAGTGTGAATTCGTAGTTTCCGCTCTGACCTGGAAGAAGCAGCTTAACCTCTTCCAGATCCTCCCAGTCCGGCTCCAGGGTGTCGTTGCGCAGATAGCCGTTGTTCGAAGCGGAGCTCCAAACATCCAGCCAGGTCTGCTGCACCCACCAGGACCCGTTATGGTCAGCAAGATCAAACATGCCCGGTGGCCAGGAATATGGATACGGAAGATCGGCCGCCAATTGCGGGGCAACCAAAATGGAAGCCGGTGAAGCCAAGAGCTCCTCCTTTTGCTTCACTTCGGTCTGCGCCGCCAAAGGAGCGATGACGGCCTGCTGCGGCAAAGCTGCGGCCTTTGCCATTGCGGCGTCCAGGACTTCACCCGCCTGCGCGCTTTCCTCCCGCGCAAGCGTAAGCCGCTCGGTCGGGGCCCGCACAATCGAATAAACCGGCGCCGCAATCGCCGTGGATAGCATTGCGATACCCAGAACCAGAGTCAGGGCGGCGCAAAGCCAAGAATGCTTCTTCTTCATAAGCGTCACCCTTTCTAGTCAAGCTGCTCAACGGTGAGTCTGAATTTCAGTTCCAATGGGGGCAGAACCACAGGTGTTCCCGCAAAGCCAATACCCGGGTTTCCGTCGCTGTATTTCAAATTGCCCGTAGCGGCCTTGCCCAGCCAGGTGTCAAACTCATCCCCGGGATAGCCCACGAAATCCAGGTCCAGATTCCCAAGAGGAACCACGCGCCTCGACATTTCAGGGGGATAGTATTGACCGGTTAGAAAACGGCCAAGGCCATTCAGAATCGAAAAAGCAGGCTCATTAAGCAAACCCAACAAACCGTTCGTGTCGCTAAGAACTAGATCTGTTGCGCTCAAACCGGCAATTTGTCCATTCATGATATCCCAAACCAGCTGATAGTCGTTGGCTTTGTTAAGAACAGCAGTGCCTGTACCAAGAGGATCGTAGGCGAACACCTCACACCCGCAAGCAATCCAGTCCAGCAGCGTCTCATGCTGGTGAAGCCAGTTATCGCGAATGGCTTTGATGTCGAAGGCCCAGAGCCAGCCGATCAGCCGCGTTTCCTCCGCGCCCGGCGCGAGAACGCGCCAGTCGCTGTCGTACGCACTGGAATTGCCCGTCTCGGCATCCGAAATGCTGCCGGCGCTGTTCCATGTCACAGGCATCCAGCCGCCATTGGCGGTGTACTTGTCTATCCGCTTCCACGAATAGTCCTGTGCACTGAACTCGCGCCCGGAATGCGGCTTCATCAGCAGCGGAATCTGGGATTTTGGCAAAATACTCGGGCTCTCGCCATTGGCAAGCTTCGTCGCCGCGGTCTCGTAGGGAATTTCAGGCCAGGAACTGGTGCCGCAATCCACCTCAAGCTTATAGCGCACGGCAACCTCGGAGTTATTCTTAAACCGAAGCGCGGTGCCCGCGTCCTGAATGTCCAACCAGTCAGCGCTATGCTCGTCCTTCGCGTTGGGGTTGCTGTCCGCGCGATAGGGCGAATAGGGGTTCCCCGTATTGAAGGAGCCTCCGATATAGTCGCGCCAGGGCCTTCCCGTGTAACCGCTTGTGCCGAAGGGGTATTTGTAGGGCTGGCTGCCCGTGCCCGGCGCAATGACGAGAGCCCCGTCACTGCTTTGAACGGTTGGGCTCCTCGGCATGGCGTCCGCCTCGTTCTCATAGGCCGCGGCAAACAGCGGAACCGTAAAGGTTGTCGCGGAACCAGGATCTACGCCGTCTACGGTGACGATCTTATCCCAGAGATAGTTGATGCCGCCGCTGCCGTTCTGCGTTACCCCGAAGGGCGCCTTCGGAACACCATTGCTGTCAACA
>WRMQ01000124.1 GCA_009777055.1 Oscillospiraceae bacterium
CTCCTCCCAGCAGAAGAATTTGCGCAGGGCCACGTGCTTGCCGCAGTCGATGACATCCGCCACGACGGCGCTGGCCGTGGGAAGCTTTCCCGCGCCCCGGCCATAGAAAACCACGTCGCCGATAAAATCCCCGCGTACCATAATGGCGTTATACACGTCGCTGACGCAGGACAGCAGGCAGCTGTGGGGCACCAGGGCGGGGGCGACCGTGGCCGTGACGCGGCCGTCCGGCAGGCGTTTGGCCCGGCCCAGCAGCTTAATCGCGCAGCCAAAGGCCTCGGCGTTGGCCACATCCTCCGGCGTGAGCCCCGAGATGCCCTCGGTGCGCACCTGCTCGGGGTAGACATGCCGCCCGAAGGCCAGCGCCGCCAGAATGCAGATCTTGCGGCAGGCGTCGTGGCCCTCCACGTCGGCGGTGGGGTCCTTTTCGGCGTAGCCGTTTTCCTGGGCCAGACGCAGGGCGGCGTCAAAGGGCATGGCGTCCTCGATCATGCGGGTGAGAATAAAATTCGTCGTGCCGTTCAGAATGCCGGCAACCTCGTTGATCTCATTGGCCGCCAGGCACTGGCTCAGCGGGCGGAGGATGGGGATGCCGCCGCCTACGCTGGCCTCAAAGAGAAAGTTGACGTTGTGTTCCCGCGCCGCGTGGATCAGCTCGCAGCCCTTGGCGGCCACCAGCTCTTTGTTGGAGGTCACCACGCTCTTGCCCGCCTTGAGGCAGGCCAGAACGAAGTCATAGGCTGGCCGGAGCCCGCCCATGGTTTCCACGACGATCCCCACCTCCGGGTCGTTCAGGATGACCTGAAAGTCCCGAATCACCAAATGGCCAAAAGGATCATCGGGAAAATCGCGGATATCCAGTATGTATTTCAGGTGCAGGTCCGGCTGCATGGAGCGGGCGGCGATGCTTTCGTGGTTTTTCGCCAAAACCTGCGCTACGCCCGAGCCGACTACGCCGTACCCCATAATCGCGAGTTTCATGCGTGAAAGCCCTCCTCATTAAAATATGCGTTTTTACAATTTGATATAAGCTTGGCAAGTAAGCCTACAAGTAAGCTTGATATGACAGTATAACATATTTCGCGCGGCTTGGCAATGTCAATTTAACAGAAAATCACGTGAATCAAGAAAAAAGACTAACCGCTCCGACGACTAGCAATCTCTGAGCGGTTAGAACTCTCGTGCTTTTTTTGCCGCCCCGCCACCTGGATCAGTGCCCACACTACCCCCAGCGCCCCGAAGACGTAGAGCAGGTCGAAGCAGAACATCGCGGCGGGGAGCAGGCACAGCAGCGCGGTTTCCCGGAGATTTTTCCATTGTATGGTCTTCCAGGGCAGCTCCCCCCAGGCGCGGAACACCAGCGGCATGGAGACCGCCGAGGCCGGGATGCGCCAAAACAGCTCGGGTATCGGTGTGCGGGATGCGTCGGGATATAAAATGATGTTCAGCAGCGTTACCCCAACGATGCCGGCAAGGCCCGCGGGAAGGATTTTGCCGAGCTTTTTGAACTTGCGGGGCCAGGTGATCAGAACGACCATCATGAGGGTGGAAAACAGCACCGTGCGCCAATTGGGATGAAAGCCGTGCATGCGGTAGTTGTTCAGCAAAGCGGGCATGCCTGCGCCGATGGCACCCACGTCAAAATATACGGAGCATTGATAGAAGCACATCTGGATAAACGCGCCCAGACACAGCCCCGGCAGCGGGGATGGCTTGTCCGGCCGGGAAGGGCTGTTCCGCGTGAGCGGGATCAGCGCGAAGGCAAGGCAGGCGACGGAAATGGCCGCCGCGCCGCCGTGGCGCAGCAGGGTGTCCTGGGTTACGATAAAAAGCAGCGCGGCCAGCTCAATCTTCAGCAGCGCGAAGGAAAACAGCAGCAGCAGCATGACGCCGAATTCCCAGGGGCCCAGGCCCATTGTGGAAAATTCCAAAAAAAGCATCGGCAGCAGGAGCAGGACGGTCAGCGCGGACCGCGCCTGATCCTTCGCAGGGTCATTCAAGAAGCCGGCACCTCCAATGGATAAATAGAGTATTATAATTATTGGCTCTTTTAGACAATTTTAGTGATACATTGTTCTTTTCTCGCGGCGAAGCGGAACGATCCAGGGCCACCTGCGCTCGCGCGCAAAATTCCTCCGCCCCTTCGGGGCACCTCCTTTGCTTTCAAAGGAGGCTTTGGCGGTCTTCGCTTTGCCCTCCTAAAGCCCCCTTTGAAAGCAAAGGGGGAAAAGAATTGCCGCAGCAATTCTTGGGGGAATTTTTTCGCGGAGCGATTTCACGCCTGCCTTACGGTGCTTCTTTGCGGAAGGATCACTGCAACCGACTAACGGACAATTTTAGTGATACATTGTTCTTTTCTCGCGGCGAAGCGGAACGATCCAGGCCACATGCGCTCGCGCGCAAAATTCCTCCGCCCCTTCGGGGCACCTCCTTTGCTTTCAAAGGAGGCTTCCGCGGTCTCATACTTCAAATAACAAACATAATATTTCAAGATTATGTTCAGTCTTTGTCCTCTAAAGTATTTTCCAGCACCTCGAAATTCCGGGATTCCGCGAACTCCTCGCTTTCGGCGAATATGGCCGTGTCGTCGGTTTCGTCGACGACCTTGCTTTTCTTGCGAAGGCTCGCCGTGATGACATGGCCCAGCAAAAAGGCGAAAACAAGGCTGAAGCCGTTGGTGTCGTCAATCCAGAACAGGGTGCTGCCGTGGCCGGCGATCTCCAGCAGCAAAAGGACGCCCAGGGGAATGCCCCAGAGGAGGAGCCGCCCGTAGTCGACGAGCCATTGGCCCTCCTTCTTTATGGCGGGCAGGATATAGCTGAAAAAGCCGTACAGCGCCCCATAGAACGCGCAGGCGGCGTACATCAGGAGCTTTGTTACCGCGGGGGGCAGCTCCAGAAAGTACAGCAGATTATTCAGCACAGCCGCCGAGAGAAAAAACGCCAGCGCTCCGGTTATTTTGATGAGATTTTTTTTCATGACAACGCCTCCTCTTTGCGCACAGGGGGGGTGATCGTTATGCCCGCTCCCCGAAGACCAGGGTGCAGACACTGCGCGGGGGAATGCTCACCGCGTCGGTTTTCACGCTTTGCCGCTCCAGATTCTGCGTGTCGGAGGTGACATAGAGCGCCGCCTCCCGCGCGCCGCCCTCCAGCGCCGCCGTGTGGGCCTGTTCGTCGTTGTTGATGAAGACGACTGTGGTTCTGCCGTCTTGCAGGAAGGCGAGGCTGCGCAGGCCCTGCGGAACGTCGCCCGTGGTTTCCACGGCCACCGCGCCGTGGCCCACGAATTTCGAGAAATTGCCGAAGGCGTAGTAGCGCTTGGGAATCTCGAAGGTCTTGTCATCCTCATTGATATAGATCAGGCCGTCGCAGTAGTCCACCTCCGAAACCGCGATCCAGTGCTGCCAGGAAACCGCCCTGAGCTGGGTCAGGTCCTCCCACATCACATTGGCCTGCACCAAAGCCGAGGTCATGCTGAGATCGCGCCCGCCCCGCATTTCGGTCCACTCGCTCATGCGAATTTTCTCGCCGGGATATTTTTTATCCATATACGCGCGAAAGCGCGGCTTGACGCCCTTGAGGGAACGCAGCGGCTGGAAGACATAACCGTGAACATCAACGCCGTCCAGCCGCGCGCGGATGACCGGGTCGTTCATCACCGCGCGGGTATATGTTTTGTTCATCAGGCGCAGGTCGTTGTTTTCCGTGCCCGAAAGCAGAACGTCTTTCAGCGCGGGGCGCTTGTTCATCTCCTCGGCAAAAAGCCGGAACAGACGCCTCATACCCGCCGGATGGTAGTGACAGCCCTCCTGCCCGGCTTTTTCGATCCAGGGCCCAAAGGGCTCGTTGATAGGCGAGACGAAGCGGACGGGGATGCCCTCGGCAAGGAAGTGCTCCGTAACATCGAGGACATAGCGGGTGAAATCAGCCTCGCGGCCGCGGCGCAGATTCGCCCGGAAGGGGATCTTCGCCTGTGCCATACCGGTGACGGTAAAGCGTTCGGGCGGAGAATTGACGAAGAAGACAATTTCGTCCGTACCCAAGCGCACCGCCTCGCGCAGAATCCACAGCGCCTCCGCGTCGCGGCTCCAGTCGTATTCGGTATCGCTGACGTCGAAGGAATCGGCGCGGCGGTTCTGGTTGGGGAAGCTGCCCTTGCCCGAGCGCTTGGAGCCGCCGCCCATGTTGTAGCGGTAGCAGGAAAGGCCTAAACCGGTTTCCTTATCGAACAGCAGCCGGGCAATCTCTTCGCGGTTGTGCTCCCAGCCGCCGACAACCTGTGCCCACCACGCGCCGCTGGCGCCGAAGCCTTCCATGGTCTGCCGCTTTTTCGCGGGGTCGATTTGCAACTTGAAGTTCACCTAAACTTTCCCCCAATCCTAAAGATAGATATTATTCTAGCACAGCTGTTCGGAAAAAGCAATTGCTAAAACGAAATTATTTTGGGGCTGATAAATTATTTTGCGGGAATAGAACAATGCGACTTAGCGTTAATGTTAGCCTTAGCCCTGACTCTAAGGCTAGCCTCAAAGTTGAAACTAAACAAAAAAATAAATGCCAGGATCAAATATTCAAGCATAAACACCAAATTGATATTGCTTGCCAGCGGGCGCACACAGTGCGCCCCTACGATGATCCTTCGCGATGGGTTGATATCGAGCTGGGACAGAATTCATAGTAGGGGCGACCTGTGGTCGCCCGCTGGCAAAGAGCACCCATTTCGCAAGAGGTTTATTGGATTCCCTGCGAAATGAAGGGGAAAGCGAAGGCCGCAAAAGCCTCCTTTGAAAGCAAAGGAGGTGCCCCAGAGGGGCGGAGGAATTTTGCGCGCGAGCGCATGAGGCTGGCCTGACTGTACTTTCATTATGAAAACGCATAGAT
>WRMQ01000125.1 GCA_009777055.1 Oscillospiraceae bacterium
GCAAGCAGCGTGTCCAATGAATCCTCTATCTATCATATACGACTCCACTATCTTCGCGGTTTCCTCCATAATTGACACTGAGCGCATCTTCCTGCCTTTGCCAAATAGAGTCACTGTCTCTGGTTTCTCAAGGCGAATATCTTTTACTCTGAGATTTAGAAATTCTTGAATACGGGCCCCGGTGTCGTACAGTAATGCAATTATAGCAACATCACGCCTACCATTTAGACTTCCCTGATTTGGAACTGATAACAGAGCCTTCATTGCGTCTTTTTCTAGATAGATAATTTCTTGTTCATAACATCGCTTGGATTTTATGGCTACGATTCGCTGACCGTTCTGAATGAACGCAGGATACTCCAACATTGCATAACGAACGAAAGTCTTAAGAGTCGAAAGTCGTTGGTTATGAGTTTTGGGCTTATGCTTTCCGCTTCTCCCATTTCTAAAAAGAACCCAATCATCGTCTCTACCGTTACGTCTTTTAATTCGATGCGCTCAGGTTTGATATGAATGACAGAGTCAAGGTAAACAATGTACATTTTCAAGGCAAGGCTGTAGGATTTAATGGTTTGCGGGCTCAGGTTTCTCTCGCCAGGAAGATAGCTGGTTAGGAATCGTGTAACGCATCTGGCAAAGTCGGTCGGTGAGTTAATAGTTTTCATGGCGAGCCACCTCCGGTATCAACCATGAACATCCTGCGCTTGTTCGCTCCCTCACCTCTGGGAACATCTCCTTCGTTAGCCTTAGATAACGCTCAGTTCCAAGTAGATTCGCGTGTCCTAAATACGCGGATAAAAAGGGCAACATGGCGTTGACATCTTTCCCTTCTTTACCCCATTTCACCAAGCATTGGCAGGCAAATGAGTGCCGCAACGAGTGCACTGTTGGACCATCGTCGAAGTGCGGAATGCCCGCGATCAACAAGCATTGGCGAAAAGAATACGAAATAGCTGACTTGCTGTAGTATCCTCCTGACGGAGCCGGTAGGAATGGTGAGTTAGTGTTAGGAGCTGTTCATAAATAACTTGTAACTTTCATCAATGTATGCTACACTATCTGTAGTCGAAGAAGGAGAGGATCAAACTATGGATAGTGCAGCAGTCAAAAGAATACAAACAATGCTTCCGCATTTGGACGAAAAGCAGAAGAGGTTATTTCTTGCAGCTGAAGTAGAAAGCATGGGTCGTGGTGGGTTAAGGGACATACACGAACTAACTGGGGTATCAAAAACGACTATCATCAGAGGGAAAAGAGAACTCAGTGAAGGGAGCTCCATTGGTGGCAGGATTCGCAACGTGGGCGGGGGACGAAATCCCATTACCGAAAAATATTCTAACATAGAAGAAAAGATTGAGGAAATTTTATCAGAGGAAACTGCTGCAAACGCACGAGATAAACTAAGCCATGTTGGCTCACTGCGCTCAAAGTAAATTGAGCCAGCCAGCGTGAGCAGATAGCTCAAAAGAGTCATAGCCATCAGGCATGCAGCGCCGCCGAAAGGCGTTTTTGGAATTCAGGAACACAATCCACCGATCCACCTCCAACCGCCAGCGAGGCAAACTAACAAGAATTCGTCAAAAGCATAGCAGAGCTTTGTGTTTTATGGTACTTTTGTTTTGCGCAACAAAAAAGCCAAGGATGACAAAGCTCTGCTATGGAAATATTAGCACAAAGCCACACAGAAACGCAAGAAACACTAGAGCGAGTCTTGAAGGGCATGCCGGTAGTCGTAGATGACGGCGACGGCAGGCTGTGCATTTTGATAAAAGAGCTGCCGGACGACCTGGCAAGATATCTGGCCGACGGGACAGCCGATACGAAGCGGTTCCACGTCTTCACGAAGGAACAGGAGGGCGGGCTCGCCAGCCTGTGCTCGCGGGAAGGCCTGACAATCACATACCGAAGCCACAGCATACAATACATGCACAAGGTGGCAACGATCATATACCCGCAGATCAGCTGCCCAGCTGCCGACACGAAGGTCTTGCTGCTCCCATGGTTCATGCAAGTCGACAGGCCATACCCAATATTTGCCAACATATATGGCTGCTGGCACTATCTTGAGTCAGGAAGGAAGAGCATGCAAGAGTCGGCTGACGCCGTCGCACGGGTTTTCGGCATAAAGAGCTTCAACAAGAGCACTATCAGCCGCAATCTTAAGGAAATAGACCGCATTTACAGGGGGGCGCGGATCGACGCGCCGCTCTGCGCCGAGGAGCGGGAAACCCCGCAGTTCGCCGACATCGCGGCGCTTGTGCCGAAGCTGTTGAAAGCAAGCCAGGCATCTGCGGCGAACGGCGGGACGCACGGGGAAGCGGCCAGCCCTGTCCCCGGCGGCGGCCGTGGAACGGATCGCGGCAGCGGCGAAGCGGCCCGCGCCGCATTGGGCGCCATACCCCGAAGGCTGTCGGAAGTGATCTTGCAAAGGGGCGGCGAGCCGCAAGGCCGCCGCGATGCCCGGAAGCGGGCGAGGAGGCTGCGCCGGGCAATCCCGAAGAAAGAGAGGCCCGCGCCGCCATTCGCCAAGCCGCAGGCGATCGACCAAGCGCGGAGGGAGTTCATCGCGGCGTGCAGGGACATGGCCATGGACGCGGCCGTCAAATACCACTCGGCGTTGATTTGAGCCGGCGGCGGGCTGCGCGGCGGCACGGGGCGCGAACCCGCCCAGGCGGCATAACCGGGGGGCGGCGGTTTGCGCCAGCGGGAGCCGCCGGATGGGGGCGGCTTCGCCCGGCGGGGCCATGCCCGCGCCCGCGCGCGCGTCCAGCCCAATGGCGCCGCCCCCACCAACGGCGCCGTCGCGAAATCCGGCTCTGCGAGCGCACGCGCCTGTGCCGCGGCCCGGCGCGTCGCGAGAAAGTGCCAGGGGCTTTGGCAAGGGCGCGCCCAGCCGCGCCCGCAAAGGCAAGCGGCCTCGCAGCGCGCCCGCAAACTTTTTCCACCGACAGCGTGTGGACCGCCAGCATGCCAGCTTCCTCGGCAGACGCTTCAACTCTGGCCGCGCCCGCAAAGGCAAGCAGCCTCGCAGCGCGCGTATATGCGGCGCGCAGGGCGCAGGCAGGCGGGCCCGCCGGGCATGGGCGTAGCCGCCCAGCGCGCCCAACTGCAAAAAACGAATACGCTGCAACGGCGCCCACATGCATAATTGGGATTAGGCGATCCAAGCATGGGAGGTGGAGACGTGGAAAAAGAAAAAGGATGCAGCCTGAGAATGGTCCCGACCGCGCAGATCAAGAGGATGCCGGGGATAAGGCCGGGGGCGGCGAAGCGATTGGTCGGAAAAACGAAGGAGTTCGCGAGGAAGCGGGGATGCTACATGCCGGTGCTGCTGTCCGACGCGGGCGGGCGCATGACGCTCCTGTCGGGCTCGGCCACATTCGAGGTCTGCCTGGAGGAGAGGGCGGGCAAAGTCCCCGCCGTCGTCGTGAGGACCGAGGGCGGGGCGGACGAGCTGCTGTTTTCGCTGCAGTCGTCCGACCTGAGCGCGCCGCCCGACGCGATGTACGTAAGCGCCGCCGTCGTGAGCCTGATCGACGACTACTCGATGCCTCGGCGCGCGATAGCAGAGTCGCTCGGCAAGTCGCCCGCGTGGGTCAGCAGGATGGAGGGGCTGCGCAAGCTCAGCGGCGCGGTGCGGGCGTTCGTGTGCGACGGGCTGATATCGTCCCGCGCCGCGCAGGAGATCGCGCGGCTGCCGGAAGAGGCCCAGGCGCCTTTCGCCGTTTCGGCGGGCGGCGAGTACCTGACAAAGGACGAGACGGCCTATCTCGTGAACCGTTACCTCGACCCCGGCACCAGCCTCGAGGAACGCGGCCGGATCGTGGGCTCGCCAAGGCAGGCCCTGCCGGAGGCGCCTCGCGGCCGCGGGGCGAAAGCCATGGACCAATCCTTTGGCGCGCGCCTGGCCCGCGCCATGGCGAGGTGCTTCGACTGCGCGTCGTACTTGCAAAACCTCCTGGAGGCGGGCGGCGCGTGGCAGGCGGACGCGAACATGTCCGACGCCGAGGCGCTGGCGGCGGCCCTGTACGCGCTGGCCGGCCGGCTGCGCGGCGAGCCTTGCCCCGGGGGAAGGGAGGGCCGCGGCGATGATTGACGTGGAGCTGTACGGCGAGGTACGCCGCTGCCGCGTTGACGGGCTGTCCCAAAGGGAGGCCGCCCGCAGGCTCGGCATTTCAAGGAACACCGTCGCGAAGTACTGGGACGGGGGGCATATCCCCGGCGAACAAGGACGCGCGGCGCGAGCGGAGGCGCCAGGCAAAGCGGCCGTCAAGGAGGCGATGCGCGACTACTGCGAGCGGAACAAAGACAAACAGCAGCGCAAGCACAAGATCAACGCGAAAACCCTCTGGCGCGACCTGCGCTATGAATACCCGCGCAGCGAAGCCACTTACCGCAGGTATTTCGCGGAGCTGCGCGGGGAGCGCCAGGTGAGGACCCGCCTCCCGCTGTCGTTCGGGATCGGCGAGATGGCGGAGGCGGACTGGAAGCAGGCCACGGTCAGGCTTAGGGGCAAGGAGATCGTCCTCCACGTGCTTTGCGTGAACCTCATGTATGCGTACACCCCTTTCAAAAAGGCGTACCCCGACGAGCGGCGGCACAACCTCATCGACGGGCTGGTCAGCGCGATCGACTTCTACATGGGTTCGCCGAGGAAAATTCTGGTAGACAACATGGTAGCCGCGCGGAAAAAGGGCTACGGCAAGCACGCGCAGCTGACGGACGAGTTCAAGCTTTTCTGCGCGCACTACGGCATCGAGATGCTGTTCTGCGCGCCCCGCGACGCCGCCGGGAAGGGCGGGGCCAAATCCTCAGGATTCCTAAATCCCCAGGATTTGCTGGCGCATGCTTGAAATCAACGAAAATCAACCTTGTTT
>WRMQ01000126.1 GCA_009777055.1 Oscillospiraceae bacterium
TGAAAAATCGCTCCGGGAGGCCGGATACGCGACCGCGAGGTTTGTCTTCCCCCACGGGGAGCGGTCGAAAAATATGGAGACCTATACATCGCTCCTCAGCGCGCTGGCGGAGGCGAATTTGACGCGCTCGGATGTCCTGGCGGCGCTGGGCGGCGGCGTTGCGGGCGATATGGCGGGGTTCGCGGCGGCCACCTATCTGCGCGGCATCCCGTTTGCGCAGATACCAACCACCTTGCTGGCCATGGTGGACTCATCGGTGGGCGGCAAGACGGCCGTGGACTTGCCCACGGGCAAGAACCAAGCGGGCGCCTTCTACCAGCCGGATATCGTTATATGCGATTACGGAGCGCTTCAAACGCTGCCTTTGGAAATATTCAATGACGGCTGCGCGGAGATGATTAAGCACGGCGTGATCTTGAGCGCGGAACTCTTTGAACTCCTGAAAGAGCCTGTTCTGCCGCTTATGGACGTTATTGCGCGCAATATCGAGATAAAGCGGGATATAGTGGCCGCGGACGAGAAAGATACCGGCATACGGCAAATTTTAAATTTCGGCCATACCATCGGCCACGGCATAGAGAAGCACAGCGGCTACGGCGTATCGCACGGGAAAGCCGTAGCCGCCGGCATGGTGCTGGCCAGCCGGGGGGCCTGGCGCCTGGGGCTGTGCGGCGAAGAGTGCCACAGGGAAATCGCCGGGGCTGTCCGGCGCTTTCAACTGCCTGGCCAGACCGATATTTCGCCTGAACAGCTCATCGAAGCCGCGTTCTTCGACAAGAAACGCCAGGGGGAGCGGATTACCCTGATTCTGCCGGAGAGAATCGGCAAATGCGTGACCAAAAGCTTCAGCCTCGATGATCTCGCGGCCTTTATCCGGCTGGCCATGCGGCCTTAAAAGGGCGGTTATATGAAGGTGAAAGTAATGCCGGCTCCATTGAGCGGCTCTTTAAGCGCGATTCCCTCGAAATCACAGGCCCACAGGGCGCTCATCTGCGCGGCCCTCGCGGATAGGCCCACGCGCATAGAGTGCGGCGGTGAATCCGACGATATCGCGGCTACGGCGGAGTGCCTCTCCGCCCTCGGGGCCGGGATTCAGCGCGATGCGTGGGGATACCTGGTTTACCCTTTGAAGAAGGGGGGAAAGGGCGGCCAGGCCATACTCCGCTGCCAGGAAAGCGGGAGCACCTTCCGCTTCCTCTTGCCCATTGTCGGCGCGCTGGGCCAAAAGGCCGCCTTCATCCCGAAAGGGCGGCTGCCCCGGCGCCCCCTGTCCCCCCTGTATGAAGAGCTGGCGGGCCACGGCGGCGAGCTGTCGCCCCAGGGAGCGGTTCCCTTCCATGCCGCGGGGCGGCTTGAGCCCGGCCTCTATACTCTGGACGGGGGGATATCATCGCAGTTCGTAAGCGGGCTGTTGTTCGCCCTGCCTTTACTCGAAGGAGACAGTGAGCTTAGGCTGACCGGCGAGGCGGAGTCCTTTCCCTATATCGAGCTGACCCTGGCCATGCTGGAGGCCTTCGGCCTCCGGGTGGGCTTTGACGGCGCGGTGTTCTCGATACCCGGCGGGCAGACCTACCGCTCCCCCGGCCTGGTGCGCGTGGAAGGCGATTGGTCCAACGCGGCCTTCTGGCTGAGCGCGGGCGCCTTGGGCGCGGGCGGCATCACCTTGACCGGCCTTGATTTGGAATCCCGGCAAGGCGACCGGGCAATACTGGATATTTTGACGCGCTTCGGAGCGCGGGTTGAAGAAAACGATTCCGCCGTGACCGTCTTTGGCGGAAAGCTGAAGGGCGCGCGCCTCGATGCCCGGGACATTCCCGACCTGGTGCCTGTATTGGCCGTAGTCGGCGCTGCCGCCCAGGGAGTTACCGAGATTCAAAACGCCGGGCGGCTGCGGACCAAGGAAAGCGACCGGCTGGCCGCCGTAACCGGCGTTCTCTCCGGGTTGGGCGCGAAGATAAGCGAACTGGAGGACGGGCTTGTCATTCATGGGGGGGCGCCCCTCGCGGGCGGGGAGGCCTCGTCCTGGGGAGATCACCGCATCGCCATGACCGCGGCCATCGCGGCCGTGCTGTGCGCGGACCCGGTGGTAATCCTGGGCGCGGAAGCGGTCAGCAAATCGTATCCCCACTTCTTTGAAGATATGCGCCTATTGGGCGGCCTGGTTCAGCTATGAATACACGGAGGCGGTCAACTTGTCTTCCCACTACGGAAAAAGGCTGAAAATCTCGATTTTCGGCCAATCCCACTCCCCGGCCATCGGGGTGAGCATCGATGGCCTGCCGGCCGGCCTGGCCCTGGACCTGGACGAGCTGCAAACCTTCCTAAGGCGCCGGGCGCCGGGGCAGAGCGATATTTCCACGCCGCGGGCCGAGGACGACGCGCCGGAGATACTTTCGGGCCTGGCCGGCGGCCTTACCTGCGGCGCGCCGCTGGCCGCCATCATTCGCAACACGGACGCCCAATCAGCGGATTACCATGAAATACGCGACCGCCCGCGCCCATCCCACGCTGATTACGCCGCGCACGTAAAATTCGGCGGACATCATGACGCGGCGGGCGGCGGGCATTTTTCCGGCCGGCTGACCGCTCCCCTTTGCCTGGCGGGGGGGATTTGCCTGCAAATACTGCGCGGCCACGGCATAGACATTTGCGCGCACATATTGCGGATAGGCGGCGCGGAGGACGGGGCCTTCGACCCGGCGGGCGTATCGGCCAGGGATTTCGAGGCCGTCCGGGGCCATCCCCTGCCCGTGATTCGGCGGGAAGCTGGCGAGGCCATGCGGCTTCAGATACTGGACGCGCGGGATAAGGGGGACTCGGTGGGCGGCATTGTGGAATGCGCGGCCATCGGCCTTCCGGCCGGGTTGGGCGACCCCATGTTCGACGGCGTCGAGAACCGGGTGGCCGGGCTCGTCTTCGGCATACCGGCCGTAAAAGGCCTTGAGTTCGGCAGCGGGTTCGCGGCGGCCGGACGCCGGGGGGCGGAGAACAACGACGGCTTTTACATGGACGGGGACAATATCCGAACGCGAACCAATCACAGCGGCGGCATTTTGGGAGGAATCACCAGCGGCATGCCCGTAATATTCCGCGCGGCCTTCAAACCCACGCCGTCCATAGGCCTGGAGCAAGAAAGCGTGAGCCTGTCCCGTAAAGAAAACGCGCGTTTAAAGGTGAAAGGCCGGCATGACCCCTGTATCGTTCCCCGGGCTGTGCCCGTTGTGGAGGCGGCGGCGGCGGTCGCCCTATACGATGCCTATTTGGACAGATAAACTATGAAGGAGGAATACAGATGGATTTAGAGGGTTACCGAGCGCGTATCGACGGGGTGGACGATGAGCTTCTGAGGCTTTTCCAGGAGAGGATGAATATCTCCCGTGAAATCGCGCAGTATAAAAAAGAGGCGGGTCTTCCCGTGCTCCACCCCGGGCGGGAAAGGGAGAAGCTTTTCGCTATGGGCGAAAAGGCGGGGGAGGATATTCGCTCTTACGCGCATATGCTGTTTTTGATGCTGTTTGAACTCAGCCGCGCCTACCAGGGGAGCCTCCTGAACCAGGAATCAGAACTCAAGAAGACCATTTTGGAGGCGGCGGAAAAGACGGAACGGGTCTTCCCCCAGCGCGCGCTGGTCGCCTGCCAGGGCGTGGAGGGCACATATTCGCAAATCGCCTGCGACAGGCTGTTCAACGAGCCGAACATACTGTATTTCACGAGCTTTGACGCGGTGTTTTCATCGATCCGGGACGGCCTGTGCCAATACGGGATTCTGCCTCTGGAAAACAGCACGGCCGGCTCGGTCAACATGGTTTACGACCTCATGATGCGCTACAGTTTCAAAATCGTCCGCAGCGTGCGCATAAAGATCGACCATAATCTCCTGACCAGGCCGGGGGTCAAAAAAGACGATATCCGTGAAATTTTTTCCCATGAGCAGGCCATCCAGCAGTGCGCGGGATACTTGAAGGGATTGGGCGCTGACGTGAAAATCACCGCCGTGGCCAACACCGCCCAGGCCGCGAAAATGGTGGCGGAATCTGACCGGGAGGATGTCGCTGCCCTGGCTTCCCGGTCGTGCTGCGATTTGTACGACCTGAAATGCGCGGATAGCTCGGTGCAGGACAAGGGCAGCAATTTCACGAGGTTCATCTGCATCTCCAAGGATCTTGAAATATATCCCGGGGCGGAACAAACCAGCATCATGCTCACCACGGCCCACAAGCCGGGCGCCCTTTATAATGTGCTGGGCCGGATATACACGCACGGCGTGAACGTTGTCAAACTCGAAAGCCGCCCCATTCCCGACCGAAATTTTGAGTTCATGTTCTATTTCGACCTCGAGACCTCGATATATTCCAAAAAGTTCATTCAGCTAATGTGCGAACTGGAAAGCATGTGCGAGGCCTTTCAGTATCTGGGCAGTTATTCGGAGGTCTTATGATAAAGTGAAAGCCCCCAAAAAAATATTCGGCCTATTGGGGGAAAAGCTGGGCCACAGCTTCTCGCCGCTGATACACGGATATCTCGGGGACTACGCCTACCCGCTTTACGAGGTTAAGCCCGGAGACCTCGATTCCTTCATGCGGGAAAGGCGGTTCGACGGGATTAACGTGACCATCCCCTACAAGCGGGCGGTGCTGCCTTACTGCGCGGCCCTTTCGGACGAGGCGCGGATAACCGGCAGCGTTAACACGATAGTGAAGGATGAGGCGGGGCTCCTCTACGGGCACAACACGGACTGTCACGGGCTTCGGGTGATGCTGGAAATGGGCCGGCTCAATCCCCAGGCGGGAAAAACCCTGGTATTGGGCGATGGAGGCGCGGCGCGGACGGCGCGCCTGGTCCTGGACGG
>WRMQ01000127.1 GCA_009777055.1 Oscillospiraceae bacterium
TTTTGCTCGGCGCGGCGGGTACGGTTGCTTTTGCCTCGGGCGGCCGGTTGCCGTCGGGCGTAGCCTGTGACGGCCTGGAGGGCCTGGTCGACGGCTATGTCGCCGGCAACAGGGCCACGACCGCCGCCGTTTCGGTCTCGGTGTTCACCCGGGACGCCGTGCTGCTGGAGAAGGCCTACGGCGATTCGGATATCGCGGCCGGGACGCCGAACGGCGCCGATACGGTGTTCGAATGGGGCTCCGTGACCAAAACGCTGACCTGGGTCAGCGCCATGCAGCTGGCCGAGCAGGGGAAGCTGGATTTGAGCGAGGACATCAGGGAGTACCTGCCGAAGCATTTCCTGCGGAAGCTGAAGTACCGCGAGCCGATCACCATGCTGCACCTGATGAACCACACCGCCGGCTTTCAGGAGGTGCCGCTGGGCATGACCGTCCCCTTCGGCATGGGCAGCGCCGACCTGGGCTGCGCCCTGCGCCTGATCGAGCCCGCCCAGGTGTTCCGCCCGGGCGAGCATATGGCCTACAGCAACTATGGGGCGGCCCTGGCCGCTTATATCGTGGAGCGGATCTCAGGCCTGCCGTTTTACGAATACGCGCGCGCAAATATCTTTACGCCCCTGGGCATGACGAAAACCGCGTTCGCGCCAGGCTTGGCCGACAATGAATGGGTGAAGGCCCAAAGGCCGAAGCTGCGCTGTTACGGGACGGACAGGAAAAGCCTGGGCGTCTCGATGAACGACTACTTGTATCCGGCTGGCATGGCCACGGGCACCATAGCCGACCTGCGCAGGCTCGCGGCGGCGCTCCTGCCCGACAAAAACGGGATGTCCCCGCTGTTCCAGAAGGCCGGGACGTTGACGGCGCTGTTTACGCCGACAGCCATGTTCCCCGACGGCGAAACGCCGAGCGATTGCCACGGACTCTGGCCAGAGCCCCTGCTGGGCGGCAGGGTAATTGGGCACTTGGGCGCCACCGTGGGCTGCACGTCCGCCATCTACGTCGATCCGGACGCGGGCGTGGGCATGGCCGTGATGACCAACCAGTCCGGCGAATCGGCATACACCCGCAAGCTGCCCCGGCGTATTTTCGGGGAAAAGAGCCTTGGCGGCGGGGACTTCGAGGAGGCCGGCGATATTTCGGGCGTATACTTCATGTCGAGGGACATGCACGAGGGCCTGCTCAAGCCCATTCGCTTTATGCGGATGGTGGTGGTCGTGAAGGCCGAGGACGGCTATCGGACCTTCCCGGAGCACGCGGTCGCGCCCATCGGCCCGGCGCTGTACCTGGTGGCGGACGAGGTAAGCCAGCCGCTGTACGCCGTATTCGACGAACACGGGCGGGCCGTGAAGCTCGCGGCCTTCACGGAGGAATACATGCGTTCGGACGCATGGTACGCCGGCGTGATTTACTGGGCCTGCTCCCTTTGGGCGGGGAGATACTCACCGAGCAGCTCACGCAGTTGAGCGCACGGCGCGATTGGAGGATCAATGCAATGGGACAGGGCGAAATCACCGTGCTGACCTACAATGTCAAGAACTGCCAAGGGGGCAGGAAAATCAACGAAATCGCCGCGGAAATCGCGGGCGCCGGCGCACAAATCGTCTTTATGCAAGAGGTCGACTGCAAGACGGGACGCTCCGCCGGGAAGGACGAGGCGAAGCGCATCGCGGAAGAGCTGGGCTTTGCCTATGCCTTCTTTACCATCATGGAATATGACGGAGGCCTCTACGGCAACGCCATTTTCAGCGCATTCCCACTGTCCGACGCGGTATGCACCCCGCTGCCCGTCCCGGGAAAAATGGAACCCCGGGCGCTGGGTCAGGCGGATATTACAATCGGGGGGAAGCCAATCCGGCTGTTCGTAACACACCTAAGCTACGAGGACACGCTTGTGCGCGCGCAGCAATTCGCGCGGGTCAGCAAGGCCCTTGACGCAGCGCCGGGCGGCTCCTTCCTGCTGGGGGGCGACTTCAACACCTCGTCCTACGATGAATACGCCCTTCTGCCCGGCGCCGTACCTGCCCACGATGCCCCGATACCGGGTATCCGGAGGATCGACAATATATTCTGCGACCCCGCCAAAGCGCTGCGCAATGTACGCAGCGTCCCCACTGGTTATTCAGACCACGACCTGGTGCTGGCGGAGCTCATATTATGATGAGCAACTATGAATCAAACGCAACTGCGCAAAGCCCGCGGGCTCCCATGTGGAACCCGCGGGTTTCTTCATGCCGCTTCCGCGCAACAAACCGCGAACTGATTGTAAAAAATCAATCCCAATGATTGACATATAATCGGCGAAGCGGTAAAATAGACAAAACAAAATATTGCAAGGAGGAGACGCACATGGGTAAATTCTGTTCCAGCTGCGGCGCGCCGGTTGACGAGGCCGGGAAATACCTGGCACCGCCGAACACAGGGCTTTTGGACATCGCAGAGGCGCGGCGGCTTGTGGCCGAAATGTGGGACAAGTATGTTGACGTCCGCTCGTTCTATACAAACCAGGGGCTGCCGAGGGACTACGACGCATACGCCGCGGGCTATGATGTTGATTATTACCTGGTGACCGGGCCGATCAACAGCATCTACCAATTGAAAGCCGAAACCGAAAAGGCGGTCACGGCGGCCTACGCGCAGGAGCATTTTTATTGTCACGCCATTGACGGCGACGACGGCCCTCCGCTGTACATGGAGGAGAGGGGCCATCTGTGGCTATCCGACCCCGGCGGCATCGGCTGGCCCGAGGAATGGGATTTCGACACCCTGGCCATTGTCAATCAGACGAAGAATACCTTGACAGCCATGGCCGACGTGCATATCACCTCGACCGATGAAATCGAAAGATGGGCGATCACGCTCATAAAGCTGGCGGAGGGCTTGCGGGTGGCCGCGCTGCATTTCGGCTGTGAGCCGGACGGTGCCGTAGTATGCGACACGCCGGAAGCGCCCCATCTGTGGGGCGTCACGCATGACGGCACAGGCGCTTCGCCCCAATTTATAGTTGAGGCCGTTATCCCGGACAGCTCCTACGAGTTCAAAGGCTCATACCACGGCAGCGGCACAGCTATATTGGAAATACAGGCAGCTAAAGGCGGCGACGGCGTCTGGCGCGGCGCGGATATCTTCGATCTTTGGGAATGGGAAGGCCCGGTTGTGGCCAGCGCCATCACCATCTCTTTCCCCGCCGCGTGCATATCCCCGGTTTCGTCGTTCAGGGCGCGCATGACCCACAGCTATGTCGGGCAGGACGGCGCCCTGCGGTCGGTGAGCTCTGTTTGGTCCGATCCTGTGGCCGCAGCGAACGCATCCTCCGGGGAAATCCCTGAAGATTGGTGGGAGACGGCGCTTCTGGGCCAGTGGCACGCCATGGATATGGTAGCGGCGGGCTACGACGAACGCTGGATGTTCGAAAGCGACGGCGCCTTCGTGTATGCCCCCTCGGGTATGGATGCCCTGGGCCGCTTGCTGTGCGAATACGGAACGTGGAAACTCGAGGGCAACCAGTTGCAATTGACCGTTCAGAAGCGCATCGTGCTCGTCGGCGGGACAATCGAAGACTCGGACGAAGGGCCGTATATCGACGGTGCCGAGATCGTCAGGGAGTCCGTAGAACCCGCGGAGATCAAAACCCTCACCGTGGGCGGCTTCGCCAACGCCGTTTATGACGGCGAGGAAGGCTGCATGGTTTCCCGCGCCACGGCGGTTCTCGGCGGCGTAACCTACTATGACTTCAGCAGCCAGCCCGACATGTTCGATGTATATTATGAATACGCGGACACGCCGGGCAGTTAGAAAAAAACTTGCAATTGCCTCCGTTATTTGATATAATTCTTGAGTTGCAAAACGAAATCATTACAAGCAAGAAGGAGCAGGTCACTGCAAGTGAGAGCCAAGATCTGTGCCTCGTGCCGATCTGCCAGCGGATTTGTATGAGCGTATGCGCATTAACATAGAGTTTGTGGAACAGGCCAACGAAGCCCGCGCTTTGGCCGGGCGGCCGCCGCTGCGCCTGTATTCCTACCCAATGGGCTACATTCCGCTGGACGGCAAGGACCGCAGTTACATCGGCGAAAACTGGTGCCCCAAGACAAAGCAGGGGCCACGGCGAATGCTGCACTTGACAAAGGGCGTGGCCTATGCCCGACGCCCGATTTTTGAGGCCGTCTTTGGCGAAAGCGTGGATGTGTTTCTCGCCCGGCTGTGGATGCCCGCGCATTATATTGAGCAGTGTATGGCGAGCAAGGCAGCGCTATCCTCAGAAAACACCCGCCATAAAGACCCCGCCCGGCATGAAGCCTGGGGCCGGGTTTACTATGAGTGGATGCGGTTATTTTCTCAGTTGAGCCAGTCCGAAAAAGCCGACTTTTACGGACTAACCCGCGACGCGGAATTTAGAACCTGTTCTCATAGCCGTTTAAGCAACGTATGCAAATGTGAAATTTGAATCATAGCTTCCGAACAATAGGTGCGGATCTCGTAATCTTTAGACAATCTG
>WRMQ01000128.1 GCA_009777055.1 Oscillospiraceae bacterium
TGGAGGGGAACACCTCAATGGCCGTGTTCAGGGAGGGGACGTTGCTGTTGTAGAGCCGCCGCGCCGCCTGCAAATGCTCCTCGGCGTCGCGGATGCCGGATTGCAGCTGCACGAATACGTCGCTGGAGCGCAGCTGCGGGTAATTCTCGGCCACCACGTTCAGCCGGGAGGCCATGGCGTCCATCTGCCCGGCGGCCTGGCCCAGCTCGCCCACGCTCATGCCGCGCCGCAGGTTGATCACCTCGGTAAACAGTTCCTTTTCGTGCTTGGCGAAGCCCTTGGCTACGTCGAGCTGTTTCGTGAGCATGTCGAAGCGTTTGGTCAGGGCCACCTCAATGCCGGAAAGGGCCTCGTCGATTTTGATATTGCCGCGCTTGAATTTGTTGCCGGTTTTGATCCACCAGACGGCGGGGATCAGAACCGCCAGAGCGGCAACGGCCGCGATGATGATGGGTACAGGGTTGATGTACATGCTAGTTCTCCTCTCCGAATAAATATTTGTTTTGCAGCAGTTCGTCCGCGATTTCCGTGATGTACTTGACCTCGCCCTTGATGCGTTCCCGCAGCGCGGGCAGGTTCTTGATGTCAGAGCCTTTCTTGGCCTCGAAGGAATCGCGTCCTGTGTCAACGGCGATATGCACGTGCTGCCCCGTGAAGCACAGATAGGTTCTCGCCGCCGCGCGCTCGTCCGCCGCGACAATGGTTTCCATGAAGTGCGGCGTGAGTACATAGAACGCCGTGTGAGGGTCCTGGGTCAGAATCTCGAATTTTTCGTTGAAGGCCTCGTTTTCGGTGTCCACGTCGTCCTTTGTTTTCTTGTACCCGCTGCCCAGTTTGCGTTCCTTGCGCTCACGCAGGCGCAGCATGTGCGCAAGGGGCTTTTTCGCTTCCAGCACAATCCACTGCCCCTGGAAGCGTGTGGTCCTGGTTGTACGCGTGTCGCCGTCACTGTCGGTGTACTCCTGCACATCCACCAGCTTGACATCGGAAAACTGGATGGGAACGCCCTTGTACTTGCCCTGGACTAAATCATTGCCGGTGATTTCGTTCCATTGGTGAATCAGGTCCGCCTCGCCCACCATGGAGGAATTGATACAACGCGCGGTTTCATAGGCCTCCACGTCGAACACCTCGCCCAGGGCGTCGCGCACCACGTTGACGGCAACAAGGTGTTTCATGGTTTTCGCGGCTTTCATGCTGACCGCCCAGAGGGCAAGTGCCCCGATACCGAAAGGGATGGCAACCGGCCATAGCAACGGAATGGTTATGGTGATGCCCGCAGGGATGAACAGCACAGTCCCGATCACGCCGGTCAGCAGTTTTTTCCGGCGCAGGGACTGTAGCTTGCCCCCTAGCTCATCGTCGCTCAAACGCGAGATTACCGGCTCGCTGCCCGCCGCCGCGCCCTGGGCCGCACCGCACACCTCGCACCTTGCGCCCTCGCTTTTCAGCGGCGTACCGCAGGAGGGGCAGGCCGGCTTCTCCTTGCCGATCTGGACTGTTTTTTTCTTCGGGTTCTTCGCCAGTAATCCGTAGGTTTCCGTTTCGATTTTCATGCTATGACCTCGTTTCTATGGGTTTTGTATCAGCATTTCCATGATCTCGCCGAGCGTCGCGCGGCATAATAACGGCGAAAGCACCCGCTGTGCGGGTGCTTCTTCAGAAGCGTATTCATTTTAGCATATTTCAGGGGAAAAATAGGGAACCTTGCCAAAACGCAAGGTTGTGACCAAACTTAGCTCTCCTCAAAAACGTAGCCATGCCCGCGTACCGCGACAATGTCATACCCGGAGGCCTCTATTTTTTTGCGCAGCTTGGAGACAGCGGTCTGCACGGCGTTTTTGTCCCCCGCCAGGGGTTGTTTCCATGCTTTATCATACAAATACTCCACGCTTACGGTTTTCCCCTCGTTCTGCGCAAGCAACAGCAGCAGGGAAAACTCTTTTCGCGTCAGCAGCAAATCCATGCCGCCAAGCAGCACCTGCCCTGATACGACGTCCAGCAACAGGGGGCCTTTTTGCAGAACCTCCGGCAGCCGCTCCGCACGGCTTAAAAGCTCCTTTGCCCGCATGAATAAGATGGGGAAGGTATAGGGCTTGGCAAGATAGTCGTTGCAGCCGCTTTCAAATCCGGCGACAACATCGGTGTCTTCCCCGTAGCCCGTGAGCATGAGGACAGGCGCCTTCGCGGCGGCGCTGTGCCCGGCACGGAGCTCGCGCAGGAAATCCATGCCGCTCCCATCGGGCATGCCGATGTCGAGGATGATCAGCGATGGCGTTTCGCGGCTGACGGCTTCCCGCGCCTCCGCAAGCGTAAAGGCGAGCCTGACCCCGTAGCCGCGCTCCTCAAATTCCATTTGATTGAGCGCCTGCACTTTTCTGTTGTCCTCGACGCATAATATCAGTTTTTTACTCATGTCTTCTCGCCTCGCTTTGCCCCCCGTAAGCGGGGATTGTGAAGGTCACGGCAGTCCCCTTGCCCTGTTCGCTTTCAATCTGTATTTCGCCGCCGTGCGCTTCCACGATTGTCCGGCATATGGACAGCCCGTAACCGGGGCTTTTGTTGCTTGAAACGCCGCGCTCAAACACACGGGGCAGGAGCTCAGGCGGTATCCCCTCGCCGGTATCGCGGACGACGACGGTGATGAAGCCGCTTTCGAGGGACGCTTCCAGCGTGACCGCGCCGTTGCCCGTGTGCCTGGCCGCGTTGGCAAGAAGGTTGATCGGCACTTGCTTCAAGCTGTCGGCGATACCGTAAACAGGGGGCAGGCCGGGGTCGATATCAACATGCAGCGCGTTGCCCCTGTTGTTCAGCTGAAGCCTGAACATTTCGGCGCAGTTGCTGAGTATTTCGGCAAAATTGATCTTCTCACGGCCCTCTGCGCTGCCGCTCATGGCCGCCAGGTTCACCATGCTTGCCACCATGCGCCCAAGGCGCAGCGCTTCGTCCTCCGCGATGTTCAAGACATCACGCGCCGCTCCCAAGCCATCTGGCAGTTCCAAACGGCTGCCGGCGTGGCCGATGCAGCGGGTGATGGTAGTCAGCGGGTTTTGCATCTCGTGGCTCATGTCCTGCAAAAATTCGGTCTTCATGCGGTTCAGCTCTTCCAGGGCATGGTTGGCCTTTTCAAGCTGTTTTTGCTGATTATTATAAATACGCATGTACAGCGTGACAACCGCGAACAGCATGATCCCCACGGAGACCAAGCCGACAAGAATGCTCAGCATGTGGTCATACTCTGTTGCGAATGCCGCCAAAGGACCGGTAAAGCGGTATTCAACCAAATAGCACACGGTGTAAAGCAGGAATTCGGCGGAAATCAAAATAGCCCTTGCCCAGCCCTCCAGCATGAGCGCTGTGAACACAATCGCCAGGACAAAGAACATCGGCATATTGCCGCCGTAGCCGTTTCCCGTAAAATAAAGGAGAGGGAACAGGACGATGAAAACCGCGATCACCGTAAGCGGCCTGAACAGGCGGTAACGCCCGGTGTGCTTTGCCATACGCAGTATAGAATACGCAAAGCCCGCGGCGAGCAGGTTCAACGCAACATGCCATAGGCCGCCATCGGTCGCGGCCATAAACAATGCGGAGCCGGCGCTCACCGCGATCCCCGCGAAAGCCAGCAGATGAAACGCCTGAACGCGCAGGTCAAGGCTTGCATCAAAATATTTTTTCGCGAATTTGGAAACCGGATTGCTTTCTCGCGTATGCATCTTTATCCCCCTTGCGTCATTCATTATATCATGAATTTTTGCGTCTGACAATCTCTTTTTCATAGGAGAGCAGGCTGTGTTCCGCTGTTAAATTTCGCTGTTAAATTTTCGGAAAACACATTGCAATCGCTCCCGGTTTGCGGTATAATGTTCCCGCAAGCAAAATGAAACGAGGGCAACCATTCCGCGTTTGTGCAAGCGCGTTATGCCGGGAAACAAGGGTTTTCGCCCTCTATACGAACGCACGACGATTTCAGATGAGAAAAACAAGCTGTTCATCGCCCGGAACCCCGGTGAATTTTTGGACGTGCCAAGTGATCACAAGGAGAAGGAACTGCGCCGTGCTATTGTAGCGCAGCTGAAGGATTTTATATTGGAGTTTGACCGGAACTTCAGCTTTATGGGCGAGGAATACCGGGTACAGGTTGGCAACACGGACTTCGCGATTGACCTGCTTTTCTACAACCGAAGCCTGTCGTGTCTGGTGGTCATTGAACTATAACTGATTTTAAGTCAACGCATATGGGGCAACTGGAATTCTATCTGGAGGCTCTTGACCGTGACGTGAAGCTGCCGCATGAGAACCCCAGCGTCGGCCTGATCCTCTGCGCCAGCAAGG
>WRMQ01000129.1 GCA_009777055.1 Oscillospiraceae bacterium
GGCCGCCGGGCTGCTCATCATCCAGGCCAGCCTGAACATCTTCGGCATCACCGACCTGCTGCCCCTCACGGGCGTCACCCTGCCCTTCATTTCCCGCGGCGGCACGAGCATGCTGTGCGCGTGGGGACTGCTGGCGTTTCTGCGGGCCGGGGGAGAACGGGAGCCGCCGAATAGGGAGCATTCTCCCAGGACGCCTTAGCGATCTTCAAGGAGGCGACAGGAAAACGGTTGCCTCTATTAAATTTCTTGCGAAATTACGCGACTCCCCCTCTGCCCTTCGGGCATCTCCCCCAAGGGGGCGACAGGAACACAATAGTCCCTGTGAAAATAATCGTCGTGAACTTGGTTAACCGAGAGCAAGACTATCACTGCGATAGAGATTCTGGCTTTCCTGTCGCCCCCTTGGGGGAGATGGCCGAAGGGCAGAGGGGGAATCGCGCAGCGGCGCGTTTCATTCGCAAGAGGTCTATGTATAAACAGCCCTGTGCCTGGTTCGCCAAGCACAGGGCTGTTCCTTTAAATCAAGAATACACTGCGCGTCTTATTTTTTACTTTTTTGTAAATTTCGGATGAATACTTCTTAAAATCTGCCCGAAGGCTCTTGCTATTTTTTTTTAAAAGAGGTATACTTAATTACATTGTGCAAATGACATAGGGGAAAGGGGACGGCTATGGCAAGGTCCAACACCGCGGATAAGCAGTTGAAACTGAATTATCCGAAGACCATACTCACCGGATTCGGCTTTCTGGCAAGCTCCATCGCGTGGGCGATTTACGACCCTTATATCACAAAAATCCTCAACAAGTTTTTAACGGAATCGCCGACGGTCGCCGCGTGGAGCGAGCGGCTGGCGGGGGTGGGGCTGCTCGAACGTTTCATGGCAACCCAGGGCGAAAGCCTGGTCAGCGCTGGCAGGTTCACCCTGGTGCCGCTGTTCATCGGCATCATCATGACCTTCGACAACATCTTCGGCGTCATCTTCCAGCCAACCTTCGGCAAGCTGTCCGACCGCTGCCATTCGCGCCTGGGCAAGCGGCGGCCCTTCATCCTTTTCGGCGCGCCGGTTTCCGCGTTCCTGTTCGCGCTCATCCCCTTGATGGGTACCCTGCCGGGCGTGATGCTGTGCGTTATCCTGTTCGTGTTCGTCATGTCGCTGTGGCGCGCCCCGGTGGTGGCCCTTATGCCCGACCTGACGCCCCCCGCCCTGCGCTCCGACGGCAACGCCGTCATCAACGTCATGGGCGGCTTGGGCAGCATCCTCGGTTATTTTGCCGGCACGCTGGTCAGCTCTATTTACATCCGGGTCAGGGGCATTCCCGCCGGGCAGCTCAACGAGTTCGACACCTTCCCCTGGATCTTCCTGCTTGCCGCGGTGATTATGGTCGCCTGCACCGTCGTGGTCATGCTCTTTGTAAAGGAAAAAGACAGCCGCCTGCTCAGCGCGGACGTACTGGCCTCCCGCAATGAAGCCGAGCGCCGCGAAGCCGAGAAAAAAGCCAAGGCGGAGGAAAAGCGCGCCCGCAAGGCCATGGTGCTCAGCAAGGCCGAGCGCCGCAGCCTGATCTTCATGCTTGCGGGGCTGTTCTTCCTGTTTTGCGCCTCCAACGCGATACAAACCTTCTTCTCCCTGTTCGCCGAGGAAATCCTGCACATCAACACCGCCAGCGCCACGATCCTCCTGTCGTTGTTCGGTGTTTGCGGCGTGGCGGCGGCCATCCCCGCCGGCAAGCTGGGCAGGCGCTTCGGACGCAAGAAAACCATTCTCGCGGGGCTTTCGCTGTTCCTGGCCTCGTTCGTGGTTTTCTTCGCGATTTTTATCAGCATGAACGCGGCAAAGGGCCTTTCCATCAAAGAATACACCGCTGTGAACGACGCGTATTCTTCTCTTGCGAAGGAAGTTTTGGACTATAACAACGAAGCCGGCACAGAACTGAGCGTCATCGAATACGTGCGCCTGCAAGTGGACAACGAAGCGCATTACCGCGAGGATTTCCGCCACTATGACAACCTGTATCGCGAAGTGTTTCATAACTTTGAAACAGACGGGCCGATCGGCGACTATGACCCGGTGCGCGCCGTCGAGGCCATAGAAGAAGCTGTTTCCGCCACCACGCGGGTGCTCGACAAGCTGATCTACCCCGTCATGGTCATCGCCGGCTGCGCCTCCATGATGATCACCGTCAACACACTGCCTTTGGTCCTCGAAATCGGCGGCATCCAGCGCGTGGGCACCTTTACGGGCTACTACTACACCGCCACCTTCAGCGCGCAGATCGCCTCGCCCATCGCCTACGGCTTCTTCCGCATGCTCAGCGGCAGCTATATCTCCCTGTTCTATTACAGCCCCGTCGCCTTTGTGCTTGCCCTGGCGGCGATCGTGTTCGTCCGGCACGGGGAGGCGATTCCACAGGAAGTGATCAAAGAGGCGGAGGAAATTGATTGACAAGGGCCTTTGGCCCATTCTCTGCGGGGCGCTGCTTTGCGGCGCCGGACACAACAATACGCCATACAGAAAAGAGGGTTCGCATTGACCGAAATGATCCAACTCAAGCAGATGACCAAGTCTTACGGCTCGAAAGTGGTGCTTGAACACATCGACCTGGCCATCCCCCGCGGGGCCATCGTGGGGCTCATGGGCCCCAACGGCTGCGGCAAAACCACCATGATGAAAATCATCGCCGGCATGATCAACGACTACAGCGGCATCGTGCGCATCGACGGACAGCCCGTCGGCCCGCACACCAAGGCCGTGGTGGCCTACCTGCCGGACAGGACCTACCTGCCCCAGTGGATGAGCGCCAAACAGGCCATCAACTACATGGCTGACTTTTTCAAGAACTTCGACAAGGAAAAAGCCCTTGTCATGCTCAGCCAGTTCCAGCTCGACCCCGCGCAGAAGGTGAAGACCATGAGCAAGGGCATGCAGGAAAAGCTGTTGCTGCTGCTAACGATGAGCCGCGCGGCTAAGCTTTACGTCCTCGACGAGCCGCTGGGCGGGGTGGACCCCTCGGCCCGGCAGTTCATCATGGACACCATCCTCAACAACCGCCCGGAGGACAGCACCATCCTGCTTTCCACCCACATGATCTACGACATGGAGCGCGTGTTCGACTACGCGCTGATGATTGGCCGCAAGCAGGTGCTGCTGTTCGACAGCGTGGAAAACCTGGAGGCCCAGGGCAAGACGCTTAATGAATTGTTCCAGGAGGTGTTTCCCTATGCTGGCTAAGCTATTAAAGAATGAATTCATCCAAACCGGGCGCATGTACCTTTGGCTGCTCGGCATCGGCATCGTCGGCGGCGGCCTGGGCGCCCTCGCCACAATGAAGCCCGGCAGCGCGGAAATCAGCCTGGCGCAGTTTTTCGTGGGCTTCCTCTGGAATTTCCTGCTTATCCTGGCTGCGTCCGTGCTCCAGACCGTGGGCCTGATCGTGACCCTGGTCAGCACCAACCGCTCCCTGTTTTCCGAGCGCGGCTACCTCACCCTCTCGCTGCCGGTGTCCACCACGGAGCTGCTGCTGTCGAAGTTCGTAGCCAACGTGTCCTTCATGCTGCTCAACATCGCCGAGGCTGTCGCTTTGGTTTACGTAGCCATCACCAACATGATCCGGCTGTTCAAAAACGCCGGCGATACCCTTATCAACAACTACGGCATGCAGGACTTCGGCGATATGTTCACCGCGGAATCCCTTGGACTGCCCTCCACCGGCGAATGGGTGCGGGTGGGCGCGAACGCCCTGGTGGTCGTGTTCATGTTCCTGGTGCTGGCGATGACGGTGGCGCTGTTCGTGCTCACCGTCAGCCATGTGCGCCCCTTCCAGTCCGCCACCGGCTTCTGGATCCCCGCGTTCATCGTGGCCTGCTCCCTGTTCTGCTATTTCGCCGTCAAGCAGATCAGCGACCTGCTCAAGCTCAGCGTCCCGCTGCGCTTCGGCGGCGTGTTCGGCGACGAGGTGATGAAGCTGAACATGACCACCGCCATCGTGATGGTGGGCCTGAGCATCGGCTTCTTCTTCCTGACCAACTGGCTGATGCGCCGGAAGATATCGTTGAAATGAGATTATTCCTCCCTCTGAGGGGGAGCTCCCGCGCGGCGGGTGAGGGGGTTGGGTTAAACTATGCGCCTTGGCGTCTTTGGCGGCACCTTCAGCCCGCCGCATTTGGGGCACCTGGCTGCCGCGCGGGTTTTCGCCGGCGCGCTGTGCCTTGACCAACTCCTGATCGGCCCCGCGGCGCAAGCCCCGTTAAGGGATCTCCCCGCGCAAGTTTCTGTCCAAGACCGCGTTGCGCTGTGCCGCCTGACCTTCCCCTT
>WRMQ01000130.1 GCA_009777055.1 Oscillospiraceae bacterium
TCATCCTTCTGGCTATAAGCGACTGGTTCGCCGTATGGTGGCCGCTTTTGGCAGTGGCTCCGGCCATTCTCTGGGCCGCCTTCGCCAGGGCCATGAAATTCCCGGCCCTGCGCCTGCGCTGGCACGCCCTGCAGCTTCGCCTGCCTGTTGTCGGCGAGCTTGTGCGTTGCGCCGTTCTGGGCCGCGTGGCCCACACAACGGCCATGCTGCTGCAAAACGGCGTACCTCTGCTGAAAAGCCTGGATATCGCGCGAGGCGTGGCCGACAATGCGGTGATGGAAAAAACCGTGGATCATGTGGCCAAAAGCGCGGAATCCGGCGGCAGCCTGGCCGGAGCGCTGGAGACTTCCCCTTTCATGCGATCCGGCGACTTGCAGCTTGTGTCCGCCGGAGAACGGGGCGGTCAGCTTGAAGCCATGCTCTTCATCGTGGCCGCCGACAACGAGGACAAGGCCGTGGCAGGCGTCCGGATGCTCACCGCGCTCATGGAGCCGCTGATGATTCTCTTTCTCGGCATGAGCGTGGGCTTCGTGGTTTTGGCCATTATCCTGCCGATCTTTGAAATGAGCGGGCTGGTGCATTGATGGAGGCGATCTTTACGCGAAACCGGCAGGTGGGCGTGACATGATGCCGCTTGGGGGATTCAGGGCGGGCCGCTGCCGCGGCATTCCCAGCAAGGGCTTCACCCTTTTTGAACTGCTGATTGTGCTTGCCATTGTCGCGATCCTCTGGGGCCTCGGCATAACGTCCATGCCGCGCCTGCTTTCCGGTTCCGGTCCGGACTCGCTGGCCCGCCGCCTGGCCGGGGCCGGGCAGGAGGCCAGACAGATGGCCATGTTGCAGCAGCGGCCCTGGGAAGTTCTGCTTGACCTGGACCAGGGCGTCTACTACCGCGCTCCCCTTGGGGCCGTGGAGAGGCGGGAATTGCGCGCTTTCGGCGAACCGGGCGACGGCTCGATTGATCCGGCCAGCCGCAGCGGCTTGAGGCGGCAGGGCGAAAAGAAGGAGGAGGATCTGATCGCCTCGCGCCAGGAGGAGCTGAGCCGCGAGGCCTATGACCGCCACGGCCTGCGTACCCGGCGCGAGTATGATATCCGGGCTTTTGCCCATGATGACTCTGAGGGCGATATTTTTGAATCCGCCATTCCGGAAGAGGTGAAGATCCTCCAGGTCTGGCGGCAGGGCGGGCACAGCGAGACATCGGGCCGGGTACGCCTGGTGTTCGGGCCGCGGGGCTTCGTCCAGCCGACGGCCCTCTGGTTCGAGGATGCGGAACAGCCGGGAGAAGGCAGACATACCTTGTATTTTCCGGGCATGCTGCCGCCGGTGGTGCTTCGCGGCATTTTTCTCCCCGACATCGACGGTGCGCTTGCGCCTGTGGATCTGCCGCGATGAGCCGCGGCGCCGACAAAGGCTTCACCCTGCTGGAGGTACTGGTGGCGGTGGCCATAGTGGCGGTGGCCGCCGCGGGGATCATGGTACTCGGCAATGATCTGTTCCGCCTGATGGGCAATGCCCGTGACATGGATTCCCTGGCCTTGCTCGCCCGCGAAGTCTCGTACAGGCACGGCAAAGATCTGCGCCACCCGGCCCGCAAGGAGGGCGTGTGCGAAGCGCCGGATGAGGACTGCCGCTGGTTGATAAACACCGAATCCGCCGGCGGCGCGGGCATGACCATCGTGCGGGTGACCGTGGATTGCGGCCGGGACAGAAGCATCACCATCGAGCGCGCCATTACGGCGCTTGGAGGGGCGCAGTGAAAGGCGACGCCCCGGAGCGGACTCTTACGGCGCATGACAGGAGCGAACGACGAAGCCTGACGAAACATCACGGCAAGGCGGGGAACCGCCCGAAGGGCTTCACCCTGCTGGAGCTGCTCGTGGCCATGACCCTCACCGGCATCGTGCTGCTCGGGCTTATGGCTGTGTTCCGGAACATGTTGACGGTCTACGCCCAGGTGCGCGAAAGCCGCGAAAGCGCCACGCAGGCGCGCGCTTTGGTGGGACTTCTGGGCGACGATCTGCGCACGCTGGTCCGGGATTTTTCTTTCATCGGCAGGACCGGCGAGAGCGGCGAGCGGGTCCTGCGCCTGCTGGAGTTCGCAAGCGGCGTGTCCGTTGAGCGGCAGGAAGCCGAACCGGCCCTGACGCAGGTGCTTGTGGTCTACAGCCTGGCCCGCGTCGGCGACGAGGAATGGTGGACCCTGATGCGCAGCGAGCGCCCGCATCCGTCCATAAGCGGAGGCTGGCGGGAATCGCCCATGCCGCTTTTGCAGCATGTGGACTCGCTGAAGTTTTATTTTGAATTGGCCTCGGGGGCGGAGCAGGATTTCTGCTCCGTGCCCCCGGGGGGCGTTTTGCCGGCCTTTGTGCGCATGGAGGCCGTTTTGCGCCACGATGGCGGAACAAGGGAGTATTCCCTGCGCTTCCCTGTCGGGCCGCCGGGATTTTAGCGGGAGGATACGGCTATGCTCAAAGTATGGATGGGACGCTTTTTGCTGCTTGTGACCCTTGCAGCCGTGTATGCCTATGGCTTCGAGCTGCGCCGCATGGAAATGCCCCACTGGAGCGCCTCGGGCTATGTGATCGGCGGCGAGCTGATGATCCCGACCAACGACGGCTATTACGAACTGCTGGCGGCCGACGGCGGACGCACCCTGAGCGGGACCTCGGTTTTGGGGCACATGGCGGCCCTCGGGCGCAAGATAAGCGGCTGGCCCCTCGGAAACGTGGGCTTTCTGCTGCCGCTGATTTTCGCCCCCCTGGCAGCCCTGCCGCCCGTATGGCTGCTGTGGCGTCATGGATACCACGCGGGCGCCCTGGCCGCGGGGGTATTCATCGCCTCCTGCCCGGCCTATGTAGCCAGAACCCGCGTCGGCTTCTTTGATACGGATATGCTCAACCTGTTTTTTCCGCTCCTGCTGGCTTCCTGCCTTGCCGCCTGGCTCGTGGCCGCTGACGCCGACCAGGATGCCGAAGACAACGAATGGATCAGGAAGAACTCCGCCTTCCTGGCTTACGCCTTTGGCATCGGGCTTTTGGCCTGGGCCTACCTGTCTTTTTATCCATCGGGGCAGGTGGTGGCTGCCGCGCTGATCGCCTCGGCGGCCCTGACGGCGTGCTGGACGCAGCGCGGCCGCCCGGCCGTGGTCCTGGCGGCTCTCGGCCTGCTGGCGCTTGCCGCCTGGAAGCCCGTCCCGGGACTGATCGGCGCCCTTGCCCTGAGTGCGCTTTTGCGGACGCCCGATATCCGCTGGCATGCGGCGGCGCTGCCCGCACCCCTCATTTTCGCTTGCCTTCTGCCGGTCGCGGCCCTGTTCGTTCCCCAAATGCATGGCATAATCGCCCGCGCTCAAGCATTCATATCGGCATACGCGGCCAATGACCCGCCCATGGGGGAGGAGGCGGTGCATTTCGGCCTGAATCTCGCCAATACCTATGCCACAGTCGGCGAGGTCCAGTCGCTTCCGCCGGAGGCCTTCTCCTCCGCGATTGTCCCCGTGTATTTCGCCTTTCTCCTTTCCGTGGCGGGTGTCTTCATCATGCTGAAAAGGCGTCCGCAATTCTTCGTCTTTCTGCCCCTGATCGTTCTGGGCTTTTCCTCTCTCTTTCTGGGGGTGCGCTTTGCCATGTACGGGGCGGCCCTCGGGCTGGGCTTCGGCATGGCGGTGAGTCTGTTCCAGCGGGGCGACGCCGGGCTTCCCTGGAGCGCTCTGAGCGCCGGAGGCCGGGAGCGGCGGATTGTGGGGCATGGCCTCAGTTGGGCCTTGGCTCTGATCCTGTGCTTCGCCATAGGGCACAGCAGCATGAAAATGATGCGGGAGCTACGGCCTGGAAGTTTTTTTTCTCCGGAATTCGGCCGCGCCCTGCAAAGCCTCGACCGCCGCCTGCCGCCGGGTTGCGTGCTCTGGCTGTGGTGGGACTACGGCTTTAACGCGCAATATTTTGCCCGGCGCGACAGCGTGGCCGACAGCCGTAGAAACGCCTTTGCCGACATTTATCTGCCGGGCCTTGCCATGAGCACGGATTCTTCCTTGCAGGGCAGCCGCATCATGCGCTTTGTGGGTGACAAGGCTGTAGTCCTCAGACCTGTCGCCGGGACAAGGCAGGTTATCTATGAAAGCAGCGGCGCAATGCGTCAGCTCAAGGCCATGGGGCATGAAAAAGCCGTGGCCCTGCTCGAAGGCTTCAAATCCGAGCCTTTCGCCTCACGCCCCGACGCTCCGGCGCAATACCTTGTGGTAAGCTGGGAAGGGCTCCCGCA
>WRMQ01000131.1 GCA_009777055.1 Oscillospiraceae bacterium
CAATTCTTTTCCCCCTTTGCTTTCAAAGGGGGCTTTAGGAGAGCAAAGCGAAGGCCGCAAAAGCCTCCTTTGAAAGCAAAGGAGGTGCCCCGAAGGGGCGGAGGAATTTTGCGCGCGAGCGCATGTGCCCTGGATCGTTCCGCTTCGCCGCGGGAAAAGAACAATATATCACTACAATTTAAAAGAGCCTAAAAATAATATATAAAATAGAAATAAAAATAAGCTGTTGGAATAGAGGAATTGCCATGCCCGAATTCACAGGAAAAACCGCCTTTATCACCGGCGCGGCCCGGGGGCAGGGGAGAGCCGCGGCCCTCGCCCTGGCAAAAGAGGGGGCCGATATCGTCGCCTTTGACCTGGCCGAAAGGCTGGAGTACCCCGCTTATTCGGAGGGCGCGGGCGCGCAGCTGCGTTCTTTGGAGGAGGAGATCCTTTCCATGGGGCGGCGCGTACGAATTACATTGGGTGACGTGCGGGACGACAGCGCCGTTACGGCAGCCGTCGAGGCCGCCATAACGGCCTTTGGGCGTATTGATATCCTGTTCAACAACGCGGGCATCTGCGCTTACGCCGCCGTTGACCAGATGACCGACGACGAGTGGAACGCCATGCTCGACATCAATCTAAAGGGGGCTTTTCACCTGGTGCGCCGCGTCGTGCCCCATATGAAGAACGCGAAATCCGGCGTGATCATCAACAATTCCTCCGTGATGGGCCTGCGGGGCGGAAACCGGCTGTCCCACTACGCGGCCTCGAAGTGGGGCCTGACGGGCCTCACAAAGGCCTGGGCCATTGAGCTCGCGCCCTGGAATATCCGCGTGCTGAGCATTCATCCCACAGGGGTCAACACGCCCATGAACGACGGCCTCGCCGCCATGGAGGGCGCCACGCCCCTGGAAATCGCCGAACGCTCCGCCGGAAACCTGCAGCCCGTGCCCTGGATTGAGCCGGAGGACGTGGCGCAGCTCGTGCTCTACCTTGCCAGCGACCGGGCCCGCTATGCCACCGGCAGCCAGTTCGTGCTGGACGCCGGGTTATTGACAGTATAAAAATTTTCAGACAGGAGCCAGCCATGCCAACCACTCTGTGGATCCCCGCGATTTCCTGCATGACCCTCGCGCTGATCACCGCCATTTTTCGCGATAAGGGGATGGAGCGCGCCCGCCTGGTGGCGAAAACCCTGGCTTCGCTTTCCTTCTGTGCCCTGGGGCTGCTGGCGGCCGGGCGGCGGGAGGGCGGGATGAGCTCCGGAATCATACTGCTGCTCAGCGCCCTGGCTTTGGGTATGCTGGGCGACGTGCTGCTGGCCCTGGATAAATTCATCCAGCCGGAGGCGCGCACGCTCACGTTTATCCTGGGCGGCACGCCGTTTTTCGTGGGGCATATTTTCTATATCGCCGTGCTGCTGCCCGCCGCGCCGCTGGACCCATGGCTGCTGCTGTTCCTGCCGGCGGTTCCGCTGCTGTTCGCGGGGCTCAATTACGGCAAGCTGCTGGTGCCCGGCAAGGCCTTCGTGCCGCTGCTGATCTATGGCCTCATGCTGGGCGGCATGGTCATGGCGACGCTGAACACCGCGAAACAGGGCGGCGCGCTGGGGCGGCTGATGTGGGCGCCCGGCATCCTGTTCGCCGTTTCGGACAGCGCTCTGTTTATCGACCAGTTCGGCGGCGAAAAAACAAAGAAGCTCCGGCATGTGTATCCCTATCTGATTATGCTCACATATTACAGCGCGCAGATGCTATTTGCGGTTTCCGCGATGTATTTGTAACAGGCGCATTCCGGGAACGCCCCGCGCATACCTTAGCCATGGAAAGGAGGCGAAGGCATGACGCTGCGGGACATCAGGCCGGGGGAAAGCGCGCGGGTGCTGCGGCTCACGGGCGGGGGGGCGCTGCGGCGGCGGATATTGGACCTGGGCATCGTGCCGGGCGTGGAGATCGCCGTACGCAAGGCCGCGCCTCTGGGCGACCCCCTGGAGCTCAGCCTGCGGGGCTACCAGCTCAGCCTGCGGAAAGGGGATGCTGCGACAATTGAGGTGGAAAAAATATAGAAAAATATAAAGAAAAAAATATATAAGAAAATATAGAAGACTTCTTGCGAAATTGATATTGGTCGCCCGCTGGCAAAAAGACACCCATTTCGCAAGAAATCTAAAGAAAATATAAAAGAAATATAGAAGAAAAAAATATTGCAAGAAATTGCAAGTTAAATTCCCGGCGAATGGGAAATTCCCTGGGTTTTGCGCATTTTCTACGCTTTTTTCAAAATAATATCTGAAATATCTTAGAAAATTTAGTTATTTTCCAATAAGGCACTTGACATTTTCTGTGTACGCATATATAATGAGTTTAAGTATTTAGGGGAGGAGCATTTACAAATGTCAAACAAGGATTTTGGCATTTCCAAAACAGAGGCAGTGGGAGAGGCGATAGGAGAGGCGATAGAAGAAAAAGAAAAAAAGAAAATAAACATCAAGCACCTGATCGGTAATATCGTTGGCATCGCGCTGTGCGCGGTGCTGCTTCCCATTGTCGTCATCAATATGACGCTGGTGGCCAAGAGCTACATATACCCCGATAACGTGCCCACCTTCGCCGGCGTGGCGCCCCTGATTGTCACCTCGGGCTCCATGCATCCAGCCATTTTGCTGGACGACCTTGCCTTCACCAAAGAGGTCGGCTTCGACAAGCTGCGGGAAGATGACATCGTCGCCTTTCTGACCCCCAGCGGCGAGACCATTATCACCCACCGCATCGTGCGCTTTGAAACGAACGAGGCCGGCGAAAAGGTGCTGGTCACCAAGGGCGACGCCAACAACGCCGAGGACGACCGCCGCGTGACGCAGGCTCAGGTGATTGGCCGCTATTTCTTCCGCATCAAGGGGGCGGGGGTCTGGGCGCTGTTCATGAAGGAGCCTGTGGGCATGCTGCTGTTTGTGGGCGCGCCGGTTTTGCTGTTTGTGGCCTACGAGGTCATACGCAAATTGATTTACAACAAAAAACATAAAAAGAACGAGCTATCCGACAAGCAGCGCATCGCGGCGCTGGAGGCACAGCTGGCCCAGGCGGAGGAGCCCGGCGAATCGTAGGGGTTCAAAAATTTGAACCCACGCACCACCCACGCACCACGCAGAAACCACACAGGTAGGGGTTCAAAAATTTGAACCCATGCACGCACCACCCACGCACCACCCATGCACCACGCACGCACCACCCACGCACCACGCAGGAACCACCCAGGTAGGGGTTCAAAAATTTGAACCCATGCAGGGACCACCCACGCACCGCGCAGGAACCAGGGTTCAAAATTTTGAACCCCTACGCGCATCTTATTTTACATACATTGGTATTACCCCGAAGGGTGGTATAACATGCCCACCGGGAGGAGAAATACACCGGAAAGCAGGGGAATCCGTCTGGCGGAAGGGTCTTGGCCGCGGTCGGGACTACGCGGGCAGGAGCATGGCCGGCAGAAGGAAACGGCGTTCCGGAGGCAAAATTCAGGTCTTGGCGAATTATCCTGGCGAATCATCCCGGCAAAAAAATCCCGGCAAATTATCCAAAACAATCATTGGAGGTAACAGCAAAATGAAAAAGAACAAGACACTTCGCATCGCGGCTATCCTGATGGCGCTTGTGCTCGTCACCACGCTCGCCTTCACCGGCACCCTGGCCAAGTATGTGGCCGAAGCCCAGGTCAGAGGCCTCAAGGCCCGCGTCGCGGCCTTCCGCGTCATCGTCAACGGCGTTGACATCACTGCTCCCGCCGCCGGCATCCCGTTGGTCGGTCTGCTGGAAGCAAACCGTAAGCTCCAGGCCAACCTCGGCAACCAATGCTGGTAAGTATAGGAACTGGGCGACGATTTAGACTACTATGTCAACCATCTCTATGGTCT
>WRMQ01000132.1 GCA_009777055.1 Oscillospiraceae bacterium
CGACTCGTTGACGGTGAACACCACGCCCGCGCTTTCGGGATGCACCTGGCAGCCCAGGCGTTCCAGGCAATCCTCCAGCAGGGCTTGCAGCTGCGGGTTTTCGCTGCGGATCACCGCCGCGCGGCCCTGGAGCTCTTCGGGGGCCTGCTTCATCATCTCGCGGCTGTACATCATGCGGATGCTGCTCATGTCCGCGATCTCCTTGCAGGCGCTGCCGGAGCAGCGGTGGAACTCACCCCGCCGCAGCTTGGCCTCAATGTCCCGCTCCAGGTAGCGGGGGATACTCAGGCCGCCCTCGCCGCATACACGGATACAGGGCTCGCGCCCGCCCTGCACGAAAATGCCGATCCCCAGCCCGCAAAACGCCGTAAAGAAGGACAGCTGAGCCTCGAAGCATTCCGAGCTGAAGCTCCAGACGTGGCTGCCCGCCGACATGAGGCCGGCCATCAGCGCCAGCATGAGCGCCTTGGCGTTGCTGGTGCCGTCGCAGGCGATGCCCGCTTTTTTGCAGCTTTTTACGCTGCCGATGGCTGCTCCCAGCGCGGCGCAGGTCTCCGGCGTGAGCAGCAGCCCGTCGTCGCCGCCGATGCCCCCGTCGTCAAACAGGTGAGGCGAGCAGCTGCCGTATTTCAGATGGTCGAGCACCACGGCGTTGCACTCCACCTGCTTGTGCGGCCAGATGGAGATGTCGGGCCGCACGGTGGCGCTGGCGCCCACGATGGCCCCGGCGCCCACCGCGCTGCCCTCAAAGAGCGCCGCGCCCCGCCGCACCGCGGCGCCGCCGCAGATAATTGTTCCGGTCAGCGAGGCCCCGGCGGAAACGCTCACGTTTTGCAGCAGCACACTGCCCCGGATTTTCGTGTTTTCACCGATGAAGCAGCCGTCGTCCAGCACGGCATAGGGCCCGATTACCGCGCCGGAGGCAATCTCCACCTCCTCGCCGAGATAGACAGGCGGAATCAGCTGATAGTCTCCCCGGGGCATGGCGGCGCGCAGGTATATGCCCTGCTGCTCCTGGGAGGAAACGGAGAACGAGCACTGCACCTTCCGGTCCAGGATATCCCGCTGGCAGCGCAGATAGGCCTGCAGATCCCCGATATCGCACCAGTAGCCGTCCAATACGCAGCAGTCCACGCGTTCGCCCCGTTCCAGCAGCAGGGGAAAGAGATCCTTCGCGAAATCGAAGGGCTTTCCGTTTTCGGGCACGAGGTTCATCACATCGGGGCGGATGAAGTAGATGCCGGTATTCGCCAGATTTGAGGTGGCCTGGCCCCAGGCGGGCTTTTCGATAAATCCCCGCACCCGGCCGGTCTCGTCCAGCCGCATCAGGCCGTATTCCCGGGGGTCCTCCACCTCCACGCCCACGATAGTGACCGCCGCGCCGCTGTTTTGGTGGAACTGGCGCGCCCGGGAGAGATCCAGGTCGCACATGGCGTCGCCGCTGAGCACGAGAAAGGGCTCCTGCCAGCCGCGCGCGGCCAGGGCCACGCCGCCCGCCGTGCCCAGGGGGGATTCCTCCGTGACGAAGCCGAGCTTTAACTGGCGGTACGCTCCTGAGCGGTACTGCTCGGTGACCATTCCGGCGAGATAGCCCAGCGTCAGCGTGGCTTCGGTGACGCCGTGGCGCAGCGCCAGGTCGAAGATATACTCCAGCACCGGCTTGCCGCAAAGCCGCGCCAGGGGCTTGGGGCAATTGCAGGTCAGCGGCCGCAGCCTGCTGCCCTCTCCCCCCGCCATAATCACAGCCTTCATCGCCAGTACCCCTTTCACATACTTTGATTAGGCTTAGTATGTGAAGGGGGTGGGAATATTATGCAGAGGCAGTGATAACGAGCTTACTTCTGCTTCGAGTACTTCTTCTTATAAATAAATCTCATCAGCGCCGATTCGACCACGTTGATCGTCTTTACCTTTTCAAACAGGTCCGCCGCAAGGGATGTGGCGCTGTTTTTCTCCACGACCATCTCCACCGCCCGGGCCTCGTCCTCATTCACGCCCACGCACAGCGCGCCGTTGTCCTCCAGCAGCACGGCCTCGCGGCGGCGCAGCAGCTTGTTTACGGCCACGGCGCTTTCCAGCTGGTTGAGGGGGTTGAACCGCGCCACGCGAAGGTTGATTCCCGCGATCTGCGCGAAGTCGTCCAGATAGGGCTTCAGCTTTTTCCCGGCCTGGGAAGCCCATACGATCTCGGGCTGCCTGGAATGGACAATCGCGTTAATCCGCTTGTTCTTCTGATAAATGACGCGGTGCAGCTCCAGGCTGTCGGGATATTCCACGGCCTCGTCCGCTTCAAAAATCTCGCCTGTGGGCAGGGAGACATCGACCACCGCGCCCTCGCCGTCCTCGGGCTTCATGCAGAAGGCGTCGCCGCTGCGAAAGCTGGAATAGGCCTTGAATTCCGGCGCGGAGGGCTTTGCGCGGCGATTGGCGCGCAGGGCCGCGATCTTTTCGTGGATGCTCAGCACGCCCTCTATCGCCTCGCCGGTGAGGTCGAGCAGCCGCCGGCTGAGGAACTGGGCGCAGACATGCTCCAGGGCGTCGGTGATCTGGAAGGCCTCCTCATAGGACGCGCCCACGCACATCGCGCCGTGGTGCGCCATGATAATGGCCTTGGATTCCGGATAATCCAGCAGCGACGCGGCGACACCTCTGCGCAGCTTGCCGGTGCTGGGCAGCCCATAGGCCGCCATAGGCACGGTGCCGCCCACGAGCTCCGCCCAGGGGCTTGGCACGTCAGTGATGTCCTTTTGCATCACGCTCACCATGGAGGCGTTGCGCTGGTGGGTGTGGATGACAAACTGCACTTCGGGGCGCAGCTGATAGGCAGCCGCGTGAATGCCTTTTTCGCCCGAGGGCTTTACCTCTCCATCGTATGATAAATCATTGATATTCATCAGGACGATCTCGTCGGGGGTGAGACCTTCGTAGGCGCGGCCGGAGGGGGTGATGACGAACTGCGTGTCGCTCACGCGGCAGCTGACGTTGCCCCAGGTGCGGGCGATGAGACCGTTTTTAACCAGGCGCAGGCCCGCGTCGATGACTTGCAGTTTGGCTTGCAGGATATCCATGTGTGTTCTTCTCCTTTGAATAAAAGGCTTACGCCCAAATAAAAAGCTTACGCTCCCGCCGGAAGCCTCTCCACATTCGCGAACACTTTTTCGAACCTGTTCAGCGCTTCCTGAATGAGCTCCGGCGTGTAGGCGGCGGAGGTGTAGAGCCTGCTGCCCGCCAGGGTGACGATGCCTTCGGCCATGTAGGCCGCGCCCATGTGCTCCATCTCTTTTTTGCGTACGCTGGTGGCCTTGAGCACGCCGGGAATCCCCCAGGGCTTCATCCAGTCGATGGCAAAGTGCATCGTGCCGGCGTTATCCAGGTGACAGATGGAACCGGTGTTGAAGACCACGAAGGGCAGGTCGTATTTTTTCACGAGCGCCTTGAGGCCCGCGCAGAGCAGGTCGCCCATCTCGCCGGCCTCCTGGCAGGCGTTGCTGCGCTCGATTTCCTCCAGGGTGTAGTAGCCCGCCACGCAGCTGAGGGGCGTGGCCGCCAGGGTGCCGCCGATGAGGGCTTTTTTGATTTTGGTGGAGCCGTCCAGACCGGCGCCCAGATATTTCATGTATTCCTTCTTACCGCCGATGCCGCCCGCGCCGGGATAGCCGCCCGCCACGACCTTGCCGAAGATGGTCAGGTCGGGGGAGACCCCGAAGTAGCCCTGCGCGCCGCCCATGCCGATGCGGAAGCCCGTGACCACCTCGTCGAAGATGAGAAGCGCGCCGTATTTGCGGCACAGGCGCTCCACGCCGGCGTTGAAGTCGAAGTCCAGGGGACGGGTGCCGCTTTCGGGACCGACGGGCTCAATGAACACGCAGGCCGTGCCGCCG
>WRMQ01000133.1 GCA_009777055.1 Oscillospiraceae bacterium
GGCTCGGAGGAGGAGATGCGCCCCGTGCGGGTCTCAGTCTGGTTCAGGCTGGACCGCACCCGGCCATAGCTCTCAATGACCTTCAGCAGCCCTTCGCAGTAAGTGGACTTGAGCTTGGAAAGCGTGCGGTACTCCAGCACCAGCGGAATCAGGGGATGCTCCTCCCGCAGGCTTTCGAGAACCTCGGCGTTGGTGGAGTAGCCTGTCTTGGTCTTCTTCGGCGGGCGCAGGCCCAGCTTTAAAAAAAGCACATCGCCCAATTGCTTGGGGGAATTCACATTGAAGATATAGCCCGCGCAGCCGTAAATCTCGTCCAGCAGCTCGTTGACGCGCTTGCTGAGCTCGTCGCCGAAGGCCTCGATGCGCGCCGCCAGCACGGGCACCCCGCGCAGCTCCATGGCCGCGAGCACCCTTGCCAGCGGCAGCTCAATCTCCCGCATCAGAGCGGTCTGCTGGTTTTTCTCCAGCTCCTGTTCGAGAACGGCGCACAGCTCCGGCAAGGCGGCGGCGGCGCGGACCGTGTCGTCCCCGCCGGCCGGCAGGGAAATGCCGTACTCCCGCGCCAGGCGTCCGGGGGCATAGCCGGATGCGTTGGGATTGAGCAGATAGCCCGCCAGGGTGGTGTCCATCGCGGCATTGCTGAAGCGGATCCCGTTTTGCGCGCACCAGCGGTGCAGCTGTTTCACATCCGCGCTGTAGACGGCGACCTTCTCATCCTCCAGCAGCGCCTTACAGAAGCCCGGAAAGCCCAAATGCCCGCAGGCGCAGCGCGTCACGCGGCCTTCCTCCGCGAAGAGCAGGGCCTCCAGAAGCGCGTCCTGAAATACCGGCAAAAAACAGGCTTTCCCGGCGGCGCGGCAGCGCGCCAGCAGGGCGTCGAAATCCATCTCATCCACGACGCGCACAGGCACAGAGGCCTCCGGCGCGCCGCCCTCCCCCAAGGGCGCGGCAGGCAGCCGCAGGCGTTCTATCATAGCGAACATCTCCAGCTCCGCCAGCAGGCTGGTGGCCTTCGCCGCGTTCGCGGCTTGGGGCAGATAGCTCTGATACGCCGTCGGAATGGGCACGTCCCGCCGGATCGTTCCCAGCGCCTTGCTCAAAAAAGCGTCCTCCCGGCCCTGCTCCAGCTTCAGGCGCAGCGCCGGCCTGATGTCCGGGTCATCGAGCCTTTCATACAAATTCTCCAGCGAGTCAAAGCGCGCGATGAGCGCCTGGGCGGTTTTCTGCCCGATTCCCGCCACACCGGGAATGTTGTCCGACGCGTCGCCCATAAGGGCCTTGACATCGATCAGCTGGGCGGGCGTCACGCCGTATTCCTCCATCACGGCTTCGGGGGTATAGCGGGTCGTGACAGGCCGGCCGCCCTTGGTTCCCGCCAGCAGCACCTCCACGCAGCCGTCCACCAATTGCAGGGAGTCCCGGTCGCCGGTGGCCAGCACGCAGCTGTCCTCCCCGCAGCCGGAGGCCGCCAGGGTGCCCAGGATATCGTCGGCCTCCCAGCCGGGGGCCTCGATGAGCGGCAGGCCCATGGCGGTCAGCAGCTCCTTGAGCGGGGGCAGCTGCGCGGCCAGCTCCGGCGGCATGCCCTTGCGCTGGGCTTTATAGTGCTCGTACATCCCGTGCCGGAAGGTAGGCGCCTTCACGTCGAAGGCTATGGCCACGGCGTCCGGCTGGCAAAGCTCCCGCAGGGAAAGCAGGATATTCAGAAAGCCCACGATGCCGTTGGTATAGCGGCCATCTTTTGTCGTGAGCAGCTTGATGCCGTAAAACGCGCGGTTGAGGATGCTGTTGCCGTCGAGAACCAACAGTTTCATGGTGAACCCCCATCAAAAACGGCGAACAGAATCCCACTCCTGCTCGCCGGATCTATTATATGCCTATGCCAAACGCGTGAAGCGGCCAGCCGCGGCGCAGGTGCTAATCAAGCTCCGTCCTCCGGCGCCCGCGTTCCCGCTGGAGCTTGTCCACCAGCATGCCGATGACGGTATCGTGGTCTTTGTCCACCTCTTCGTTTGCCGAAACACCGGTAAAGGCGGCGGAGCCATTCCTGGCGCCCGCCCCCGCCGGGGAGGACACCGGGTACTCGTCCAGGGACAGCGTTTCAAAAGAGGCGCCGGGCTTCGCGGCCTGGGCCGCGCCGGAGCTCACGGCGCCTGCCGCGCCCGGAGGCGCGCTGGCGGGCTGAGGCGCGCCGCGGCCCGGCTTGGGTCCGGTGCCGAAAAAGGCCTCAATGGGAGGCGGAAGATCGAAGGCTTTGTAAGAGCCGGGCTCCCGCTCGGGCCTGGGCTCCTCCAGGTTTCTCTTTGGGTCAAAGCCCGTAGCCACAACCGTGATGGAAAGCTCGTCCTCCATCTCCTCGTCCAGGGCGATGCCCCAGATGGTATGGGCGTTGGGGTCGGCGTTCTTGGTGATATAGTCCACCGCGGACTCCACCTCGTCCAGGTCCACGTCCTCGGAGGCGCGGATGTTGATGATCAGGCCCCGCGCGCCGTCGATGGAGGTTTCCAGCAGCGGGCTGCAGACGGCGGATTCGGCGGCGGCGCGGGCCTTGTCCTCGCCCTTGCCGTAGCCTACGCCCAGATGGGCGTAGCCCGCGCCGCGCATGACGGTGCACACGTCGGCGAAATCCAGGTTGATATAGCTGGGAACCTTGATGAGCTCCGAAATGTTGCGCACACCCTCCAGCAGAACCTGGTCCGCCAGGGCGAAGGCCTGCTTCATCGGCAGCTTCTGGTCGCTCAGGCGCTTGAGGTGCTCGTTGGGGATGACGATGAGGCTGTCCACGCTCTCGGCCAGACGGGCGATGCCCTCCATGGCCTGCTCCATGCGGTGCTTGCCCTCAAAACGGAAGGGCTTTGTGACCACGCCGATGGTGAGGATGCCCAGGTCCTTCGAAATCTGCGCCACGATAGGCGCGGCCCCCGTGCCCGTGCCGCCGCCCATGCCGGCGGTGACAAAGACCATGTCGGCCCCGCGCAAAGCGTCGGTGATGGCCTCGCGGCTCTCCTCGGCGGACTTCATGCCCACCTGGGGGATACCGCCGGTGCCCACGCCGCCGGTGGTGCGTTCGCCGATTTGAATCTTATGGGTGGCGACAGAGACCCCCAGAATCTGCTTGTCCGTGTTGACGGCAATGAATTCCGCCCCCTGAACGCCGCTGGCCACCATACGGTTCACGGCGTTGCCGCCGCCGCCGCCCACGCCGATCACCTTTATCTGCACAATCTGATCCAGATCGTTTGCCAACTCAAAAACTGACATAGCAAACATCCTCCTTTGCCCTCAATACAAAACATTAATAGAACATTATAAAACATTGTATCATAAAGAAATAAAAAAAACAAGCCGAAATTCAGCGATATGTAAAAAAATTCATAATTATCGACGCTCAGTTCACAAATGTTGAGAATTGCTCCGTCCAATCCGGCGTAAAATATGCTTTTCCGTAGGCGCTCAAATCCAGAACGCCGCGCTGGTGGGGATTTTCCTCCTCAATTTGCCGCAGCGCCTCCCTGCCTACGCGCAGCTTTTCCCCCAGCACCTCCCGCACCGTGAGGGAGGAGGACCCGGCGGGCAGCCCGGAGCCGAATTTGATGCGGATACGGCCCTGGTATATCACGTCCGGCAGCGGCGAGGCGGAAATTTGCAGCCCGGTAATCCGCTCCTCGAAGCCGTGATCCTTGAGCACTCCGAGCAGGTCCTTGAAATCCGGCGGCAAGACCGCGCCCTCCCATTTCGCCTGCTTTCCCGCCGCGGGCTTGATCAGCTCCGCGCCGCTGAGGGTCAGCAGCTCCGGCGGAAGCTCCGCTAAGGCCTCCAAAAGCTTGCCTGTCTCCTCCAGCCGCCCCCAGTG
>WRMQ01000134.1 GCA_009777055.1 Oscillospiraceae bacterium
TACGACCTGGTGGGCAATAACATGCCGGTCTTTTTTATCCAGGACGCCATGAAGTTTCCTGACCTCATCCATGCCGTAAAGCCGGAGCCAAACAACGAGATACCCCAGGCCGCCTCGGCGCATGACACCTTCTGGGACTTCGTTGTCAACACGCCGGAAACCCTGCACAACGTCATGTGGCTCATGTCCCCCCGGGCGGTGCCCCGCAGCTTCCGCATGATGGAGGGCTTCGGCATTCACACCTTTCGATTGGTCAACGCCGCCGGAGAATTTAAATTCGTGAAATTCCATTGGAAGCCGCTGCTGGGCGTGCACTCCCTGGTGTGGGACGAGGCGCAGAAAATCGCGGGGAAGGACGGCGACTTCAACCGCCGCGACCTGTGGAACAGCATCGAATGCGGCTGCCCCGCCGAATATGAGCTCGGGATTCAAGTGCTGGAGCCCGGGGATGAGTTCGCCTTCGATTTCGATATTCTGGACGCCACCAAGCTCTGGCCGGAGGAGCTGGTGCCCCTGCGCCGCGTGGGCAAGCTGACCTTAAACCAGAATGTCACCAATTTTTTCGCCGAGACCGAGCAGGTGGCCTTTTGCCCCGCGAATATCGTGCCAGGCATTGATTTTTCCAACGACCCGCTGCTTCAGGGGCGTATATTTTCCTATCTGGACACCCAGCTTTCCCGGCTGGGCGGCCCGAATTTTCATCAGATCCCCATCAACCGCCCCCTGGCGCCCATCAACAACAACCAGCGCGACGGCATGCACCAGATGAATATCGACGAGGGGCAGACCTCCTATCACCCCAACGCGCTGAACAGGAACGAGCCCCATTCCGCCGGCCAGGGGGCTCCCGAAACCCATGAGAGCTACTTCGAGCATCTGCGGGATCATCTGGACGGCGGCGTCATCCGCGAGCGCAGCGAAAGCTTCCGCGACCACTACAGCCAGCCGGCGATGTTCTGGAACAGCATGTCCGCCTTTGAGAAAAAGCACATCATCGACGCGTTCCGCTTTGAGCTGGGCAAGTGTATGAACAAGAATACCCGCCAGCTTCTGGTGGACCATCTGGCCCATATACACGGGGATCTGGCCCGCGCGGTGGGGGAAGGCCTGGGCCTGATTCCCGCGCAGGCGCGGGCGGCCCAGCCCAATCCCGCGGCCTCCCCCGCCCTGAGCATGGAAAACAGCGTTCAAAGCGCGAAGACACGCAGGGTGGCCATTCTCGCGGCGCAGGGCTTCGACAAGGCGCAGCTGGACGCTATGACAGCGGCGCTGTGCGCGGCGGGCGCGCAGTATGACCTCGTCTCCTTCGGGCTCGGCCCCGTCGCCGCCGCGGACGGCTGCGCGGCCGAAAGCGGGCAGACCTTCGCCACGGCCTCCTCAGTGCTGTATGACGCCGTTTTCGTGCCGGGCGGGCCGCACACGGCGGCGCTGCGGCAGTCGGGTGACGCCATGCAGTTCATCGCGGAGGCTTACCGGCACTTCAAGACCATCGGCCTGGAGCAAAGCGCCGCCGGCCTGCTCCCCCTGGCGGAGCAAAGCCCTCCGGCGGACAGTGACCCCAAGGCGGGCGTCATCATTGACGCCGATATGGCACAGCTCACGGAATGCTTTGTCACGGCTCTCGCGCGCGGAAAGCACTACGGGCGCGCGGGCGCGGTGCTGTCGGCGTAGCCCTCCCCCGGCTGAAAGCCTGTGCGATTCCGCGAACAGAAACGTCCGCCGCGGAATCGCACGCTGTTATTTGTCGCGGACGCGGCTGCGCTAAATCCAGTTCTCCATTGCCTCCGGCTTGGAGAAGATCTCGTCGAGCCGCCGCATGAAGGGCACGAACTCCCCGTAATCCAGGGCGCGGTGATCCATGCACAGGTGGAAGGGAATGAATTTGCGCGGCTTGATCTCCTTCGCGCCGCCGGGCAGGGTGACGATGCCCGGGCGTTCAATCGTTCCGCCAAGGCCGATCACGCACAGCTGGGGGGGGATAACATCCAGCAGCACCGGGGGGGCGTAGGCGCTGCCGCGATAGACGGAGCCGAGGTTCGACACCGTGACGGTGCCCTGCTCGATATCCAATTTGGTCAAACGGTCCCTGGCCGGCGATTTGAAGTATTCCTTCCGCGCTTTTTTGGGCACGCGCTCCATCTTGCCCTTGCCGATCATGTTGCCCAACAGGCGGCTGAGCACAATGTCAACGCGCCCGCGCTTGATGTAATTGATGGTGTTCTCGAAGGCCGCCTCATACATGGCCTCGGTCACATCGGTGTTATCCATGCGCCGGCGCACGTCGGCAATGTACGCCGCCAGCTCGCTGAGGCTCATCTGCTCACAGTTGTGCAGGTTGATCGTCATCATTTTGCCGTCGGGCATGATCATGGGCATGGAGATATTGATGTCTTTATAGAGCTCAATGCAGCCGTTGGCGGACTTGCGCTTGAACGTGATATGGCCATTCATCGCGGGGCAGGCGATGAGGCCCTGGGTAATGATATAAAGCAGCAGGGTATTGACGGTGATGGCCTTCCACTCCGGGCGTTCTCCGCGCAGCTTCTGGTAATAATCCAGGAACTCCGTCGCGTCCGGCTCGTAGTTGCCCGCCGCGTGGGGAATGGTCTCCCAGGCCTCCGAGGTCATGTTGGCCACGATTTTGCGCTGCAGCTTAAACTGCTCCCGGTGCAGCAGCTCAAAGCCCGCTTTGCCTGTGTACACTTTTTTTTCCGCCATGAACTGAATCTCCTTTATTGCTTTTTATTTTGATTGCATAATATAAATTGCTTTTTAAATTGCTCTTTAATTTAAACTTTTAAATTGCTTTTTTATTTTAAATTATATGTTTTGAATTGCTTTTTTTAAATTATATAGCCCGATGCGCAGGGCGGTTTCACAATCCTCCACGCCCTCAAACTCTATGCTGACGCAGCCGTCCCAGCCCGCGCGCTTCAGAATTCCCAGGCACTGCCTGAGCGGGACCTCCCCGTGGCCGATCACCGCGCCGCGCAGATAATTCCCTCCCCGGGAGCGGAACCAGCCCTCGCCGGGGTCGTCGGCCATGCCGGACTTCACATGAAAATCCTTCGCGTGCACGTGGCGGGTATAGGGCGCGAGGTTCCCCACAGCCTGCGCGGGGTTCTCGTCGGCACAGAGAAAATTGCCGAAATCAACCAGCGCGCCGAAGTTGGGATGCCCCACCGCCTCCACCAGGGCGGATAAGCGGAGACTGTCCTGGCAGAAATAACCGTGATTCTCCACGGTGGTAACGATGCCCCGCGCGGCGGCGTATTCCGTCACCAGGCGGCTGCCCTCCGCCAGCCTGGGCAGTGCCTGCGCAAAGCCTCTGGTCGCGTTTTCGGGCGCGCCGAAGCCGTTGGAGGCGTCATGGCGCAGAATGCCCGCGCCAAGGATTTTCGCGATCTCCACCTGCTCATAAAGCCGCAGCGCCTCCGCCTCGGCGGAGGCCGCCCGGAGGAAATCCGCCGCGACGGTATAGGCGATGATGGGCAGGCGGCATTTTTCGCTTTCCTCCCGCAGCAACTCGGCGGTCTCACGGACGCCGAGCCCCTCCATGGGCTGAATATCAATGTATTCGATTGCCTGAAAGCCCAGGGCCTTCGCCCTCTTGATCATATCCAGCTGGTTGATTTTCCCGGCTGCCAGCAATTGCTGAAAGCTCCAGCTGCTCACACTGATTCGCATGATGCTCTCCTTTTATGTAGGGGCTCAAAATTTGTCCGGTGTAGTAAGCTAGTATACAGGTGTGCAGTAGGAAGGTATACAGTTTTGTGATAGAATAGAAGGCAACAAAAAGGCCGAAAGAGGTGTTGAAGTTGCCATGGGA
>WRMQ01000135.1 GCA_009777055.1 Oscillospiraceae bacterium
CCCCGTAGGCTTGTAGCTGCCCACCAGGAAGGAGAACTTTGCCGCCCGGGCCCTTGCGATGCCGTTGCCCTGCGTCACATATTTCGCGTAAGTGCTAGTGCCCACGACGACAGCGCTCAGGCAGAAGGACACCGCCAGCAGCACAATCGCCGCGCGCAGGAAAGGATTCGATTTTCTCATACTACTTTCTCCTTTCCGCGCTAATCGACTTGCTCGACTTCAAGCTTAAGCGCAAGCCTGATGTCGGCGTCTGATGGGTTGGGCGTCAAATTGGGATTCAGGGACGTACCATAACCGCCCGTCCCATTGGGGTCCCGGTCCTCCGGCTCCTGGGCGTCGTAGCCCAGCAGGGAGTGCTGTTGGTCGCTGACTCTGTTGGCATTATAACCTGGACGTAGGCTGGCCCAAGCGTTCAAGTTGTTAGAATGGATGTTGTCTTCCTGTGTCCATGAGCTTTTGTCAATGAACGGAAAGATAACGCCATAACGAAGAATGTACTCCTCACCGGGCATCAGATAAACCCACTGGTTCGAATCATCCGCAGGATCATAGAGCTGAGCAGACTTCGTCGCGAAAAACTTGTTCGGCGTCTCGTTGCTCTCCTGCGCGGAGCAGGTCAGCACGATCGGATTGCTCGGGGGGGCACCATGCTTCGTAAACACCCACCAGGCCGGATTGTGCAGGTCAGAGACGACGATATCGACATCACGGTTCCCCACGAAAGTGCCGCTTGTGTCCACGGAAACCCGGAAGCGAACCACTACCTCGGACTCGTTCTTGAGCTTGAGGCTGGCATAACCCGCCTCATTGACGTCAGACCATTCCTGATTGGCGACCGGTGTGCCATCGGCGTTGTAGAAAAACTCCGAAATATTCGGGTTATTCGCCGCCCTGCCAAAGGTTGGACCAATACCCGGCGCGGCGACAATACGTCTTTCCGCCGTGGTAAACGGATCTCCGGCATTCAGCTTTTTGCCCAATACGGTGGTGAAGGGCTTGGTTGAATACTCAACGGCCTGAGACCATCTCCAACCGCCTGTCCAACCATTGAACCACCAATCATAAAGGCCCCATGAGCGCCAATAAAAATCCTGGTTCGGATTCTTCTGGCCATTTCTCAAATAGATATCATAGGGCGATTGGCGCAAAAACGGATCATATTCGTGGTCGTCGAAATTTCCTGAATTGCCGGCAGCGAGATATTCCGCTAGTGTCATCTGCTTCGGCCAGCCTTCGGGGCCGCCAATCGTCGCGTTCGGCGTCAGGTACTCGTAGCTGAACGCCGGGACCTCGAATGAGGTGACCTGCCCCGGGTAGAGCGCGATTTGATCCCACTCACCCGGCACAACGCCGTCCAGGCCCGGAGTCGTGTTGAAGCCTCCGAAGAGACCCGCCTCCGATGCTTTGAAGCTGCCGGCCAAAAATGAGAAGATGGCCACCCGCGCCGGGCCGTCCGCCTCGCCTGCCGCGACATATTTCGCGGCCGTGGGCGAGGCCATGAACAGGCTGCTGCAGGCGATGGAAATCACCAGCAGGCCCAGAGCCAGGCGCAAAAAAGCATTTCGTTTCATGCGTGCGCATACCTCCCTTCATATTTCGCGCTTTGATTGCTCAAAGCGGGAGGGTTCTTGTTAGTCAATTTGTACCGCCGTGATCTTGATGTTCGCGCTGATGAAATGGCCCAGCGGATCGGGATCGTCGCTGGTATCCACATTATCCGACAGAATACGCGCCCAAATGCCCAGCGCGGTATCGTAGGCGTCCGTCGCGGTCAAGGTGTCAATCGCCACCGCGTCAGTTGCGCCAGCAATGGCGTGCAATTTGGCATCCGCATCAGTTTTGGTGGCGCTTCTGCCATCTGTATGCACCAGGTCATTGCCTTCGAAGATCCAGCGCCATTCCACGGAGATCGTGGTGGCTTCACCTGCCGACTGGTTGGGCGGCAGGGCGAAAGAGCCCAGCGAAGCCTTGCCAGTAGAGATAACCAGGGGAACCCAGCCGTTGTTGTCTACATTGAATTGAATCGGCACTTCCCGCACGTCAGCCAATTGGGCGGCAGTCGTCCAGGTCTCGGAGCCGATCATGCTGTTGTTGAGATCCAGCTCAATGCTGACCAGCACGGCGACTTCGGATTCGTTCCAAAGCACAAATTCCGTCTCGTCGTTCGCGGCGCCGGGGGCAACAACGCGGGCGGTCATGCGGGGTTCTGCTGCGCTTCCATCATCCGAATGCTTAAACGCACCGGCGCTTTCCACCGTGTTGATGTCCACATTGCCATCGCTGACAGCGGTCTTAAACACGCCCTCAAGCGAAGCGATCTCACCGTCGCGGGCAACCTTTTCTGTGTTATAATCACAGAGCGAGTCATGCGTGGAAGCACAAGCGCCCGCAAAGTCGTTTATACACACCGGCAGGGGGTAAAGAAGATCGTCAATTGTATCAAGCGCGTAATCGTTGGCAAGCTTATTCAGCAGCTTGAGGTAATCCGGGCTGGCGGGCAGAAGATCTGTCTTATACGCCGTTTTGAACAGCGGCAGAACGCCTGTGACCTGCTCGTAGTCCTCAAAGAAGCTCAGCTTGTTTACCTGACCGGCGGCTGTCGCGATTTCGCCGATCTCGTTGGTGTAATCAAAGCACCCTGCTACGTGGGCCGGGTCGTCCGGATCAGTGCCGTGCGCGCAAGCTTCAGGACCGGTCTTCAGCGCCCTTGATTGGCCCTGGGCGTACTTGATGGAGAACTTCGCCACGCGGGCAGCGCCAGCGCCCTCGGCGGCGGCGACATACTTTGCGTAGGTGCTCGAGCCGAATAACAGAGAGCAGCTCAGGGTGATGACCACGAGCAGCGCAACCGCCATTCTCAAATAAGTGTTTTTCTTCATTTGGTTACATCTCCTCCATTCATGTTCCGTGTTGGAAACTGAAATAGAAAACGTTTTGGCTTGTTCCCCGGAAGCGGCGCTGTGGCCGCTCCCGGGGCTTCGGATGCTAGTCGATTTGTTCCACGCTGATGGTGAGTGGCAGGGTCAGCTTTACAGGCGCGCTCCTCGCGGTGATACCCAGGTTCGAGTCGGTCACATTGGTGGTGTCCGTAAGGCTTTCTGAGCTGCCGTACATCCATTTCCAATAGAGCGTGCCTTCGTTGGCAAGGTCAGCGCTGTTGTCGCTGTTCGCCGCTACGATACCCTCAAACTTTTGCCCGAGTCCGCCGAAGCTGTCGTTCCATGTGGCTTTGTCCTGCGAGAACACTACGGGAATCCCGTTGCTCTGGAAGGTCGGGTTCTTCGTGTTGCCGAAGGTAATCTCGTACGTAATCGGCACCTCGGAGAGATTCTCCACCAGGAACTCAATTTTGCCGCCGGTACCGGGCGCGATCACGGGGATCGCGTTATCCACGGCATGGACGCCTGTGTAATGCGAGGTCGCCTTCACATGGTAGGTGTTATCGGTGTTTTCCACCTTTAGGAAGTTCTCCTCGTACAAATCCAACAGCTCGTTGCTGTAAAGGGGCACGTTCAACTGCACCTTGCCGGTATCCGGATCCACATCGCCGGTAACGACATCCTTGCCGTTGACCAGCACGCGGAACGCGGCCACGCGGGCCTTAACGCCGGGGATTTTCGCCTCGGCCCTATAGCTCGCCATGGCGCCGGTTGCGAGGCTGAGCGTGAAGATGCAAAGCACCAACAGCGCGGCCGCGCAGCGAAGGGTTTGGTTCTTCTTCATACGAAACCTCCTTGGGACTTGAGGGGGGTTTGGGTGGGTGGGCATACGTCTGTGTTAAGGCGCATTAGTCGATCTGGGTAACCTTCACGGAG
>WRMQ01000136.1 GCA_009777055.1 Oscillospiraceae bacterium
ACGTATAGGCCCGATCCTGGCAATGTAATCGTACCAGCCAAGTTTGCATCTCCCTGGGAGCCGGGGCCTAGGCCCGGGCGGCCTGTGAAGGCGAAGTCTGCTTTGGTGAATTCGCCGACGCCGCTGACGGTTGCGTAGCTTGTGCCCGCTGCGCCTGCAATCCTGGCGCGGCTGGCGGTGTTCGAGGTTTGGGCCACCTTGTCACCCCCATACGTGCTCAAGCCGCCGCCTGCCGCTATCGTCATGCCGTCTGCCAATTCTGCGCTCGTCAACGTCGCCCTTAGGGGGTACTTCTCGTCCCAGAAGAGGACGATGGTCGTGTCGTTCTCGGCGCTCCCGGCGCCTTCCAGGATGTGCGCAGTTTGACCGTCGGTGGTGGTGATTCTTGCGAGGGCGTTCCTGCCGTTGGGCTTGACGATGCCGTCTCTCCCGACGCCCTGGGCGTTCGCCAGTACCCCGACCAGGTACACGTCGTACGTCAGGCCGTTAGTGAGGCTGGTGATTTCGGTGCCGGTAAGGGGGTCTAGTAAATTAAAACTGTTGGCCGTCGGATTGTAGCCTGCCGCTTCGTTCGGCGTAGCCACGGCTGTGCCAAGGGTGCCGCCTGGCGTCACCCCATACCAGGTGTCGCCTTGCCTCACCACGTACCGCCCGGCGGCCGTCAGATTGATGATCTTCCCGTCCCCCTCGGTTCCCTGGGAGCCGGGGGCTCGCCTTACCTGGGCGGCGTGCACTTCCTCGAAAGTCACTTGGAGGTTGACTGCCCTGTCGGAATGCGGGGGCATGGGGCGGTTCTGGTAGGGGATGTCCACGTTCGTCAGCGTGAAGGGCCGGTAGGGCTGGCCTTCGGGCGCCGGATCGAAGATGGAATCTTGGAAATAGTAGTCCGGATCGGCCTCGAGCCTAAGATCGAGGATCGGCGCCGTACCCAGGACGAAATTCCCCGTCACGTTCCATTGCGCCGCAGTCACCGACCATTGCCGCCCGGCGCCGGAGTTGGCGGCGATTATGTTTTGGGCAGGCTGGACCGGCGAGCCCGCGGCGGGCGCCAGTATGCCCGCTATGTCCAGGTCGGTCACCTGGAGCCGCGGGATCTGCCTGAACCTGAAAGTCACCGTGATCATCGAGGAGCTCATGTACGGAGCCTGCGCCTCGTAGTTGGCCTTGTCCACCCCGTCAAGCTCGAAAGGAGGAAGCTGCCCGTTCACGAAAACGTAGCCGCTCCGCGCGTTCAGGCTGACCGTCAGCACGGGCTCGTCGCCCCGTTCGAAGCGGTTGGCGGCGTTGCGAAGGCCCGTCCAAGCGGCGCTCGCCACCGTCCATTCGGTGGTCACGCCGAAGACGTCCTCGTTCGCCGTCCTGATCGCCTGCTCCTGGGCAGGCGCCCTCGTGGTGAGCGCCCCGGTCGCCTCGTAGGGCGGTTCCCTCACGCCCAGGATCAAGCCCCACCCTATCGTGTTGCCGCTGCCGCTGAAGGTCCCGACGGTGCTCCCGCCGCCCCCGCCGCCGCCGAAGCCGTCCGCTACGAAGCCCTTGATCGCCGGCTCCGTCCCGGGCATCGGGATCTCGGGGATCCGAAGGTTGCTGCCCCCCTGCCACGCACCGTAGAAGGACGGGCTCCCGTCGGACGGGATGAACGTCATGTACTGGCCGCTCACGGACACCGTGCCCCGGGACACCTCCGCCCCGCCGACCCGGATCGCGTAGCTGTCGCCCGTCGTGGGCGTCAGCACCTGCTGCGCCACCGTCCTGTCCGTGCTGATCTCTATCTCCACGTCCCGGCCCTCGGCCCTCCCCTTTATTATAAGGGGCTCGTAGGTCTCCGCATGATCGTCGCCGCTGTCGCTGCTGCACCCAGCCGCCAAGCCCAATGCCAGCGCCGCCGCCAGCAATCCGATGAATATATGCCTCTTCATGTCAATTCTCCTTGTCCTGGTTTGTCATGTTTCTTCAAGCCCGCTCCTCCCCCCGAAAAGAGGGAACAGCTATCTATTCAATGATACCACAATAGCATTTTTTGTCAACCCGCTTTTTGCAAATTTCGCGTTTCCCGCCCGCTAAATTTGCCCGCAACGCCGGGCAGAGCCCCGCGAAGGGGGGGGGGAAAGTCAGAGCTTGCCGATCAGCTCTGCAGAAAGCCCGGTCGCCTGAGAAATGGTCTCCACGGAAACGCCTAATCTCCTCAAATTGGCGGCATTCTGGAGCCTCTCTTTTCGGGCTTCCTCGCGGACTTCAGCCACTTTAGCCTGGGCTTCCTTGCGTTCCTCCTCGCGGCCTTCCTCGCGGCCTATCTCCCGTTCTTCCCTCATGCTCTCTATCACTGCCTCGAACATACCGCCATACTCCTTCCTGTCCGACTTCTCTACGATTGAAGCAACCTGCTCGGCGTCGAACCGCTCGTACCCGCTCTTGTTGAGCAGAACGAGGATCACGTCAGCCAACAGCTTAGCCATGTCTTCGGGAATTTGCAAGCGCAGTTTTTCGACGTAATCCTCCGGCAGCCGGCGTATCCGATCCTTCTCCTTGCCGCCGCGTATCTTGTCGATCAGGAATATGTACGACAGTGCGCCGCCGAGCCCCATCAGCTCTTCCTCGCCGTAGTCGTTCAGGTTTATCAGCTCGTACTCGAACTTGGGGATGTACTTCTCGAAAGCCGTGTTCAGGTGGGTACGGTCGAAGAAGTTCCGTTCCGCGGTCCAGGGGGCCTTGCCGTCGTAGAAAATCATTGGCAGCACCGGCGGGTACTTGAAGCCTTTAAGCAGGCTGGAGCCCTTCCTTTCCTTTTCCGCGCCCTTTTCCCAATCCAGAAGGACCAGGGCGATGTACACGAGCATTTTGAAGCAGGCCCTGAAATTGACCTGCGACTCGTGCTCCAGTATGGCGATGACGAAGAAGGGGGCGTCGCCCTTCAGGTTCACCAGCTTTACCGTGTCCGCGTCCCTGCTTTCGCTGAAGAGCGGGATCAAGCGCTCGCTCAGGTCTTCCACGTCCTCCGGCCTGATGTCTTTTAGGATGTCGATGTCGATGAAATCCCTCAAGAAATCGGCGAAAAGCCTGTTGTCGCCAAAGATGAGCTTGAAGCTGTTGTCCGCCGCATCGTGAATATTCATAAAACCTCCGATGCCTATATACGGCACGGGGATGCGTTTTTGGCTAGGTTTTTGTTACAAATGTCATGTTTTTTTCAGTTTGCCGCGAACGGCGTGATTGTCTCGCTTAGACGTTTGGGGGCCTAATGCAGCATTGCGGAAAGTTCAGGCGAAGCGCAATTGCCGATACAGAACGCGAGTGGCCGGAAAAGGCGCCAGGGCGCCTGTTTCTTTGCCAAAGCGTTCTGTATCGGCAATTGCGCTTCGCCTGAAAATGCTTTCCTCCCGGCAGGCTGCGATAAAAAACAGCATCCATGCTGTTTTTTATCGTGGGAGTTTTCGCGTTGCAAAAACTCCACCTAAAGCATTGGTGACAGCGGCATCCATGCCGCCTAAAGCAAGCAACAAATAACAGCGGGATAAAGCCCTGGCTTGCTGGCCTCTTCCCCACGGAAGGGCCGCGCGGCCCGAAAAAGCAAACGGCCTGCCTCCAGTGGTGGCCACATGCGCGCGTGCGGAACGACCTGCGGGCAGCATTGGTGTGACAAAGAAATGGCCAGGCCAAAGCCTGCGTAAAAAAAGGCCACAGCCACAAGCTGCCCGCAGGGCGTTCCGCAC
>WRMQ01000137.1 GCA_009777055.1 Oscillospiraceae bacterium
TCGCAATTCTATAATTTCTGTCTCATTTTGATATCAGCCCAGCGCAAGGTATCATCGTGGGGGCGCACTGTGTGCGCCCGCTGGCAGCCAACATCAATTTCGCAAGAGGTCTATCATAAAATATCTACACGCTTTTCAAATAAATATCCATGCTCTGGTACGGCCCATAACCAAACACCTCCGGCAGAGGCAGCCCGGCGTTCATCAGCGTGTCGCCGTGTAGCGTCAGGCTCCAGTCCTCATTGAGGCGGTAACGGGCGCCGGGATCCAGGCCGCGCAGGCGGATACGGGGCTGCCGGCTGTTGGGCAGCACACTCGTGCGGAATACCTGCAGCAGGGCCTCGCTCCTGTCCTCCGAGACGAACATCCAGGCGGTGATGTCGGCGGCGGCGCCGCCGCTTTCGAAGGGGCTTGCCAGGCGATAGAAGTCCCCCTGGGTGATCAGCGGCTGCCAGGCCAGGAAGCTCTCGTTCATGTCCTCCATGGTGTCCAGCTCGGCCTCGCTGACCTTTGTGAGATCCAGCTCATAGCCGAAGGTGCCGCACATGGCCACGCCGCCCCGGAAGGTGAGGGGAGCCGTGCGCCCGGTGCCGTGGTTGGGCACGGCGGAGACATGCGCCCCCATGCTCATCACGGGGTAGCACAGGGAGGTGCCGTACTGGATTTTCAGGCGCTCAATGGCGTCGGTATCGTCGCTGCACCAGGTCTGGGGCATGTAGTAGAGCATGCCGGGGTCGAAGCGTCCGCCGCCGCCGGAGCAGCTTTCGAAGAGAATTCGCGGGAAGCGCCGGTTCAGGGCCTCGAGAATCTCATAGAGTCCCAGCACATAGCGGTGGGCTGTTTCGCCCGCCTGTGCGCCCATATATTCCGAAGAGAACACTTCGGTCAAATTCCGGTTGAAGTCCCATTTGACATAGCTGATATCCGCGCTTTCCAGCACGGCCGTGAGCTGCGCCAGGAGATTTTCGCGCACCTGGGGCAGGGTGAGGTTGAGCACGAGCTGGTTCCGGCCCAGAGATTTGTCCCGCCCCGGCATGTGGAAGCACCAATCCGGATGGGCGCGGCAGAGATCGCTGTCCGGGGAGATCATCTCCGGCTCGAACCAAATGCCGAAAAGCAGACCCTCTGCCTTGACGCGCTCCACGAGCGCGTGGAGAGAGCAGCCCAGCTTTTTCTCGTTGACGACCCAGTCCCCCAGGCCGCTGACGTCGCCGTCGCGCTTGCCGAACCAGCCGTCGTCCATCACGAGCATCTCAATGCCGGCTTTTTTGGCCTGTTTGGCGATGGCCACGAGCTTGTCGGCGTCGAAGTTGAAATAGGTGGCCTCCCAGTTGTTGATCAGAATGGGCCGGCGCTTGTCGCGCCATTCGCCCCGGCAAAGATTCTTGCGGTAGAGCCGGTGCAGCGTGCGGGAAAGGCCGCCCAGGCCTTCTTTCGAATAAGCCAGCACAGCCTCCGGCGCGGTGAAGCTTTCGCCGGGGCAAAGCCGCCAGGCGAAGCCCTCGGGATTGACGCCCAGCACCACGCGGGTGGAGCTCAGCTGCGACACCTCGGCCTCTATACGGAAATTGCCGCTGTAAACCAGATGGAAGCCATAGGCCTCGCCGTTTTCCTCCGTGGCGTCTTTGGAGCAAAGCGCCGCGAAGGGGTTGAGCTGGTGCCCCGAGGAGCCCCGCCTGCTCTGGATGCTCTGCGTGCCGTGGAAGAGTCCGTGCCGTTCTATATGCCGCTCACGCATCCACGCCCCGCGCAGGGTGACCATGTCGAAATCCATGCCGGGAAAGTCCACGCAGGCGCTTTGCAGGCTCTCAAGCGTCAGGGTTTGCGCGCCGTTGTTTTGCGCCACCGCCCAGCGGGTGATGGCATCCAGCTTCGCGAATACGCTGTAATAGAGCGTTACGGTGAGATCAAGGCGCTCGTCGCGCATGGTAAGCGCCAGGGTATCCGCCTCGTCTTCCCCGTTGCAGTAGGTGGCGGGGAGGCCGGGCAGCGCGGGCTTGCCCTTGCGTATCTCGTGGGAGACATATTTGAGGCAGGCGGCCAGCGCGCCGTTTTCCTCCCGCACAGAGATCATGGGGGCCCTGTAGTCGCTCAGGCCGGAGCCGGGGCATTCCTGCGGCGCGGTATCCAGCGAGAGCTCCGGGGCGTCCGCCGGGCTGGCGGAAAACGAGGCCCCGCCGCCGTGGACGAGCAGATGTGAGAGCTCGGTATCGCTCACCCTCGCGCCGTAGTAGAGGTGAAAAAGATATCCCTGGGGAGATACCTGCATCGCGTAGCTGGAGCGGGGGGTGTCGAGCTTGAAGATCATTTGCCCGGGGTCAAAAAAAACAGCCATTGAATCTTGTCCTTTCTGGGTCTTTTCCGGTCGTTCGTTCTATTATAAACGAAGCGGCCGAAAAGCGCAAGATGTAGTGGGCTGTTTTTTGAATTGTTTTCAGCACGGTGCCGCATTTTGGGACAGTGAGCACCTTCACGCCGATGACGGCCTCGCCGGGAATGGGCGGGTCAACGGTGTTGTTGAGGTCGCCCTTGGTCACGAACCAGAGGCCCTTCCTGCCGTTGACATTATCCCTGATTTCAACGCAGCGGTGGGTCAGGGGCTCCTTGCCGGTGACCCGGTAGGGGTCCGGGTTGAAGGTGATGATATCGCCCTGCCGCACATTTTCGGGCTTCGTCATTTTAACGATAATCACGTCGCCCTTATAGAAGCCGCCGGGCGGCAGCGTGCCGTCCTCCTGCAGTGTGGGGGTCATGGATTCCGTCAATACATGGTAAAAGCGGTAGCCGAAGATGTGCTTATCCGGGTTGGGGCTGCTGACGAACAAAACGGAGCCGCCGATCACGAAGACAATAAATAAAATCGTGAGGACATTCATCACCGTGGACCTGAGCCCGCGTTTTTTCAGCTGCGCTTCCGAAAGCGGCCGGACAGGCCCCTTTTCTTTTTCGGGCTTTTTCGGGCACTGGGTATCCTCCTGCGCACTGAGTTCCGGCAGGCTGAAGAGGAAATCGAAGTCCGACTGCGAAAAATCAAGAAGATCCTCCGCAAAGGCCGCTGTCCAGAGATAAGGCTGGTCATTCATCCTGTCATCACCTCATTAACGCATTAAACTGAAAACAGGATACCATGAAGCAATTAGAATGTCAAACGAAAAACATCGGGATGCCCTGAAAAAGGCGCGTAAAAAGACTTATTTCGCATATTCAGGAAAATAAAGGAAGGCTCCGCGGGTCAGCCATGCAGAACCTTCCAGGCAGCTTCCTTATTTTGCTTCGGCAAGCAGAAACCCAATGCAAAGCATTCCAAAGCCACGCCGAAAGCCCATAACCAGCTGTTCCGAAAGCATCATGGACAGCTGATACTCCAGCCAGCCCAGGTTTCCCGCCGCGTATATGGCCAGCGCCAGTATGTACAGCGCCGCCAGCAGCAGAGAAACGGTCTTCAGCATTCGAATGGTTTCGGGCTTAAGGCCCCGCATCGCTTTGCTGAATGAATCTTTCATACGATTCACCTCCGCAGCGATTTTAGCAGAAAAAAGCGCAAAAAGCAATACGAAGTGTTTTCCGAAAAAACTGCTAGGAATTTCCTCGCGTTTATGATATACTAAAGCACAGACGAGAAAACAGGAGGTTTTATTTTTTATGTA
>WRMQ01000138.1 GCA_009777055.1 Oscillospiraceae bacterium
CCGAAAGCCGCCCGATACCGCCGCGAGGTTCAATGGATTTTCCGGCATAGACGCGCGGGCGATTGTGTGGTATGTTGTTGTCGGCAAGGCGAAAAGCCTTGCTGACCCGCTAAGGCGGGCCTGGGAGAAATGCTCCCCCGGAGCATTTCTAACCCACCAAGAAAAACCGGAGGAACAAGCACATGAGAATTCAGTACCAAGCAGGCCCGGAGCGGAAGAAACTCGCCGCCGCCGTGGCAGAGCAAGTCGGTGCGAAGGCGGCCTATGCAGGCGCGCCGACCATGGCCTACATCGTGGGCAACTACACCGTCAGCAGGGAAGGCGCCCTCATCGGGCCGGATGATCCGGGCATGGTCGAAATCCTTGCGGCGCGGGGCTTCGAGCCGAGCGAGGAAGCCTACGAGGACGCCCCCGGCCAGCCGGACAGGCTCACCATCGAGGTGCCCATCGATGGAAGCTTCACCCCCGCCAAGATGGCCAACCTCGAAAAACTGGTGGCCAGCAGGGCGGCGTTGCTGATGAAGGTTCTCGGCGCGGACGCGCTGCCCGTTGAGCAAACGCCCAACTCACTCAAGTTCGACTGGTTCCCGATGGACGGCAACGCCGAGGTGTACAGCCAGTTGGCCAGCGCCCTGGTCCGTGTCGCGACGGAGGCCACGCGGATCACCGCAAGGGAAAAACCCGTGGAGTCGGAAAAGTTCCGCATGCGCACGATGCTTCTCCGGCTTGGATTCATCGGGCCGGAATTCAGTCAGGTGTTACTTCGCGAAATAAAAAGCAAAAGAAAGCGCACAAAAAACGAGGCCATGCCGCCATGCGGAAGGAAAGAGAAAAGAAACCGCAAAAGGGGGGCTGTGCGAGCCTCCCTTTTGCGTGAACAGTAACACTCCCTGTTTTCTTCTTTATTTGGGAGTCTATTTTAGCACATTCCTTGTTTCTTTGCATCTCTTTTCTTTTCTTGCTTTCTTTTTTTCTTCGCTTCTTCTTCCCTCGCTTTGGACTCGTTTTTTGCGTAAGGTAACACGCGCTTCTTTTCGGGTTTCATGCGGCCACGGGGAAGCATTTTATGGCGAAATAAATAACAATTGTATTCGCAAATAGCGTCAACGGAGCATTTTCAACACGGACTGACACTATCGCGCCGCGGGCGTTCCTGCTATACTTGATTCATAGGCCGGCCGGCTTAAACAACATCTTTTGATTGGAGATTTGCCTATGACCAAGGAAGAGCAGGAGGCCGTGGCACTGTTCCGCTATGGCCTGATCGCGCCCATCCTCAACCAGCATTGTGACAGGAAGCCCTATCTGCAGGAGGTGTGCGCCAAAAAGCACGAGGTGCCCTATTATGGCCTGAAGGAGTTTTCCCCGAGCACTGTGGAGCGCTGGCTGTCGGAGTACCGGCGCTGGGGCTTTGACGCCCTGAAGCCGAAGGACCGCAATGACAAGGGCAACTCCCGGGCGATGAGCCAGGAAGAGCAGGACGCGGTGCTGGAGCTGCGAAAGACCAATATGCACCTTTCCGCCGCGTGCTTCTACGACCTGTGCGTCAAGCGCAGCTTGATCAGCCCGCAAAATGTTTCGTACCACAGCATGCACCGGCTGTTGAGCCACGCAAAAATGCTGCGCATGGCCAGGGGGGCTTCCGGGGACGAAGCGCCGCGCCGCCGCTTTGCCTACGACACGGTCAACACGCTTTGGCAGGGCGATATGTCCGTGGGGCCGTACCTGACAGTCAACGGACGCAAGTGCCGCACCTATCTTTTCGCTTTCCTTGACGACTGCTCACGGCTGATCCCCTTCGCGCAGTTTTTCTTCACGGAAAACTTTGAACCCATGAAAACCGTATTCAAGGAGGCCATGCTGCGCCGGGGCCAACCCAGGATGCTCTACGTTGACAACGGCAAAGTTTACAGCATGAATACCCTGCACCTGGCCTGCGCCAAGCTGGGCATCTCCCTGATCCACACCAAGCCCTACGACCCGGAAAGCAAGGGTAAAATTGAGCGCTTCTTCGGCACGGTACGCCGCTGCTTTTACCCCCTGCTGCAAACTGAGCCGCCCGGCAGCCTTGAAGAGCTCAACGAGCGCTTTTGGGCCTGGCTGGACGAAAGCTATCACCGCCGCGAGCATTCCTCCCTTCAGGCCACGCCGCTCGATACCTACCTTGCGCAGGTTGACCGGGTGCGCCATATCGCCGATCCGCAGGCCCTGGAGCTTCTGTTCTGGCACAGGCTCACCCGTAAGGTGCGCAGCGACGGCACCATCACCGTACAGAAAAACCTCTTTCAGGTGCCCCTGCGCTACGTAGGCCAGAACATCGAGGTTCGCTTCGACAACTATCCGCCCAAGGAGATCTTCGTGTTCGAAAGCGATGTGAGCATCTGCCCCGCCGAGCCGGTCAGGATCCACGAAAACGCCCGCATACGCCGCCAGCGCGACGTACCCGAAAATCCGGTGGATTTCCGCGACGTATTTGCCTCGAAGGGAGGCGACGAATAATGTTCACCATGTATTACTCTTTTTCTTCCATCCCGTTCCAAAAAGAGGTCCCTTCGGACAAGCTGTTTGAATCCGTTACGTTCAAGGAGGGCATGGCCCGCATGGAGCATCTGAAAAAGTGCCGCGGTATCGGCCTGATTGCCGGCGAGTCCGGTTCCGGCAAGACCTCCATCATCCGCGCGTTTTCCGGCGGCATGAACAATTCTCTGTACAAAGTCGTCTATTTCCCGCTCTCCACCGTGTCGCCAAACGATTTCTACCGCGGTCTGCTCTACGGCCTGGGGGAAATCCCGAAAACCAAGAAGATTGACATGTTCGGCCAGATTCAGGCTTCCGTCCTGACCCTTTATAAAAACCAGAAGATCACCCCCGTGATCGTGCTCGACGAGATGCATCTGGCCTCCAACGCTTTCCTCGACGACATCAGCCTGCTCTTCAATTTCTATATGGACAGCGAAAACCCCTATATCCTGTGCCTCATCGGTCTGCCGCATCTCCTCGACCGCCTGCGCCTGATGCAGTTCCAGCCCCTTGAGCAGCGCATCATCATCCGCCACCGCCACCGTTCCCTGCTGCCCGAGGAGGTGGGCGCCTATATTGAACACCACCTTAAGCTCGCCGGTGTCTCAACTCCGCTGTTCACCGCCTCCGCCTTTGAGGCCATCGCCGCAAGATCCTCCTGCCTGCCACGCGTCATCAACAATATTACCCACCACGCCCTCATTTACGGCGCCGCTCACAACCTCAAATCCCTCGATGAAGAGGCTGTTTTCGCCGCTTGTGACGATCTCGCCCTCTGATTCCTCTGTTACTGTTCACGCAAAAGGGAGGCTCGCACAGCCTCCCTTTTGCGGTTTCTTTTCTCTTTCCTTCCGCATGGCGGCATGGCCTCGTTTTTTGTGCGCTTTCTTTTGCTTTTTATTTCGCGAAGTA
>WRMQ01000139.1 GCA_009777055.1 Oscillospiraceae bacterium
CCTCGGCATGGATGTCCGCTAAAATCTGGTGCAGCATGACGTTGGATTTGCCCGTGCCCGTAGGGCCAAGAATGACGGTATGCTCCAGGCTATCCTTTGGCGGGATACTGAGTTTTGTCCTGCCGTCCAATGTGACGGCGAAGGTGCGGTCTTGGGTTTTGACTGGATTTTTGTACCACGCGGGCGGGAGCATCGGCTTCGGGTGCAGGCCCGGCACGCCCGGCAAATCCTCTTCCCCGGCGGGGAGCAGCAGGAAGTGCGCCAGCTCCTTCACGGACAGCCGCAGGGGGAAGAACCAGCACGCGGACGCGTTGTTCAGGCACACAGGGTCTTCCGGCTTCGCGCTCAGGCGCACGCCCGCGGATTCCAGCACCCGCAGCGCCGACAGAAGGCTGGCGGTCTGCCCCTGGTTTCCGCCGCCCAGCCGCACCGTGCAGGCAAAGCCGTGGTGGGTGATCTTCTCCTTCACCGCCGCCCGGCTTTCCGGGGAGGCGAGCCCCACGTGCCCCAGGGCGATGTCCAGCCACGAGGCGTGGGGGTCGGGCAGCTTCTGCGGCATGGGCGAGGGCGTGAAGGCCCGGCCCAGCACGATCTGCAAGACAAGCCCGCCGGACTGGTGCATGGCCGCCAATGCCGCCCGGATGGCCGTCTCCCCGATGTCGGTGCGCAGCGCGAGGGTCGGCTTGGAAATCTTCAGCAGCGCGGCGGTTGCGCAGGGGCGGCGTTCGTCCTTCAGCTCAGAAAACTGGATTTGCCCGTGGGCCTGCATGGCCTCTTGCACCTTGCGGGCGTACTGCTTTTCCACGCAGAGCAGGTAGCGCACGCCGTTTTTGTTCCCTCTCGCCTCCCAGATCAGGGGGCCGCGCGTGCCGATACCGGCAAGCTGCACCAGCATCACCTGCAGCGTTTCCAGCGTGAAGGGGCGCTGGAATTTTACGTCCAGCCACAACGGCTCTTTAAATCTGCGTTCCAGCAAAACCACCTCCTAATACTTGTTGCTGTCGTTGTAACGGCGGATGCGCGCGCAGACCACGATTACCAGGACGGCCAGTCCGATCACAGCGATCCATGGCCAGACCTCCCGCAGCAGGCGCATCCCCCAGTTCAGCAGGTACGCCGCCACAGCGAACATCAGGGCGTAACTGACAATTTTTTTCAAGCACGGTTCAACTCCTTCCTTGTCGCGGGCGAATCCGGCACGGGGTAGCCGGGGATGTCGATGTCTGAGGAGATTTCGTCGCCCCATACACTCCAGCCGGGTTGCCGCCGCCGGGCGAATAATTCCAAGTACGGGCCGGGGGACATACGTTTGATTATGGCGAACTGTTCCTCGGGTTTGTGTGAGTGTTCCTGCAAAGGCGCATGGAACCACGTGGGTTGGCGGTTGAACAGCACGGGAGCTTTGCCGCGCGTGGAAAAAATTAAATGTTCGCTGCTATTCCTTAGATATACCCCCAGGCCGAGGCGCGGCTTAATCCATGTCAAGATGGAGCGGGGTTCGAAGCCCCATTCGCGTAACACTTCATGGCCTTGCTGCATCGTACTGTTTGTAACCCACAAGTAACAGTGCGCCTGATCCGCCGCCAAGTCCTTGATAGGCATCTCTTTAATGCGCTGAATCGTGAGCAGCTCATAGTGATTGACTGCTCCGTAGTTGCCCCGTTGGTTAAAATCCCAGGGCGGGTCGGCTAAAATTGTTTTGTATTTCGCATGGGTCATCGTACCTCCTTGCCTTTTTCGGCGTTCAATATGGTGACGTGAATCCTACAGTGTTGACAGCTGTCCCGGCAAGTGTTACCGTTTTGAGTTTTCGAGCGGTTGGAACAGCCGCCAACAGGGGTAGGGGACGTTTTAACGTACCATAAAAAACGCCGGTGTAAAGTTCGCGTCAGGCAATTCGCGCTTACGTTTATAAGTATACTGAGTTGCCTGAATGCTGTCGAGGATGGTACGGCTGGATTCAGCTTTTGTGGTACAGCCGCCGGAACTGGTCGTAGATGGGTTCCCCGGTCTGGACATATGTCACGGTCAGGTCGCTCCACAGGGCCGCCACGGCCTCGCACAGCTCCACTGTCCACGGAGGCGGCGACCAACTGACGTAGCACAGGCCGTTGACCGGGTCATACGTGCGGCACGTGACATTCAGGTCGTCGGAGCGGTTCCAGTAGTTCGCCGGGGTCAGGATATATGCCCGCCACCGTAGCTCAGTCGGTTAGAGCGCGAGACTCATAAGCTCGAGGTCACAAGTTCAATTCTTGTCGGTGCTACCAAAATCATTATATCGCCTTTCAAAAAATATCATCAAGGCCTGACGACCTTGAGGCCGCCGCCCAATAACATTACAATTATATAAAGCACGAGCCTCGGCTGCGCCGGGGTTTTTGTATTGTGAAAGGGGCGATATTATGAGTATATACGGGTATGTCCGCACATCCACGACCGAGCAACATGAGGACAGGCAGATGATTGCGATGGCCGAGCACGGCGTTCTCGCGCCGCAGATTTATATGGACAAGCTTTCGGGCAAGGACTTCGAGCGGCCCCGGTACAAGGCGCTGCTGCGCAAGCTGCGCCCGGGGGACGTGCTCTACATCAAGTCCATCGACCGCTTGGGCCGCAACTACACGGAGATCATCGAGCAGTGGCGCATTATTACGAAAGAGAAGCGGGCCGATGTCATCGTACTGGATATGCCCCTGCTCAACACGCATATAAACCGGGATTTGACGGGCACGCTGATCGCGGACATCGTGCTCCAGTTGCTCAGCTACGTGGCGACCGTCGAGCTTGAAAATATCCGCACGAGGCAGGCCGAGGGCATCGCGGCGGCGAAGGCCAGAGGGGTGAAATTCGGTCGTCCGCCCAAAAAACGCCCGCCGGAGTTCGCTAACATTCGAGCGGCTTGGGCTTTCGGCCAGATTTCCGCCCGCGAAGCCGCCCGGTCTTTGGGCATTACGCACAGAACATTCCTCAATTGGGCGCGTGAAAACTAGCATTATGGAGAATTTTGGATATTAAAGTAAGAGTTTGTATCCAGCGTTTGTACCCACAGTTGGTAAGCGAAATAACCAACCATAAGATTAAAGCAGGAGACATCTTTTGTCTATGTTGTTAATTATACAACGGTATGTGACAGTTGTCAATACATGGATACAAACTCTTACTTTATCGGTACAACTTGAGTAATGACGACATGTAGTAGAGGAGGACTGGTATGCCGCACGTAGACAAGCAAATGATTTCTTTCTTTATAACGACAAGTTGCAACCTCGA
>WRMQ01000140.1 GCA_009777055.1 Oscillospiraceae bacterium
CATTGTCCAGGACCGGCAAACCGTCGTTGAGGTGCAGTCTGTCGCCCCTGTGATCGCGAAAATAAACGAGGGCCGATAGGGGACGCGGCCGCAAGTCATGCTGTTGGGACATCGGTGATAGCAGAAAATCATTTGGGGGAGGATTTGACAATGGGGTTTTTCAGTAAAAAGCCCAAGGCGGAAAAAAGCGAAGCATTCGCTCAACATCAAAATTGCTTTTATGTATTTGAGGCGAAGGGCGAGGGCATAGGCGGCGCCATAGCTATGGCGCAAGGGGCAATCGGCTTTGGGGTAAAAAACGCGGACGCTTGGAAGGAGCAGCTGTTAAATGCGTATTCCGGGGCCAGGGCAATGAGATTTATTCTTCTCGGAAGCGCGGAGTGGACGCATCCCCCTGTTGGAGTTCTGACTCAGGGCAAGCCGATCCATTTCAAACCGTATTTAGCGGCGATTAAAAAGCACTTGACCGCAAAAATGGGGTTTTCTGAAAGCGAGGCCCATGCTTTGGTTTCTGTTATGGAACGCAATAACTTGGCGGTGGCTGACTTTTGGGACGGCGCGATCCGTTTTGGCGTGCCGATTCAAGGATAACGGTCTTTGCAATTTGGCTCAACGTGTTCCGAAGCTATCAGCCCGTAAAAGCGAAAAAATTCCATTTTGGAGGTCGTTAAAATGGCTCAGTGCTTAATATGCTCAGAAGAAGCAAATGCAAATCGGGATGTTTTCAAATATTATACTGCCAAGAAGAAATGGGATAAGACAGAAAGAAGCGGAAACGCAACCAAAGCAATAACATATATAAGCGGCGCGGAGGGTCCGAACGATGGTTTTATTTGCAAAAATTGCAGAAAAAATTCAATAACCTTTAAGGCCAAAATAATAACTACAATTATAGTGATTGTACTGAATGCCGTCATAGCATTTTGCGCACTTACTAACACATGGGATAACAGTGAAACATTTTCGCAGGTTAAGGCACTGATAACCGTGCTTGGTATTATTCTTTCAGTCTTTGGCAGTCCGGGGCTTTTGATATTTGTTTGGAGAAAGTACGTTGGTGCAGAATCGGTTGGCTTGGGTCATTTGTCCTATAAAGCAGGGGGATCTTATTATTTATCAGTTGATGATTTTAAAAAATTCCGGAAAGTGTAACCGTATAAGTGCTTCAGGGCGGTTTGTCCCGAAGTAACAAGCCCGCGAAAGCGGGAAATAAAATTTTGGAGGGTATGTTTATGTTCGGCTCCGGAAAAACCACAACCATCCTTGACCGGTATCGGGAGGCGTTATCGTATCTCGATCGGTGCGGGCCTTTTGATGAGGCGAAGTTCCGTGAGTTTAACCGCCTTACGGGCAATATGTTCTCGGAGGCCGATGTGCAGAATCAGCTCAGAAACGCACAGCTTATGATCGGCGGTATGGCGGAGGTGCAGAAGATACTGCGCTCGAATATGGTCGAGGCCATCGGTACGTTTGAAACACTGGAACAGCAGGGGATTGACCTGTCCAATACAGGCGCAAGCACGGGCAGCGGTGCGGAAATAAGCAAGAGCGGCGAAAGCGTGACTCCCGCTGCCGCCGCGCCGGCGGAGGAGGCATACGGCAGCCCCCTCCCCGCCGTCCCGGAAGCCTCGCCGGAAAAGCCCGCGCGCGTCCTCTGGGCGGCGGGCGCCGTCTTCGGCGTGATGCTGGTGCTTTGTATCGGCCTGATCGCCCTGGGCAGCAGCCGGGTATGGACGGAATCCACGCGGTGGTTTATGAGCGCCTATGAAAGCCCCCGTGACTGGATGGCCATGATCTATGGGCTGTGCATGGCCCTGCCGGCGCTGTATACGGCCCTGCTGGCCTGCTCGCTCTGCTTGCTCACGCGGGAGCCGGCGGTTTGCAAGGCGGCGGGGGCGGGCTTTGCCGTGGCGGGCCTGTTTCTCTCGGTCTATGGCGAGGCCGCCGGATATCTCCTCCTCCGCCAGATGCGCCTGCCGCCGTTTGAGGTGATGACGCGGTTTATATCCGACCCGCCGGGACAGGCCATGCTGATGAATACCGCGCTCTGGGCCGCCGCCGTCCTGCTGGCGGGGAGCCTGCTGCCGCTGGCGCTGGACAAGCTCCCGCCCCGCAAGCGGTTCGCGCTTTCGGCGGGCGGGGCCGCCGCCGCTGGGTTTTTGCTGCGGTTGATCGGCGGATTTCATGGGACTCCGCTGGGGCTTCGATGGGGATGGGGGCTCCATGCGTATTCCCCCTATAACAGTAGCGCAATGATCCATCAGCTTCCGTTTGCGTACACCCTTGACCTTGCGGCGGTGTTCCTCAAGGACGGGCTGCTGCTGGCCCTCGCCGCGTTGCTGGCCTATTCGCTTTGCCGCCTCCCCGGGGTGAGGTTCCGGCCCGGCACGGGCGCGAAGGTCTGGTTTGGGATCGTGATCGGGCTGAACGCCGTCCTGGGCGTGGCGACCCTGTTTACCGGGCTGGATATCGTCAGCCTGCTCCTGACCGCCGCCGCTCTGACCGGACTGGTTTTGATGTGGGGCAAGCGGCGCGCGGGATGGCATGTCTACCTGCTGGCCGTCCTGCTCAGCATCGCGGTCAATTTCACCGTTTCCGGCGGCATGACAGGCGACCTGCGCGCCATGCTGCCAGCGCGTCTGCCGTCACTGCTGTTCGCCCTGAACCCCCTCATCACCTGGGCCGTGATCCGGCGCACCTGGATGGCGGACGAAGCATAAAAGAACGGAAAGGAGGTAGGCTTCATGTCGAAACGCAGATTCAAGTACATCCTCAAGGAAACGGCGGCTTCTATGCTGGTATTTTTGGTGGGCTCCCTGTGCCTGACAGGGTTTGCCCTGCTGATCGGGTACGTCTTCAAGCAAAACTGGGCCTTTTCCGCCCCCATGCTGATCGTTCTGCTGATCTGGAACTGGATCAAATCCGTCCGCCAGGCGTTCAGGGACTCCAAGGGGATGTAACGCCCGCGGTTCCCCTGTCACGCACAATGGGGGAACGCGGCGCGATGTAGGCATCGCGCCCTACGGTGGGGCGTGTGCGGAACTTTGGCAATCCTCAGTCGGCTTCGCCGACAGCTCCTTTAGGAAAGGAGCCTTGGAGGGCGCGCAAGCCTCCTTTCGTAAAGGAGGTGGCACGCCGCAAGGCGTGACGGAGGATTTTAGGGCGGGCTGCGCGCTTTGGGGGCGGCTTGACATT
>WRMQ01000141.1 GCA_009777055.1 Oscillospiraceae bacterium
TGTCCATGAAGGTGATCTTCGAGAAAAGCAGCGGCAAGCTCCTGGGGGCGCAGGTCGTGGGCCTCGGCGGCGTGGACAAGCGATGTGACGTCCTTGCCGTGGCGATCCGGGCGGGTATGACCGCCCATGACCTGACCCAGCTGGAGCTGTGCTACGCGCCGCCCTACTCCTCGGCGAAGGACCCGGTGAATATGGCGGGCTATGCCATCGAAAACGTGCTGACAGGGAAAGTGAAAAACTTCCACTGGCACGAGGTGGACGCCCTGCCCCGGGATGGCAGCGCCACCCTGCTGGACGTGCGCACACCAAATGAGGCCGCACAAGGGCGCATAGACGGCTTTGCCAATATCCCATTGGATTCCCTGCGGGCGCATATGGGAGAGCTGAACCCTTCCCAACCAGTCTACCTGCACTGCCACAGCGGTATGCGCAGCTATATCGCCGCCCGGATTCTGATGCAGAACGGGTTTGACGCATATAATCTAAGCGGCGGATACCGGCTGTACAACGCCGTGAACAGCGGCGTAAGCGTGAAGCAACTGAAAACCGTGCCCTCACAAAAAAGCGGCGGCGCGGAAAAGCAGCGCACGGCGGAAACCGCCGCTACGTAATTACAGCTAAAGGGAGGCGTCCATGCAACCGTTATTATTCGCAAGCGGCGGAATCGGCTTCATCTTCGCGATGACAAGCCTGGGGGCGGCGAGCGTGTTTTTCTTCCGCAGGGCCGCGCCTGAGAAATTCCAGCAGATATGCCTGGGGTTCGCGGCGGGGGTGATGACTGCGGCCTGCGTATGGAGCCTGCTGCTCCCCGCCATCGAGGAGGCGGAATCGCGTGGCCTGCCCGGCTGGATCCCCGCGTCCTGCGGCTTCGCGCTGGGCGTCCTGTTCCTGCTGGGGCTGGACCGCATCATCCCGCACCTGCACCCGCTCACCGGCACGATAGGCGGGCCTGCCTCCTCCTCCAAGCGCACGACGCTGCTGATTTTCGCCGTGACGCTGCACAACATACCCGAGGGCATGGCCGTGGGGCTCGCCTTCGCCCTGGCCGCGCAGCATAACGACCCGGCGCTCCGGGCGGCGGCAATCGCCCTGGCCGCCGGCATCGGCATCCAGAACGTCCCGGAGGGCGCGGCGATCTCGCTGCCCCTGCGGCAGGAGGGCATGCCGGCGGGCAGGGCCTTCTGGCTCGGCTGCCTGTCCGGCGCGGTGGAACCCGTATTCGGCCTTTTGGCGGTGCTCCTGGCCGCGTGGATCGCCCCCGCCATGCCCTGGCTGCTGTCCTTCGCGGCGGGCGCGATGCTCTATGTCGTGATGGAGGAGTTGGTCCCGGAGGCGCATCTGGGCAGGCGCTCCCACGCGGGCACGCTGAGCGTTATGGCGGGCTTTCTGGTGATGATGGTGCTGGATGTGGCGCTGGGGTGAAAAAATATCTCTTATTAAAAATTCAGGAGGAACTGTTTTTGAAAGCATACCTGGATAACGCGGCGACCACGAAACTCAGCGCTGCCGCGCGGCAGGCGATGGAGCCCTATTACGACGGAATATACGGCAACCCCTCCAGCCTCCACAGCTGGGGGCAGGCGGCCTCCGCCGCGCTGCGGGGTGCCCGCGAACGCGTCGCTGCCTGCCTCGGGGCCGACCCGGAGGAGATTTATTTCACCTCCGGCGGCAGCGAGGCCGACAACCAGGCGATCCTCAGCGCGGCCATGCGCGGCGCGGAGACGGGCAGGAAGCACATCGTCTCCACCGCCATCGAGCATCACGCGGTCCTGCATATGCTGGCCGCTCTCGAGAAAGACGGCTTCGAGGTCACCCTCCTGCCGGTGGAGCCCGAAACGGGCCTCGTCTCCCCCGCCGCCCTGGAGGCCGCCCTGCGCGACGACACGACGCTTGTGACCGTCATGGCCGCCAACAACGAAATCGGCACCGTGCAGCCGGTCGAGGCGATAGGCGAGCTGTGCCGATCGCGCAAAATCCCGTTCCATAGCGACGCGGTGCAGGCGGCGGGCCACATCCCGGTGAATGTACGCGAAATGAACGTGGATATGCTCAGCCTTTCGGGGCACAAATTCCATGGGCCCAAGGGCGTGGGCGCTCTCTATTGCCGCCAGGGCGTTCCCCTGCGGGCGATGCTGCTGGGCGGGGCGCAGGAACGAAACCGCCGCGCTGGCACGGAGAATATCCCCGGTATCTTGGGCATGGCGGCCGCCCTGGAGGAGGCCGTCGCCGAGCTGCCAACGCTTTGCCTGCGGATCCGGGACTACCGGGATCAGCTGATCGAAGGCCTCGGTAAGATCGAGCGCTCGCACCTGAACGGGGATCGCGTAAAGCGCCTGCCGGGCAACGTCCATTTCTGATTCGAGGGCCTGGAGGGCGAAGCCCTGCTCCTGCTGCTGGACGCGAAGGGCATCGCTGCCTCCTCGGGCTCCGCGTGCACGTCGGGGACCCTTGACCCCAGCAACGTGCTGCTGGCCATCGGGCGGCCCCACGAGATCGCCCACGGCTCCCTGCGGCTGAGCCTCTCGCGCTATACGACGCAGGAAGAGGTCCATCACGCGCTAAGGGCGATACCGGGCGTCATTGCGTGCCTGAGAGGCATATCGCCGGTTTGGGAAACGATCATGAAGGGAGGTTGACATGGCTATGGCATACAGCGAAAAGGTGATGGATCACTTCATCAACCCCAGGAACGTGGGGGAGATCGAAAACCCCGACGGCGTGGGATAGGCCGGCAACGCCCAATGCGGGGACATCATGAAAATTTACCTGCGGGTGGAGGACGGCGCCATCGCGGACGTCAAGTTCAAGACCTTCGGCTGCGCCTCGGCCATCGCCACGAGCTCCATGGCCACGGAGCTGATCATGGGCAAGCCCGTCGCGCAGGCGCTGGAGCTGACCAACCGCGCCGTGGCGGAGGCCCTGGACGGCCTGCCCGCGGTAAAGATGCATTGCTCCGTGCTGGCCGAGCAGGCCGTGCGCATGGCGATCAAGGATTACTACGACCGCAGCGGCGCAGCCTATGACCCTGATCTGTTCGCCGGGCTGGGGGACGGCGCGCATGGGCATGGGGGCTTGGCGGTGGAATGCGCTTGAGCACGCCAAACGCATGAGCAAACAAAGTATT
>WRMQ01000142.1 GCA_009777055.1 Oscillospiraceae bacterium
GATTGTAGCACATAAGGATTCCAAATGCAAGCATTATTTGCTATTAAATCAGGACAAACGCATCAATTTTGTAATGAACCCTCCAGCCCGCGTCGCCCCGCCCCACCGACCCATGGCGAACCGGAAATTCTCTGCGCCCCGCCCACCCTGCGGGGCGTCGCTGTGTCCCAAAAGCACAACTCATCAGAATCGCGGAAGCGATTTCTCCGGCTTTGACAAATTCAACGCCGATTTGTGCAACTTGCCCGTATTTTTGTGAAAAATGTGCATGGACTCAGCAGGTTATCTTGTGTATACTTGTGAGCATGGGAAGCACAAGGCCGGCCATGACGCCGGAAAGAATTGAACAAATCAGCAACCTGATTCTCGACAACCCAACGTGGAACAGGTCAAGGCTGTCCCAAGAACTGTGCGAGCTGTGGGACTGGAAAGGCGAAAACGGGCAGCCCAAGGACATTTCCTGCCGGGACGTTTTACGGGCGCTGGATGCCGCCGGCAAGATTGCGTTGCCAAAGCCGCTGACTAGGGGGCGCCCCGCCGGGAGCTCCGACCGCGCCGCCTTGATGGAGCACGACATGACGCCTATCGATGCCAGCCTGCGCGAGTTGCTCCCGCTGGCCGTGGATGTGGTGACGGAAAAGCGCAGCCTGATGGAGTTCAAATCGTATATTGAGCAGTTCCACTACCTTGGATATGACCGCAGCATAGGCGAGAACATCAAGTATTTCGTGTCCGATCGGCAAGGCCGTCGGCTGGCCTGCCTGATGTTCGGCTCTGCGGCCTGGTCATGTGAGCAGCGCGACAGGCACATCGGCTGGGACAGGGAGCGGCGCAAGACGGCGCTGAAGTACATGACAAATAACGTGCGCTTCCTTGTTTTCCCATGGGTGACCTCCCGATTCCTTGCCAGCCACGTTCTCTCGCTGATCTGCCGCCGTATATCGGATGACTGGCAAGCCAAGTACGGGCACCCGGTATATCTTCTCGAAACTTTCGTGGAACTGGAGCGGTTCCGGGGGACTTCTTACAAGGCCGCCAACTGGAAGCTGGTGGGCATAACCGCCGGCATGGGGCGCAACTCCAAGACTGGGATAGTCGGCGAGCTTCCTCTGAAGTATATTTATGTCTATCCGCTGCACAAGCGATTCCGCGAAAAACTGTGCGGGCGCGAAAGCCCGTGAGGGTAAGGGGGCATGCCCTCTGCAATTACCCGCGCTATGGCTTTGCAGCGGGGAAATAAAACAGGTGGTGATCAGTTTGGGGAGGCAGAAGATGCCTACGCCGCTAGTCAAGATACGCGAAATCATAAAAGACATCCGTTTTGACGCCCGAGTCGGAAAAATGCCGAAAGCGGTGCTGAAGAGAATCGTGTCCTGCATGGAGTGCGTCGGCGACGGCAGGGTGCAGGGCATGATATGCTACCCGCTGCCCTACATACTGCTTCTGGCTTTCCTGGCCGTCCTGTCCGGGGCGGAGCACTGGACAGACATGCAGGATTTCTCCTCCGCCTACAAGAAAAAGCTCAACGGCATATTCCCGCAGTACAAGAGCGTAGCCGTGCCATCCCACGACACGTTCAGGCGCGTGTTCGGGATCATAAGCACTGAGGAGCTGCAGGGGGCTACCAGCGCGTTCCTGGTCCAAGAGATAAGCCAGATGAAGAAAGCCCTGGGGATAGAGGACGACGGGCTGCGGCATCTGGGGTTGGACGGCAAGGAGCAGAAAGGGACAGGCCGGAAGTATGGCACAGACCAGAAAGTCGCCAATCTGCAGACGCTCCACTGCTACGACATCTCCAACGGCATATGCCTCCACAGCAAGCCTATCGACGGCAAAACAAACGAGATACCCGTGGCACAGCAGCTCCTGGCTGCCATGAACTTGAAAAACTGCGTCGTCACCTTCGATGCGCTCAACACGCAGAGAGGCACCGTGGACGTCATTGCAGGCGGCGGCGGACATTATGTCGGCGGGCTCAAAGGCAACCACCAGCTGTTCCATGACGAAGTCGCGCTGTTCTTTTCCGACGAGGAGCTGGCGAATATAAGGAAAAAAGGTAAATACTTCCGCAGCTACACGGAAAAAGCGCACAACCGCATTGAAAAACGCAGCTATTACATGACCACCGACATAAAGTGGTTCGCGGACCTGCATAAATGGGCCGGGCTCAAAGCTTTCATCTGCTACGTTGTAGAAACGGAGGACCTGGTCAGCGGCAAGAAGACCAAGGAACTCCGCTATTATATCGCGTCCCTTGCCGACATCGAACTGTGTTCGGATGCGATCCGCTCCCACTGGGGAATAGAAAACCAGCTGCACTGGCATTTGGACGTGACTTTCTCCGAAGACGACAACACCACCATGGACAAGAACGCTTTCAACAATCTGAGCATAATGAACAAGATGGCGCTGTCGCTGCTAAAGCTGATTCAGCCAGCCCACAAAGCCGGGATCAGGCGCATCAGGAGAAAATTTGGATGGGATTTGACCGGACACCTCACCCAACTCCTTAACCTTCTGGACGAGGATCAGATAGAGCAGGCCCTTTTGAACAGTCTGTAGGAAACAGGGGAATAAGTTGCCCCCCCCAATTGGTGCTCATAGCTCCCTCAGAGGAGCTTTTGTCTGTTTTGGGCCTGTTGCCCCCGCTGAAAGCTGTTTCCACGGCCGCTCACCGTCGCCCTGTCCATCCTTTTTGCGCCTCTTTTGTTCTTGTTCAAAGTTAAACACAAGCACGCATGGTCATGATGTCTTGATTATCCCCATAAAAATCCAGAAAAGACGAGATTGTGAAGTAAACCTGGAATTACCCCCAATGCCCTGATCTGCCATTAGTCATCGGAATAAGCGCTAATGCACGGAAACTACCGATCTGCGCAAGAGTAGCCGCATACCGCGGGCGGGTGGGGCGTAGGGGGTAACTGGTTTACTGTTTGTTGGTGGGGGCGGGATGCTGCGGATGGGTCTTATTCTTATAGACACGAAAATTGATGCGTTTGTCCTGACCGGCGCATATTATACGGTTGCGTTTGTTTTGTAATTATGGTAGAATCCGTTACTGAATAAAAATCGAGGTTGTGAGTA
>WRMQ01000143.1 GCA_009777055.1 Oscillospiraceae bacterium
CTCGACTACCATTCGCTGTTCGTGCCGGGCCAGGAACAGCGAATCATCGCCTCCCCCCGGCATGCGGCCATGCAGTTCGAAAAAGATACCCTGCTCTATTTTATCGAAATGGAAAACCTGGTGCCTGACTCAGAAAAACTTCATGTGCGCGCGTTAGCCGATGAGGAACGCCGCCACCTGAAACTGCTGAGCAGGATCAGGCATCTCGAATGACAGAGCCAGAGCACTGGATATAGTACACCAGCTTAAACGGCCTGCGTCTCTTCGAGAAATTTTTCGTCAAGCGCCAGTATCTCCGGCAGAAGCAACAGCACGGCGCGGAAGAGATCGGTTTTTGCTTCGACCAGGGCCTGCTTGCAATACTCCGCCGCCCAAGCGCCCACATGGCGGCTGAGGAAGGCTTTGCCCGCAGCGCGCAGCCGCGCCGCTTCCGCTTCTTCCGCTTTGGCCTCGGCCCGGCACAGGGCTGCCAGAAAATCCAGCTCCATAGGCAGAAAATCCGGCGCCTCGCAGGCGTCCTGCGGGCAGATGTCCAGCTGGCGGTAAAAAGTCTGCACGGCCAGGATCACTGAAGAATCCTCTTTGCCCTTGGACTGCTTTTTGTACAGGCTCTCGTAGGGCGGCGGCAGGTGCTTGCCCGGTGTCTGGCGCATCAGGCGCGTGCGATCGATGGCCCAGCGTTCGATCAGCGCCGCATGCCCGCCAGGGGCCGCGGCCAGTTCGTCCACGCTGCGGCGCAAAGCTGCCGAGGCTTCTTGCGCCGCGGGCGCGGACATACGCGAAAGCGCGCGCAGGAGCGGTTCCATGGCATCGGGATGCAGGGCGGCCGCAAGCTCCGCATCAGGCATGCGGCCAAGCACGCCGGCCAGCCAGCCGTACAGGCCGGCCCGCGCGGCCGCCAGATCGGTGTGAGGGCTGCTCATACACATGCTCAATAACAAAGCTTCATAATATACCAGGCGATGATGCCTGCTATCACCGCCACGCCCGCGCCGCCGGCGAAGATGAGCCACTCGTTCTTTGAGGGCGTGTATTCGGCCTTCCGCTCAAAACGGCCGAAGGGTTCGGGCAGGAGCGGCTCGGCCTGCATGTCGCGCAGTTGGCGCTGCTTGTCCATGAAGGTGTAGACAAGCACAGCCAGCCCGACCAGCGCCGGAATGAGGCCGTTCGCGCAGCCGGCCAGCATGCAGATAAGGCTCACCAGCAGAAGCGCCGCGCCGGGCGCCGGGCGCCTGAACGCGCGCAGCGTCGGCGTTTCGCCGGGCGCAGGCAGGACGGCCGCAATGGCCGTGCCCAGCGCCGCGATGCCGGTCGCGGTCAGCAGGGCGGATGCAGACCCGAGGTGCACGGTGGTCATGAAGAACACAACGGCCAGAAGCCCGGCGGCGCTCCACAGACTGCTCGCGATCATCCCAAGGGCCAGGAAGGGGTTTTGCGCCAGTTTGCCTTCGCGGGTCAAAAGAAAGTGCGTGTGCGCCATGAGGAAGGCAAAACCCCCGCCGGCCGTGAGAAAGGCCCACAGGCCGGTCAGGCGCAGAGGCACCAGATTGAACATGAAGAGCAGGCCCATGAGGCCGCAGAAGCTGAAGCAGGCGAAGTCCCAGATGATGGGCGAACGCTTGTTGCCGTCCGGCTTTATGAGAAAGAGGCTGCGCAGTGGCCGGCCGAGATCCGCGACCAGCAGGATTCCGCCGCCGGCCAGGCAGCCCAGGGCGGCGGCGATGGCCATAGGCGCCGCAGCTGCCAGAGCGCCGCCCGTCAGCATGGAAAAGCCGGTGATCATGAGCAGGCCGCCGGCCAAGGCGCCGAAAAAGAAGAATGCCTGGATGTGCAAGCCCCAGCTATATACATCCTTCAGGTCGGCCGAGGCGCCCAGGCCCTGCTTGTAGTGGTGCATGAAGGCGCGGCCCGCGAAGCCCGCCAGCGCGAGACAGACGATGATGACGACGATGAGCAGGGCGATCATGGCAGCGGGTCCTCCGTGATATAGTAGACAGCCGGGTTGGTGGCCCGGTCTTTTTTCAACTGCCGGGCGTCGGGCCGGGCGGCGAACTGCGCCACTTCGTACCGGGGATCGTCCAGGTCGCCGAAATAGCGGGCCTGGGCCGGGCAGGTGAAGACGCAGGCCGGGGTTTTGCCTTCCTCCAGGCGGTGCTTGCAGAAATTGCACTTGACAACCAGGCCGGGGGCCAGGCCCTTTTGCTTATGCTGCTCGTACGGCGTGCGGGTTTCGCCGAAATAGCCCTGCATGGCCCAGAGGAACTGGCGCGCGCCGTACGGGCAGGCTTGCATGCAGGCCCGGCAGCCGATGCATTTTTCCTTGTCCACCAGCGTGATGCCGTCATCCTGGCGGTGCGAGGCGTTTGTCGGGCACACGGCCACGCAGGGCGTTTCCCTGCAATGCATGCACGGCATGGGAATGAAGCCCATCTTGGCCTTCGGATAGGCGCCGGATTCATATTTCACAATCCTGTGGTGATTCACGCCGGCGGGCATGCCGTGCTCGGCGCGGCAGGCCACGGTACAGGCGTTGCAGCCTACGCAGCGTTTCAGATCTATGACCATCCCGTAATTCATTCCAGACTCCTTATTTCTTCCTGATGCGAACGGCCGGCGCGACTTCATGGCCGCCGCTCAAGCCGTCTATCGTTTGGATGTCAATGGGCAGCAGGGTGTTGAAGTTCGGGCCCATACGCATGAGCGGATTGGCTCCGGCCGTTCCCAGGCCGGAACTGCCGCCGATGCCCACCGCGTCCGGGTGGAACAGCTCGGAAACGCGCGCGCGGCCGTCAATTTTACCGTAGCGCGATTCCACCTCGATCAGGTCGCCATCCTTGATGCCCTTTCTCGCGGCAGTCTGCGTATTCAGGCAGATCACGGCTATATAGGGATCAA
>WRMQ01000144.1 GCA_009777055.1 Oscillospiraceae bacterium
CCGCCTGGCGGAGCTCTATGGCGCGCAGCTGAGCGCCAACGTGACGAAGCTTGGCGAAACGCAGCTGCTGAGCATCGCCCTTTCCGCCATGGACGACCGTTTCGCGTTCACAGACGAAAGCATCGCGGGCGGCTGCGCGGAATTGCTGCTGCAGCTGCTGTTCGCTCCGGCGCTGGATGCGCGGGGGCTTTTTCCCGCCGGGACAATTGAGCTGGAAAAGCGCCTGCTGCTGGAGCGGCTGCTGGCCGAGCGCGGAAACAAGCGCGCCTTTGCCCTGCGCCGCTGCGAGGAAATCATGTGCGAGCGCGAGGCATACGGCCTCAACGCCCTGGGGGAGGAGGAGGCCATCGCGGCCCTTGCCCCGGCAGACGCCACCGCCGCCTGGAAGCGCTTGCTCCGGGAGGCGCGCATGCAGATCGTCCTGGTGGCGGACGCGGACGGCACGCGGGTCAAAACCGCGCTGCGGGAAAGCTTTGTTTCTATAACGCGCGCGCCTGTTGTTCTTGGCGGCGAATTCATCCCGGCGGCGGAGCAATCCAAATTTGTCCGGGAGGAGCAGCCGGTGGAGCAGGGCAAGCTGATCCTTGGCCTGCGCGCGGGGGTGCGCGACGCCCAGGACCGCGCCGCCGCCCTGCGGGTGATGGCGGATCTCTTCGGCGGCGGGCCTTACTCAAAGCTCTTTTTGCAGGTGCGGGAGGCCCGAAGCCTGTGTTATTACTGCCGCGCGTCCTTCGTGCGCTTTAAGGGAATTCTCACCGTGCAGTGCGGGGTGGATACGGACAAGGCCTTTGAGGCCCGGGACGCGATTCTGGAGCAGCTGGACCTCATGCGCCGGGGCGGATTCACGGACGAGGAGCTGGCCACGGCCAAGCGCTCCATGTGCGACGAGATCGTTTCGGTGGCCGATCTGCCCGAAAGTCTGGCGGACTGGTATACCCCGGCGATGCTCAGCGGCGAGCACCTGCTCCCCGAAGAAGTCTGCGCGCGCCTGAACGCCGTGACCCGGGACGATGTGATACAGGCCGCGCGGGGCATTACGCTGGACACAGTGTATCTATTGGCGGCGGAACAGGAGGGGGACGCTTGAATAAAATGAACATTTGGGAAGAGCTGCGCGACGAAGCCCTGGAGGAGCGTTATTTTCGCGTGAAGCACCCCTCCGGCCTGGAGATTCAGGTGCTGCCCAAGGAGGGCTACTCCACGAGCTACGCCCTGTTTTCGGCGAAATACGGCTCCATCGACACGGCGATCCCCCTGGAGGGCGGCGGCTTTGCCGGGCTCCCCGAGGGCACGGCGCATTTTCTGGAGCACAAGCTCTTTGAGTCCGAGGACCTGGACGCCTTCGCGCGCTTCGCGAAAACCGGGGCCAGCGCCAACGCCTACACCAGCTTTCAAAACACGAGCTATTTGTTTTCCTGCGCCGAGCGCTTTGAGGAAAATCTGGAGATTCTATTGGATTTCGTGCAGTCCCCCTACTTCACCCAGGCCACGGTGGAGAAGGAACAGGGCATCATCGGGCAGGAAATCCGCATGTATCAGGACGAGCCCGGCTGGGAGTGCTTCTTTCGCCTGCTGCGGGCGCTTTACGCGAGCCATCCCGTGCGCATCGACATTGCCGGCACAGAAGGCTCCATCGCCGAAATCACGGCGGAGCTGCTGCACAAGTGCTATCGCGCGTTCTACAACCTCAACAACATGATTCTCACCGTGGCGGGCAATGTTACGCCGGAGACCGTGCTGGCCATTGCCGAAAGAACGCTGAAGCCGGCGCAGGGCGCGCCCGTTCAGCGCAGGCGCATGCCCGACCCGGAGCCGCCTCCGGAGACGGTCACGAGGCGCGCGATGGCGGTGGCCACGCCCCGCTTTTTGCTTGGCTTCAAGGAAACCCCCGCCGCGCCCGAGCTGAGCCTGGAGGAGAGCCTGGCCTCCGACATCGTGCTGGATGCCCTGGCCGGAGAGTGCTCGCCGCTTTATGAGGAGCTGCTGCGGGACGGGCTGATCAACGGCGGCTTCAGCGCGGAGTGCTTCTGCGGCTTCGACTTCACGGCAAACATTCTCGGCGGGGAATCGGCAAAGCCGGAGCAGGCCGCGAAGCGCGTCGGGGCCGCGCTGCTGGAGGCCGCGGAAACGGGCCTGGAGCCCGCCGCCTTCGAGCGCGCCCGCAAAAAGGCCTACGGGCGGCTGGTGATGGATTTCAACGACATCGACGGCATCGCGGGGCGCATGACGGCGGCATATTTTGATGGGCGCGGGCTCTTCGACGCCGCGAAAGCACTGCGGGAGCTCACGCTTGAGGAAACCAACGCACGGCTGAAGCGCATGTTCCGGCAGGGCTGGTCGGCGCTTTCCATCATAGAGCCAATCGCCCAATAAATGCTCCGGTCAATTTTATTCTGGCATATTTTATTTTGGCAGATTTTATTTCGGCAGACGAGGAGGACAACAAATGAAGACAACCGTATTTTTCAAGGCGTTCCGGGATGGGATCGACATCGGCGCCACCGCCTTTGAGTTCAGCCTGTTCGGGCGCGAAATGCAGATCCAGTGGTACGGCATACTGATCGCGCTGGGCTTTTTGCTGGCGGTTCTGTTTGGCGGCCGTATGGCATACAAGTGGAAGATGAACCTCGACAAAATGATCGACGTGCTCATCGGCGGCACCATCGGCGGCGTGCTGGGCGCGCGGCTGTATTACGTGCTCTTCCACCTGGAGCAGTACAAAGGCAGCTGGGCGGATATCTTCAAAATCTGGGAGGGCGGGCTGGCCATCTACGGCGGGCTCATCGGCGGACTCATCGGGGGGGTCATTTTTTTCAGGGGACACCAGAACAATTTTTTTAAAACTCAGGAAAACCGCGGCGCGAAACGG
>WRMQ01000145.1 GCA_009777055.1 Oscillospiraceae bacterium
ATCCTTCCGCATCGCCGAGTTCGACGCCAACACTGGCAACCTGCTTAACCGCTCCATCCGACGGCTTTAGTCTGGCAAGGTGTATACAATCCTCTTGCACTGGTGTATACCATCTTACTCTTGACAAAATTTTGAGCCCTGGTCCATTTTAACTCGATTTGCATGTGTGATTTGCATGTGTGATTGCATGGGCGATTGCAGGGGCAATTACATGGGTTCAAATTTTTGAACCCCTACGAATATATTTGAACAAATGGAAGGGGGCCGGGCCTATCAAAACCCTGGGCGTCCTCGGCGGGCTGGGTCCCGCCGCGAGCTGCCGCTTCTATGAAATGCTGATCCGGCTTTGGCCCGCCAGACGGGACCAGGACCATCCCGATGTGATCCTCTACAGCAAGGCCTCCATTCCCGACCGCACGGCGCATCTCCTGCGCGAAAGCGGGGAATCCCCTCTGCCCGCGCTGATTGAGGGCATACATACCCTTGAGCGCGCGGGCGCGCGGGTCATCGCCGTTCCCTGTGTGACGGCGCACCATTTTTACCCCGAAATGCGGGCGGCAGCCACGGTGCCGGTGCTGGATATGCTCGCGCTCACGGCGCGGGCGCTGCGGGCGCAGGGCGTCAGCCGCGCCGCGCTGCTGGCCACACGGGGCAGTTACCGCTCGGGCTCGTTTTGCGCGGCCCTGGAGGCGGAGGGGGTCACGGCCCTTGTGCCGCCGGAGCCGCAGGCCCGGGCGCTCATGGAGATGATCTATGCCATCAAATCCGGGGAGCTGCCCGGCAAAGAGGCCCTGGAGGCCTTCGCGCTGCCTCTGCTGGAGCGGGGGGCGCGGCGGGTGATTCTGGGCTGCACGGAGCTGTCGCTGTTTGAGGAGCTGGACGGGGAAATCTATATGGATCCCATGCGCGTTCTGGCGGAGGAATTATTATGCGTATGATAAATGTCCTGGAATATCTTGACGCCGCCGCCGCCCGGCTGCCGGATAAGGCCGCCTTTTGCGACGACACGGTACAGCTGAGCTTCGGCGCGCTGGACGCGCGCTCCCGGGCGATTGGAACGGCATTGGCTTCGTCGGGCTATTACGACGAGCCTGTGGTGGTTTTTATGAAAAAAGGGCCCCAGGCGGTATCGGCCTTTTTCGGCGCGCTGCGGGCGGGCTGCTTCTATGTGCCCCTGGACGAGGAGATGCCCCGCCACCGTATCGCGCTGATCTTCGAGACCCTGCGGCCCCGGGCGCTCATCTGCGACGCCGCGGGAGCCCGCGCCCTGGAGGACCTGGACTTCGCGGGCAGGCTTCTGCGCTATGAAGAGCTTATCGAAACGCCTGTGGATGATATGGCGCTGCAAAATATACGCGGGCGCGCCATTGATACCGACCCCATCTATGTGGTGTTCACCTCCGGCTCCACGGGCAAGCCCAAGGGCGTGGCGGCCTGCCACCGCTCGGTGATCGACTACATAGAAAGCCTCAGCGAAGTGTTGAAAATCAGCGAAAGCACTGTCTTCGGCAACCAGGCCCCCCTTTATGTGGACGCCTGCCTGAAGGAGCTTTTCCCCACGCTGAAATACGGCGCGCAAACCTGGTTTATCCCGAAGGAATACTTCAGCTTTCCCAAAAGGCTGATAGAGTATCTCAACGAAAAGCAAATCAATACGGTGTGCTGGGTGGCCTCGGCCTTCACGGTGGTGGCCGCGCTGCGCATCCTCGACGAAATACAGCCGGAGCATCTGCGCACCATCGCCTTTGGCAGCGAGGTCTTTCCCGTTAAACGTCTCAACGCCTGGAGAAAGGCCTGCCCGGGCGCGCGCTTCCTCAACCTCTACGGCCCCACCGAGGCCACCGGCATGAGCTGCTACTACGAGCTCCCCGTTGATTTCAACGGCGAAACGATACCCATCGGCCGGGCCTTTCGCAACACCGAGGTATTTCTTCTGAACGACGGCAATCAGCGCGTCACCAAGGCGGGCGAGGCCGGAGAGCTGTGTATCCGGGGCAGCTGCCTCAGCCTTGGCTACTATGCCGACCCGGAGCGCACAAGCCAAGGCTTCACGCAAACCCCCCTGCACAGCCGTTATGACGAAAAAATATACCGCACGGGCGATCTGGCGGAATACAACGAAAAAGGCGAGCTGATGTTCCTTTCCCGCAGAGATTTTCAAATTAAGCGCGCGGGCTACCGCATTGAGCTGGGGGAAATCGAATCCGCCGCCCACAGCGTAGAGGGCGTGGTCTCAGCCTGCTGCCTGTTTGACGAAACGAAAAAGAAGCTTGTGCTGTGTTATGTCTCTGATTTACCGCGCGCGCGGCTGCAAAGCCTATTGGGGCAAAAGCTTCCGCGATACATGATGCCTAACGTCTTTCACCAGCTGGAGAAAATGCCCCTGACGCCCAACGGAAAGATTGACCGGAACGGGTTGAAGGCGTCGCTGAAATTTTAGAACCGAGAGAGGAGCGTTAAAAATGGACGAGCTGCTCGCGATCCTCAATGAATTATACCCTGATGTCGATTTCACCAGCTACGACGCCAGAACAGACGGCCCCTTGCTTCAGTCCATGGAGATGGTGGAGCTCATCACCGAGATTGAGGCGCGCTTCGATATCGAGTTCCCGCCAAGCCTTATGGGCGACCCGGCGCATTTCCATTCGGCACAGGCCATCTGGGCCCTGATTCAACGGCTGGAGGATGAATGACAAACCGCAGGCCGTAGGGGCTCAAAAATTTGAGCCCAGGCCAATTATGAACCCAGGTCAATTATCCGCACCGCAGGCCGTAGGGGTTCAAAAATTTGAACCCAGGGTCAATTATGAACCCAGGGTCAATTATCCCCGCCCCGACCGTAGGGGTTCAA
>WRMQ01000146.1 GCA_009777055.1 Oscillospiraceae bacterium
CGGTGGATTTCCCCCAGAAGCCGCGCGGAGGCCTCCAGCAGCCAGGGCGCGGCGCCGTGGTTCTCCGGGGTTTCCCCCTCGATAAATTCCTGCACGGTGACCGGGCGGCCCCGGTGCTCGCAGGCCGTCTCACCTCCCCGCGTGTGGACGAACCGCGCCGTGGGCAGCCCCTTTTCGCGCAAAAAACCGCAAAGCCCCGCCTCGTGCCGCACCCCGCGCGCATCGAAGCCCCGCTGGTATTCTTTGACAACCAAGCGCCGCCCGTCCCCGCAGACCGCGAGGAAAAGGCAGGCGCTGCCGCCGGGAATATCCGAAATTTCTATGGCCTCCAGGGCGTATTCCCGCCGCAGGAACTGGTGCAGGCCCTGCCGCGTAAAATCGGACGCGTATAGCATATGGGCTCCTTCCCAGTGGGCTTCACCAACTTGACCCTGTATGGAGAAAGCGATCAATCTCTTGCTACGCAAGGGATTGAGGCTCCGACATCTAGATTGTCATCTGTGTAAGTGCGCGAAAGCTACGAATCCCGAAACTCAAACAGCTTGGCGACGGGAACCCCCAACGCATCGGCAATATCCAGCAGCACATCAAGCGACAGGCCAACGTCACCATTGGGTGCCTCAATATTACTCATATGCGTTCGGCTGATGCCAATTTGCTCAGCCAGCTGCAATTGGCTTAAGCCCTGCATTTTCCGCGTGTATGTGATGTTGAATTTTAGCTTCCTGTAAATATTCTCATGCCTCTTGTCCATATAAAACACCTCAAGAATATTCTACACGGTAAAAGGATTCAGTGAAACAATGTCATGTAAAATATTGCAATCTTTAATATTGCAATATCCGCTTCAAGGTGATATGATAGGGTTTGTCGAAAGCAGCGAGTTCCAAACATGAAGGATGCCCTGCAGGGCGGTTCCGACCTTGGGAACGGAACAGGCGACGGTTGACGGCAAAGCGCAGTAAAAGCAAAGCCGTGCGGCTTGACGTCGCACGGCCTTGCTCTTTTTGATGCCTTTTGTCAACCTGTCCGGCATAGCTTCCGGGGCGGGGTTATTTGGTTTTACGGTGATGTACTTGCTAACGCCCAAATCCCCCATTTTTTTCGTATATTCTAATTGAAAATTCCCCCAGCTTCCAACAACGGGGGCCTGCTGTTTTGCATGGTTTTCAGCAGGCCCTTGCTCTTTTCTGTTTTCTGCTTGGGGGATTTTTGTTTTCTGATAGATAGAGGATTTTTTGCTTGACATTTGCACGGGGCGGCCCCCAGTGCCTGATAGAGAGTTTCCGGTGTTGCCTGCGAGTATTTCATGCGCTCGCGCTCCCAAAACTTTAATATCGTCTAATGCTATGATTATTCCGCCACGTTCATCCCCTTGATCTCCCCGGTGCCGAACGCATCCTCCTCCGGCATGTCCATCAAGGTCAGGTAGGACTCCGGCGTATGCGCTACCAAGAATTTGGACATCAGAGGCATTTCCGTACCCTCGCTGCCGATGTAGGCGACGGCGGCGCGCCCGATCGCGGCCGCGGAATGCGGCAGGCTGCGCAGCAGGCTCTCGGCGCTGGGCGGGCGTTTGGAAAGCTGGGACATCATCCTCTCCGCAATGCAGAAAATCATGCAGACCAGGCCGGGGTCAAGGGTTTTGCCGCCCTTGCCCAGCAGGGACCCCGGCAGGTTGACAGGCAGCAACAGCGCATTTACCGCCCTATGCACCGGGCCCCAGAGATCATCCTCGCCGAACACGCTGACATAGGCGTCCTGCCAGTTCCCCGCGTCAAAGTTGGCGCTGAGGGTCTTCGATACGAAAAGCTCGCGGATCGTGTTCTGGAACCAGTCCTGGAAGCCGTCGGCAAGCACGGCGGTGGATGTCATGATAGTGGGGAAAATCTCGCTGATCAGGTACAGTAAAACGAAGTGGTCCCAGGTGACAAGGTGCAGGCTGGATTTTTCATCGGCCAGGCCCTCGAAAAGGCCGGCATAGGCGGCGTCCAAGTGGTCATAGTCTGGGCCGGGCTCCAAAAAGGCCAGGTATTTTTCAACCCCGTAGCGTTTAAAGCCCCAGCCGCGGAAGGGCGCGATCATGATGATGTCCACCGGGTTGATGATGTTAAATATGTTAGAAAACGCATCGCTGTTGGCGTCCGGGTCCTTGGTACACAGGGGAACGGCGAAGTTGTAACAGAACAGGTCGTCCTTCTTCACGCGGGATTTTCCTGCGGCAATGTCCTTATCCAGCGCGCCTGCCACCAGGTTGGCCACGCTCCCGCTGCGGCTGTAGCCGTTGATCCACAGCTTCACGGTCACATTTTCCGCGTAGGAGCCGATCTGCTTCTCCACCTCCCGGAGGATCTCCCGGGAAGCGGCCTCAAATCCGGCGTGGCCATCGGTATCGCCCACGTTGCCGTTGCTCACCCACTCGCCGCCGTAGTTCCCGCCGCGGATGCTCACCGCCAGCACCACGCAGCTCTTTCCGTCCAGAGTCAGACGCTTTTCGGCCATGGACCAGGCCGTCTTGTCGCTCTCGTCGGCCAGGAGTACGTCGTAGTGATAATAGCGCAGCGGCTTGAACCCGATGTCCCCATAGAGCTTATGCACATACGCCGCCGCGCGGGTACGGCCGGTGCTGTCCAGCTCCGTGAAGAAATATTTGCCGCCGTCATTGGCGGCTTCCGCCGTCGTCCACGAGGATATTTGCAGCCGCAGGCTCATGCGGGCCAACTCGTGGTTATACGATGTGGAGGGCTCGGCAAAGAAGCTGTCGCTGTAGTGGAATGGCACGTTTTGTGGCGCCTCCTTTTCGCTGAGATCCATGACTCCCACGGA
>WRMQ01000147.1 GCA_009777055.1 Oscillospiraceae bacterium
GCGGCCCCGGCAGCTCCAACCGCGAGTTCCGCAATGCGGGCGCGCCCCGGAGCCAGGCGCCCGCGCAGCCGCCCCGCCCGCCCCGCTCGGATGCCTCGGGCATGGGCCGCTACGGTAAAATCGAGCCGCGCCGCGCCGAACAGGAACAGGAATCATGATTCGAATTGAGACGCATATCCACACCAGGGAATCCAGCCTCTGCGGGAAAATCACCGCGGCGGAGGCTGTGGAGCGCTGCGTGGAGCTCGGCTACGCCGGCATGGTCGTCACCGACCACTTTTCCGCGAACATGAAGGAGGAGTGGCGGGACCACATCGAGCATTTTTTATGCGGGTACCGCAACGCGCTTGCCGCCGCGCCGGAGGGCTTCTCTGTTTTGCTGGGCATGGAGCTGCGCTTCCCGCACGAGAACCAGAACGACTATCTGGTCTACGGGCTCAGCGAAGCGTTCCTCTGTGAAAACGAGGACTTCGACACCCTGGGCATCGCGGCCTTCAGCAGGTTCGCGCGGCAGAACAGCCTGCTTGTGGCGCAGGCGCACCCCTTCCGCCGGGGCATGACCATCATCAACTCGCGCTACCTCGACGGCGCGGAAATCTATAACGGCCACGTAAAACACATGCCCCACAACCACAACGATCTCGCGGAAATCTGGGCGGGGCAGCGCGGGCTGCTGCCTCTTTCCGGCTCGGACTATCACGGCCACGGCGGCTGCATCGTTGCCCCGGGCGGCGTGCTGCTCGCCCAGCCAGTGAAGGACAGCGTGGAATTCGCGCAAATCCTGCGGCGCCGGGAATACTCTATTTTGAAATAATACCCCTCAGGCTTAAAAACACGCTCCTTTCACTTTGAAAGGAGCGTGTTTTTTATCACTATCTCAGCAGCGTATCCGCCAGCAGCAGCGCGATCACGCCCGGCGGGCCCGCGGCGGCGCTGACCGCCAGGGTCAGGCCGTTGACGGCAAGGCGCATGCCCGTCAGCAGGCCAAGGGCGTTGACTGCGTAAAGCGCCGCCACGCCCGAAACCGCGCTGAGCAGCAGGTAGCGGAACAGCCGCCGCGCGCGCAGCATAGACACCAAAATGGCAAGCGCGCCGCCGCCGGCCAGCGCGCACAGGAGCACCTTCAGCTGGGTGGTCATTATGTATCCCTCCGCCCGCGGAGCGGCCCGCAGGCCGCCGCAGTCATAAATAGCGTTTTATTTCAATATTAATGAATCCATCTCTCGCGGGCCTCCTCCAGAATCGGCGGCTGCGCAGCCACGGCGTTCCCCTCCCGGGCAAGGCGCAGCAGGTGGCGGTGGCGGGCCTCAAGGGCCTCCCGGTGGTAAATCGCGGCGTCGAGCAGATCCTCGTCGTTTTCCAGGGCGAAATAGGATTCCACGCCGTCGAGCTGCCGGCGCACCTCGCGGAGCTGCTCGATAAGACTGTCTTGTTTGCTTGGGGGTTGTGGCCCGCGCGGCTTGCGCAGCCTGTTCAACCATTCGTGCATTGTCGCCATGTCGAAACCTCCGTAGGCGGCTCCCCTCAAAAAAAAGAGAAAACCTAAAATATTTCTATAGCAATTTTGGGACAAATATGCTATACTTAAACAAGAAAATTAATTTGGAGGTTTTTCACCGTGTCTGACCGATACCCAATGAAGCTTAAGCCATACATCGCCGAAACCGTCTGGGGCGGCAGGCGCCTGGTGGAGGAGTACGGCATCGGCCCCCAGGGCCGCGCCAACTGCGCCGAGGCTTGGCTGCTTTCGGCCCGGCCCAATGCCAGCAGCGTGGTGGAAAACGGCGCGAATGAAGGAAAGGGCCTCGATCGGCTGTTCACGGAGCGTCCGGAGCTGTTCGGCGAAAAATGCGCGCGGAAAGAAAAATTCCCCGTCCTGGTGAAGTTCATCGACGCGCGCGAGGATCTTTCCGTGCAGGTGCACCCCGGCGACGACGACAGCGCCGTGCTGCTGCCGGGGGAATCGGGGAAGGACGAATGCTGGTATATCCTCGATGCCGCGCCGGGCGCAAAAATTTATCTCGGGCTGCGCGAGGCGATCACGAAAGCCCAGTTCACCCACGCCATCGAAAATAAGACGCTCATGAGCTACGTGCAGCCCTTCGAGGTGGAGCAAGGCGATTTCTTTTACATCCCGGCGGGCACGCTGCACGCCATCGGCCGCGGGGTGCTTCTGGCTGAGGTCCAGCAGAATTCCGACACCACCTACCGCGTCTACGACTACAACCGCCTGCAGGACGGCCAGCCCCGCCAGCTGCACGTCAGCCAGGCCAAGGCCGTCGTCGACCTTGAACCCTATGAGCCCGGGCGGCAGAAACTGGGCCTGTTCGGCTCGAAGAAGCTGGTTGCCAACGAGCTGTTCACCATCGACGAGTGGAGCGGCCCCTTCGGCTTTTCCGACGACGCCGAGGACGACAGCTTCGTTTCGCTGGTGTTCCTCGAGGTTGACGAGGAGGGCTGCACCCTCGCCTGCGCGGGGGAGGAACTGCCGGTGCATAAGGGCGACAGCATCCTCATCCCTGCCGGCGCGGGCGAGTTCAGCGTGGAGGGCAAGTACCACGTGCTGGTGACAAGGCTATAGGGGATCTGATTATATAGAAAGCCGCGAAGCACCCTCACCCGCTACACAAAAATAAAAAAAGGAGCCTTATTTATGAATGATGATCCTATCTTGACAGCGTTGATGGCCCTGAGCGCTGTGCTTATGTTCGCTGTCATTTATATCCTTCCCGTCGTTGGCGTTATAATAGGCGCCATACTATTGAAAAAGCAGCCGGAGCACCGCGCG
>WRMQ01000148.1 GCA_009777055.1 Oscillospiraceae bacterium
GGCCCCGCCAAGGGCGGCATCCGCTTCCACCCCCACGAGACCGTAGATACTGTGCGCGCCCTCTCCATGTGGATGACGTGGAAGACCGCCGTGGTGGATATCCCCCTGGGCGGCGGCAAGGGCGGCGTGATCTGCGACCCGCGGGAGATGTCCCAGGGCGAGCAGGAGCGCCTGTGCCGCGGCTACATCCGGCAGCTGTACTCCCAGGTGGGTCCGAACATAGACGTTCCCGCCCCCGACGTGATGACCAACGGCCAGCATATGCTGTGGATGATGGACGAATACGAGGCCCTCATGGGCGGGCGCTACCCCGGCGTGATCACTGGCAAGCCGGTTGGCATGGGCGGCTCCCTGGGCCGCACGGAGGCCACGGGCTACGGCGCCATCTACACCTTGCAGGATCTCCTCGAGGCCGAAAACGTTGATGTCGCGGCGACCAGCGCCAGCATCCAGGGCTTCGGCAACGTGGCGGAGTACGCCGCGAAGCTCTACACGCAGCTTGGCGGCAAGGTGGCGTGCATCTCCTGCTGGGACAACGCCGACAAGACCGCCTACACCTTCCGCAAGAAGGACGGCCTCGACATCGACGCACTGGTTGCCATCAAAGACAGCTTCGGCAGTATCGATAAAGAGAAGGCCGCCGCCCTGGGCTGCGAAATCCTCCCGGGCGGCGCGTGGCTGGCCGAGGACGTGGATATCCTCATCCCCGCCGCGCTGGAGAACCAGATTACGCCGGAGAACTTCCCGCAGGTTTCGAAGCGCGTGCGCTTCATTGCCGAGGGCGCCAACGGCCCCGTGACCCCCGACTGCGACCCGCTGATCAACGCGGCCGGCATACAGCTCATCCCGGACTTCCTGTGCAACGCGGGCGGCGTGACCTGCAGCTACTTCGAGCAGGTGCAGTGCAACATGAACTACTTCTGGTCCCGCGAGGAAGTGCTCGAGAAGCTCAAGTTCGCCATGAGCCGCGCCTTCAAGGCCGTGTACGAGCTGGCGAAGGAACAGGACGTTTATATGCGCGACGCGGCGTATATGATCGCCATCGCCCGTGTGGAGAACGCGGTGCGGCTGCGGGGCTGGGTTTCATGATATCTCTGCATACTTCCGAGCTGCGTGCCGCCGCCCCGGGCCTCACGGCGGGGCAGCGCGTGCTGCTGTCCGGCCCTGTGTATACCGCGCGCGACGCGGCGCACAAGCGCCTCATTGCCCTGCTCGACGCGGGGGAGTCCCTGCCCTTTGCCCTGGAGGGCGCGGTGCTGTACTACGCCGGCCCCACCCCCGCAAGGCCCGGCGGCGTCATCGGCAGCTGCGGGCCCACGACCTCCAGCCGCATGGACCCCTACCCCCCCCGCCTGCTCGCCCGGGGCCTTGCCGCGATGATCGGCAAAGGCGCACGCGCGGAAGAAACCCGCCTTGCCATCGCGGCCCACGGCGCGCTGTACTTCTGCGCCGTCGGGGGCGCGGGCGCCCTTGCCGCGCAGTGCGTGGCCGCCTGCGAGGAAATCGCCTTCCCCGCGCTGGGCTGCGAAAGCGTCAAGCGCCTGGAGCTGCGCGGCTTCCCGTTAATCCTCGCCATCGACGCCGCGGGGGCCAGCCTCTTCGACGCCGCGCCGCATTTCACAGCCTGAGCAGTCCGAATACCTGCAGACCGGGTGGCCTCTGGAGCACAACCGGAGCTTGATGTCCTCGCCAATCGCGGCGTTCTGCGCCAGGCCGTCGTAGATAAACCGGATCAGCTCCACCTGCGAGGCAACGTTCAGCTTCTGGTAGATGTTGTGCATCAGCCGTTTTACGGTGCCTTCCGCGATCTGCAGATGCCCGGCGATGTAGCGGATCGTGCTGCCCTCGAATAGCAGGGTGGCCACCTCCGTCTCGCGCGTTGTCAGCTGGCCTCTCAGCACCTGATGCACCAGCGAGCGCGCCACGTTGACCACGGAGTTGAAGTTATCCGTGCGGCGCAGATAGAGCAGCGCCGAGTCGCCCCCCTCGCCGCATTCCACGTCAACGGTGAACCGGCAGTGCTCGTTATAGTTCCCGTTCGCCAGCAGCCGCAGGGAACGAAACACCGGCGACATCGGCATTTTTACCAGCTCGATCCGGTTGCGCAGCTGGCCGCCGGCGTCCGTTAAGACCATCTCGTCCGCTTCCCAGTTCAAATGATAGCGCAGGTAATCGCCGCTTACTTTTCCCGACATACATTCTCCCTCTATCAACTCGATGGAACATTATATCACAATAATCCCCAAATTCCAAGAGAAAATTTGCATAAAAAGGAAAAAATTTCATGAAGAAACTTTGGCTGTTCACCGACACCCACCTGTACCTGCGCGACCCCATGCCGGAGCGCGCGCCCCACGACGACCAAAAAACCCTGCTGGAAAGCGGGCCGATCCTCGACGCCGCCCTGGCGCAGTTCCTGGCCGAGCCGGACTGCGACACGCTGCTGATCCCCGGCGACCTGACCTGCGACGGCCACGCCCACGAGCACCGCGCGCTGGTCGCCAAGCTGCGGCGGGTGCAGGCGGCGGGCAAGCGCGTGATCGTCGTCACCGCCACCCACGACTACGGCAACGCGCTGCCGGGCGACGTCAA
>WRMQ01000149.1 GCA_009777055.1 Oscillospiraceae bacterium
AGCGGACGGCTTCGGCGGCGGCGGGGGCGGCGGCACCGTCGGGACCTTCAGCGGCAGCGGGAACACGATATACATGGGGCTCATCCTGGGCGTGGTGCCCCCGCCCGCACCCTACAACTGGCAGGGCTACGAAGCCCGCGCCTTCAGCGAGCCCAGCACGATAGCGGGCGCGAACGCCTCGGCCGTCGAATGGAGCGTGGAGAGCGCCGTGTGGTCGGGCCTGCGGGCCGGGGCCACGGTGTTCAGCAGGGGGGACGAGCCGGTGCTGACGGTCAGCCTGGCGGCCAAGCCCGGCTACCTCTTCGTGAACGGGCAGCTTCCCAATTTCGCGCTTTTCTACGAAAAGGCGTACGACGATCTCGGCTACCAGGGCTACTATTCCGCGAGCGCGCCGTACCTGAACTCGTCGAGCATAACCGTGACCTTCAGGTTCGCGCCGGTGCCCCGGATTCCCGTGAGCAGCCTTTCCGCGGAAAGCAGGACGATCCTGGGGATAAACCCGCCGGTGGAGATGGAACAGGCCCAGCCAGAGGCGTCCATGATTTCGGCGAACGCCGGCAAGGCCGAGTGGACGCTGGAGCATGCGCAGTGGAACGTCGGGGTTTTCGCGATCGGCACCGAGCCCGTCCTGCGGCTCGAGCTTGCGGCGAGAGACGACTACGAATTCGACGGGGATCTTTTCTGGACGGGCCCCCCTGGCAACAGGTCCCTGATCCCGAACCCGTTCACGCTTTCCGGGGTGAGCAACAGGCACAGCGTTAGGCTGGTGGAGTCCTCGTACGGCCCCAGGCGCGCGGTCCTTGAAGCCGAGTTCTCCGTGTTCGGCGCGACGGTCCTCCGTGCCCCCGGCTCGCAGGGCACGGAAGGCAACACGGTGATCACCGGCCTGCTGGCGGGAACGCGGTACGCCGTAAGGCGCGGCGACCAATGGTACGGGGTGGGAGCAAACGGCACCCTTGTTGCGCCGTCCCCCGCCGATGACAACACGCCAAGAGGGGCTGCCGCCGCTTCGGTCGCCCTGACTACTTCCCCTGCGGTGACCTCGATCACCGGCCTCGACAACGGCCATGTGTACGACGTGTACGCGGTCGATGATTCAGGGACGGACGGCGCGAGCATCAACTCCCGTTTTGCCGGGAAGAACGCCCTCTTGAGAGCCTCCACTACCAACGGCGAGAAAGCGCTAATCGCAGCAGGCGCCGGGTCGCCCGAGAACGACACGAAAATCATCCTCTACTGGACCGCTTTCAAGCTCAGGGAAGCCATCGACGGCAAGACCCTGGTGGAAGAAGCAGACCATGCCAGCTTCAGGATAAGAGCCGGCGGCGGCGACAGCGATTTTCAGCTTGAGACGGGCGGCGTTACCCAAAACAACGAGAGGAGCGCCAAGGTTGACGGCAAGATTGGCGACAGCCACGTGACCGTCAGCGGCGTAGGCGAATTCACCACGGCAACCTTCAAATTCACCGGCAAAGTCAGCCTTGGCCCTGGCTCCCAGGGAACCGCCGGGGACGGGAAGATTGACATAACAACGGGAACATACGTGTTGTATGACAAGGACGCTGAAGGCGACAACAAGTATTTCCCAGTTGTAGATTCATCACCAAAACTAGGCGCTGCAACCCTCACTGCGGTTGACGCAGTAGCAGGCGCTGGCAATTTCAGCGGCCCTGGCGAGATCACCTTAGCAGGCTTAACAAACCCGCCTGACATGAACGACAGGACCTACAGCGTGTACCTGGTTGGAACAGCGACGAGTTCTAGTGATGTTATCAAAGGTGAAGCAGGCGGGGCAGTCAATACCGGCGGGAAGAATGCCATTGTGGAAATCGTTAATACCAATGGAGAGAATAATAAAGTTGGCCCGCTTCTCGGAACTGCCCCGGCGGGTGGAGTTGCCAACAGGGACACGACCCTCATTCTCCACTGGGCATCTTCTAGAGGCACTGTTGCCGCGAGCAGCGCTGGCGAGGTTAGAAACAATGAAACCATTGGGACCATTGGCGGCAGCGGCTCCACCGGGAGTTATAGGATTACCATCGATCACACCTCCCATGCGAACACCACTAGATTTACCGCAACGGCGGGCGAAGGGTTTATCACGTTCAGCAACCTTTGCGAGGATTTTGAAGTAACGATTACCGCCATCGCCCATTAAGGCGCAAGGCCCTTTGTCCGGGGTTTCCCCGGACAAAGCGGGGACGGCAGACGGCAGGACACTGCCGGACGCCGTCCCCGTTTTTTTTCCCCGCACGGCCCTTCCGCGGGGAAGAGGCCTTTTGGTTTTCCCGCGCGGGATGAATTTGCCCACAGCGAACAAGCCCGCACGGCTCGAAAAAGCAAACGGCCTGCCTCCGGCGGTGCCACATGCGCGCGTGCGGAACGAACTGCGGGCAGCATTGGTGTGACAAAGAAATGGCCAGGCCAAAGCCTGCGTAAGAAAAGGCCACAGCCACAAGCTGCCCGCAGGTCGTTCCGCACGCGCGCATGTACCACGACCAAGGCCGTTTGCTTTTTCGAGCCGTGCGGCCGTGGGGAACAGGCCGGCAGGGGGAGGGGCGCTGGGGGCCGGGGGCAGCCCGCCTCCAGCA
>WRMQ01000150.1 GCA_009777055.1 Oscillospiraceae bacterium
GCGCGGCCGCGGCGTCCCGGTCGTTGTGGCAGGACACGCAGCTTTTGTCTAAGATGGGCTGTATCTCCTTCAGGTAACTAAAGCCCTCGGCGTGGCTGTAGGGGTCGTATATCTCGTGGGTGCCGTCGGTCATCCATAGGTCGCGCCGCAGCCGCTGCACGCCTTTTTCCATGGCCACGGTGCGCCGGGCCTGCACGGGCGGGGCTGTGTTCTTGTCCTCATGGCAGCCCACGCAGGAAAAGGTTTCGTTGGGCATGAGGGTCGACCAGCTGCGCATGGACTGGATCAGCTCGCCCTCCCCGTCCAGCACCTGGAAGTACACCGGCGTGTAAGCCGGGACCTCAAACAGCGCCGAGCCGTCGGCCTCGATGTCGACGATCCCGAGGATTTTCTTGACATCCCAGGCGGTGTTGCCGCTGCCCACGGGCGTTGAGGGGTCGCTGCCGCCCAGCCCCAGGGAGGTGTTCGCGCCGATGGCCGCCGTGCGGAACTCCAGCGCCACCACCCGCAGGTATTTCGCTTCGCCAACGGGCACGCCCGCCAGGCCCTCGCCCTCGTAGACATTGCCGACGTAGAAGCGCCCGGTGGACATGCTCTCGTTGACCATGGAAGGCCGCTCGAACATCGCGCGGGTCCTCACGGGCACGATCTGCGCGGCGCCAAGGATGCCATTGCCGCCGCTGGCGTAGGAGGAGATGAGCTCCTTCGCGCCGGTCTGGCTGTTCATGTAGTAAATATTGAACTTCGCGTCCGGGTCGCTGATGCCGGTGGAATCGATGCTCGACACCAAGAATTCATGGTCGTTGACGGCGTAGGGGTATTTGTACTGGATGCCCTCCTGGCCCTGGTGGTCGGTGTTCGGGCTTTTGTCGAAGCCGGTATCCCGGCGCTGGAACAGGAACTGCACCGCGTCCGGGTGGTTGCGGCCCAGGGCGGTGTCCACGATGGCCAGCTTGCCTTTTTGGTAGGTGTGGTGGCCGCTGACCACGGTGATATACTTCGAAGGCTGGCCGGGGATCTCCCGGGTGTGGAGCAGCGAGGTCGGGAAGCTATTGTTGTTGCCGTAGACCTCCGTCTGGTTGGTGCCGTCGGGAAACATCTGGAAGATGCCCTGGATATACATCTGGTTGCGGTCGTTGTAGTCCCAGCGGGTGTAGAGCACGCGCCCGTCGGCGGTGACGGTGGGGTAGGTGGTGTGCACCTGGTCGTAGCCCACCCTGCGGACATTTCCGCCGTCCGGGTCGCACACGAACATATTCATCACGGGGGTGATCCAGCAGTCCACCACTTGGGTGCAGCGGGTGGAGCTGAAGACGATTTTTCCGTCGGGCAGGAATTTCGGCTCCACGTCCGCCGCGCCCGAACCGAAGGTCAGCTGCGTGACCTCCCGGCTATAGAGGTCCATTTTGTACAGGTGGAAGTCGTCGCCCTCGTGCTTTTTATGGGAGTAGAGCACCGTCATGCCGTCGGGGGAGACATCCGGGTCGCGCAGGACGCCGCGGCTGTCGTCGATGAGGATTTCCTCCCGGATCGTGACCCGGCCCGCCGCCGCCGCCATGGACAGCAGCACCATCTGCGCGCCGGGGCGGAAATTGTACTCCTGGCTGATGCCGGGGGAATGCGCGGTCTCGGCCAGGGCGTCGGTGTAGGCATAGTGGGAGGCCCCCATGGCCTTGCCCTTTATCACAATGTACTGGCTGGCGAAATCAGTCGCGAGCTTGTGCAGGCCGCCGTTTTCGCTGGAACGGATGGTCTGCGCGGCCTGGGCGGGCACAAGGCCTCGCAAGGGCAAAATGCCCAGGAGCAAAACCGCGCAGAGCACGAGGGCCGTTTTCCCGCTGTGCTGTTTCATCAATACACCACCTTCCAATCACTCGCCAATTGATTCCCTCCCCCGGCAACGCGCACCAGGAGATAATCCCCTGCCGCCAGGTCCTCCGGGAGGGTCATCTTAAAGCTGACATTCGCCACATCGCCGGCTGCCATGGGCTCTAGGGTGATGTCCTCGCTGGCAATGACCGTGCCGGCGGCCCTGTGCAGAGAAATGCGCAGGGCGGCGGGCACGGCGCTGGCCAGCTGCTTGCGTATGCTAATGCTGTGCAGCACGGCCCCGGACTCCAGGTAATTGATCTCCTGCTTGCCCTTGTTGTCCGATAGCAGCTGCTCCACGCCGTAATACTCCCCCTCCCCGCCGATGGACGCTACGTAGTCCGTAAGGTCGTCCAGCTGGCGGCCGTTGAGTTTTCCGGCGCCCTGGCTGTGTTCGACCGCTTCCCGCAGCGTGGCGAATTTGCCGTTGTAGCCATAGGGGGCGGTGCGCCAGACCTCCACCAGGGTAGCGGTTTTCATGTCGCGGTTCTCCCAGGTGACGTCGCTGTTTGTAGAGGGGTGCATCTTCAGGTCGGTGAAATTCGGCCCTGTGTGGCAGCTGACGCAGCCGCTGCGCTCGAAGAGAGCCTTGCCTCGTTCCGCCGAGGCCGTGAGCGTGCCGTCCCGGTTGAGGTGGGGGCTTTGCACCGGCGTCAGCGAGCGCAGGTACT
>WRMQ01000151.1 GCA_009777055.1 Oscillospiraceae bacterium
AAGACTTGAAAGCCCCATCAGGATAGCGGAAAGGTCGGCAGTCGAAAAAACCTTTTTATCAACCTTGTATTTCTGCATGATTTCAAAGCCGCCGCCCACTCCCGATGCCCCGCGAACAGGAATACCCGCCATGTTGATAGTGTCTATGTCGCGGTAGATTGTGCGTGGTGAAACTTCAAACATATCCGCTAACTCCTGTGCGCCAATCCGCTCTTTATCAAGGAGTATCATAATAATGCTAACAAGCCTGTCAACTTTCATCTGACAGCCGCCTTTCAAAAATCTTTTTTATCATTATAGAATGTTGCCATACTGTTGTCAACAATTACATGATATAATAGAAAGCAAACAAGATAGAAGATATTCGAGAAGTAGCTCCCAGGGAATAAATGGTAGCGGTAGTGCGGCTGAAATCGGTGGAAAATATAGGCAATAGCAAAATCGCGGCCCTGGCTGCCGGCATTTTCGCCGGTCCAGCGGAAAGTCGGCGGCAGTTTCCGCGCTGAACCTTGAAAAAGGAATAGCGTAGCCATCCAATGTAAATTGGCAGTAGGTCCGGGGTATGGGCGCAGCCTAGCTGTGCTAGCTATGCAGCGGCATTAGCCGCGTCCTTGACCAAGGCCATGAAGTCAAGCCTCATGTTTTTCAGCCTTGCGTCAAGGACGATATTGACAGAGTTCGCGACGGATCGCATGAAAATCCGCTTCTTGCCCCTGATACGGGTGTTCTGCATCTCGTAGTCGATGGAGTTGCGCTTGTTGAACCGCTCGGACGCAGTGCGCGAGTTCATCATCCGCTTCCATTCGTCGCTATGCCGCGGGATGGAAGTGAACAAGCGCAGGTCCATGTCAGGGTGCGTGTAGACGGTCCTGCCGTACGGGGACTCGGAGCATTCGTGCTTGTTGCCGCAGCTCTCGACCCTGCACGCGGCGAGCGGGCAGCGGAACTTGGTCCTGCCCCTGTCAGGGCAGCGCCCCCAGTTGACCATCCTGTGGCCAGCCGTGCAGAGGGGGGTGCCGTCGGAATCGGTCGCCAAGCCGCCGGCCTCGGTGGGCGAGCGGCCGTTCAAGGCGATGACGGCGTCGATGCCAAACTCGTGGAACAAACGGTATGTCGGCAGGTTGTCGTGCGCGGAGTCGCCTATGAAAGCGCCGATCTCCATCTCTGGGTACAGCTCCCAGAACTCGGAGCAGGCGAAGATAAGGGAGGCACTGTCGTGGCGCTGCGCTTGTACCAGTCGGATATAGAGCGGTATGTCTGCTTTGATGACGTCGTTGTAGTACGTCAGGGCGTACATGGTGTGGCCGTAGAAAAAGACGTTGCGGTAGCTGTCGTACCCCCACCTCGCGTCAGGGTCTGAGAACCTGCGGTTGCAGCCGCAGTTGTAAACGCCGTCCTTGCGGCATTCGCATATCTTGATCCCCCTTGACGCCCCTCCGGTGCCAATGCACGTGCCGTCCCCTGAGACGGGGATGTCGTGCACGTCGCCGAGCAGGCCTTCTTCGGCGGCGGGCTCGACAGCGGCCTTGGCGAAGACCAGCTGCATGAATAGCTCGGGGCGCTCGCCCAGCGTGCGCCCTTCCAGCGCCTTCTCCACGAGCTGGCCCACGATCCCGGGCCGCCTAGGCGGCAGCTTCTCGCCTTTCTTGGGCTTGGCGCGGGGCTTCTTGCGCGGGGGTCGGGTCCTGTCGCGCGCGGCCCTGTTCTCTTCGCGGGTGGAGCCCCACAGCCTGTCCGTGATATCATACAGCAGGCTCTGCCCGCAGAACTCAGAACTCTGAACGCAGAACTCAGAATCTTGTTTTTTCTTTGTGATTATTGAATGCAATAGCATACGGCAGGCTCCGCCCGCAAACCAAGGAACACAGAACTCAGAACTCAGAACTCAGAATCTTGTTTTTTCTTTGTGATTATTGAATGCAATAGCATAGTAGGAGCCTGCGCCGTGGAGCTTTTCCTTCGGCAGGCCAACTATGAGCCTGAGCACAGGGTCTTTGAGCAGCATTTTGTGCCACTCCTGCACGCTTTCGACCCTGTACTCGGACATCATGATGATCGACCTGACGAGTTCGGGTTGGTCGCGCGCCGGCGCGCCGATCTGGGGGTACAGTTCGGCGAGCAGGCCCATCACGGGGTCGAGGTCGAGGATGTACGCCTTCGCAAGCCCGTCCGCGTGCCTTTCGATTGCTTCCGGGTCGTTCCCGTAGATGCTGGCAGCTCCAACGACAAGCTGCGCCTGGTACTCCGAGTGAGGCCGCCAATGGCCTAGCATGAAGCATCACCTCCGAAAATGCGATCAAATGGTAACAATTTCCATATTATGGAAACAGGCATTTCATAGAAATGCCTTCCTTGGAGGTGGCTGCTATTCCATGATGTTCTGGAAGCTAGGTTTTGCAAGGCTTGGGAGTTCTCGAATATGTTCAAGATAAATGTGGAGGGGTTTCCAATGAGCAAACTATTTTTAACATCATATTTTTCAGGCGTTGCCAGTCTGTTTCCCGATTTTGCGGGGAAAGAGTGTGCCGGTA